>NZ_SCFL01000029.1:0-23012 GCF_007000305.1 Rhizobium sp. rho-13.1 | reverse complement strand
GGTGCGGAAGATGCGGACCTACAGGCGCTCTATGCATACTTGATGACGCAAACAGTAGTCTCCAAAAAGGCGCTAGAGACGAGGCTCAAATTCCCTTATGGTATCCGGATGATGATGGCCGGATGGAATGCGCTCTTCCTGAAATCGTCGCCGATGACTTACGACAAGACGCGTGATGCCACCTGGAACCGGGGGGCCTATCTCGTGGAGACGCTCGGCCACTGCTCCGCCTGCCACAGTGAACGCAATGCGCTGGGTGCCGAAAAGACGGGAAGCGCCCACCTGTCCGGCGGCTTTGTCGATGGTTGGGAGGCCCCTGCCCTCAATGCGATGGCCAAGGGGCCCGTCGGCTGGACGGAAGACACCTTCTATGACTACCTGCGCCGCGGCCATTCGCGTGACCATGGCAGTGCCGCCGGTCCGATGGCCCATGTGGTGGAGGTCATGCAGCCGCTCCCAGATTCGGATATCCGCGCGATGGCAAACTATCTTGCCAGCCTCAACGGGGACGGCGATCCCGCCAGGGCCGCGGCTCAAAGCCAGACCGCCATTGCTGCCAGCGACAGCGCTACGCGCGACGCAGCGTTGGTTTCGCCGAAGGGCGAGCGGATCTTCAACGGCGCCTGTGCTACCTGCCATGCCGGCAACACAGTCCTGTCATCTCTGGCGCTTAACAGCAACCTGCATGCCGATACGCCCAACAATGTCATCCAAGCAATTCTCGGCGGCGTCGAAGCGCCGGCTATCCTTGCCGCGACGACAGGGCGCGAGGCACCCGAAGTCATGTCGATGCCGTCCTTCCGCAACACGCTCGACGAGACCCAGTTGAAAGATCTCACCGACTATCTGCGGGCACGTTTTGCACCGGACAAGCCGGCATGGAACGACGCTTCGGCCGCTATCCAACGCGTTCCTGCCGCCGCACACTGAGGAAGAGGTATTGCCGGAAACAGTATCCATTGCGAATATCGATAGTCGGACGATCTTCCAGAGTCCGACAAATGCGTTTCGCCCATCCGCCTACTGGTTCTGGCACAGTATTCCGGACAAGGCGACCTGCCGGACGCAACTTGTCGATTTCCAGGCAAAGGGTATCGGCACCATCCTGATCCAGGCACGGCTTGCCCTGCCGCTTGAAGCCTATCTGTCATCCGATTATCTGGTCGCCTACCGGGATGCAGCCGATGTCGCGTCTGAACTCGAGCTGAAACTCGGCATGTACGACGAGTATAACTGGATCAGCGGTCACGCCGGTGGCCGCACGGTGGAAGGGCGGGACGATCTGCGGGAACGCCACCTGTTCTGGTCGTCAGCCCTGCATAGCGAAGGGGGGATCAGCGCCATCCGTCCATCCTTCACGCAGACGATGGGTGCCGATATCATTGCCTGGCAATACGAAGGTGGGTGCATCGAGTGGCGCAAATGGACGATCGAGGCGGCGCTGCTGCATCCTTCCGCTACGATCGACAGCCTGGACGAGATAGTCGATGTGACTTCGCGCGTCCGCATCACCGACTCCGATCCCATAGCCTGCCATTATGCATATGATGGCGAGATCGCATCAGGCTCCATGCTGACGGTTTTCGTCAGCGCACGCTCCGCGACCTCCAGGATCATCAACTACCTGCTGCCCGAGGCTGCCGAGCGCTTCATCGATGTCGGCCTCGAGCCCCTCGTCGCGGCACTGGGCGAACACGTGCCGCGCACGGTGCAATCCGTATTCTACGATCAGCCCGCCCCCGGTTTCTACCGCTGGGACGAGATGGTCGGCAATCTCGGCAACAGCCTGCTGTATGCGCCTGGCCTTCGGGACCACGTTGAAGCAAATGCTATGGCACCCTTCGCGCATGCCCTGCTTGCGGTCGTCCGTGACGTCGGACCCCGGACGCTGCCGCTACGTGCACGGTTTCACGCCGCCTATTCCGCCCTGATGAATGAAGCCTTCTTCGGCACGCTCCGGAAATGGGCGGAGGAAACGCGTATCGTCCTGACCGGGCATGAAGTGCTGGCCCATGTCGGTTCCTGGGCGCCCAATGGCGGCTTCACGAGCATCGATCCGCGCGTCGCGCCTGCCGTCGACTTCTTCGGCATCGATGCCTTCCGCCATCAGACGGCGGTGGATGCAAACAACCTCGAACCGCAGCTTTCCGCCAAGCTGGGCGATTCCGTCGCCCGCTCGAACGGGCGCAGCCGCTGCGTCGTCGAGACCTATTTCAGTGCCGGACGCACTGAGGTCAGAGCTGCTGGCCAGTGGGAGGTGACGCGTGAGGCTGCACGCGCTGGGGCCATCCGCCTCGCCTGCCTCGGCGCCCGGCAGTTCCTCTGGCACGGCGTCTACCTGACGGACGGTCGCGACAATGACCCGACGCCCTTCACCAATCCGCGTTTCGACTTCGCCCCCGGCATCAACTTCGAGCCGTGGTGGAGCTATCACGATCTCTTTGCACTGGAGATCGCGCGCGTCTCCGCTTTCATCGAGCCGGCCACGCCGCGGACACCGGTCGCGATCCTCTATCCCCTGTTTACAGCCTTTGCCGAAGGGCCCCGGCACAGCCATGCCGCCCATATTGGAGCCTGGTGCGAGCATTTGCTGGCCCAAGGCTGCGACTTCATGTTCGTAAGCGAGCGTGATGTCGCCGATGCAACATTTGAACACGGGTGCCTGCTCGCATCCGGTCTTGCTTTCGACGCGGTTGTCTTGCCGTCCACCACCGTGGTGCAATCGGCAGCGACGATCGAGAGGCTCGATGCATTCCGGAATGCCGGCGGCCAAGTGTGGTCGTCCGGCGAAAGGCTGTCAGGGGTCTGCGCCGGGCAGCAGGCGGTGGGTCCCATCGAGGCAAGCAGGCATCTGGAGGCCATGCCGGATGCGGAGGCAATGTCCGCGCTGCTCTCGACCATCGCTTCATCAGGCCCACAGATACAGGGTGGCAAACCAAGGCACTGGGTCGGCTACGATCGGGAAGGCTGGTGGCGGATGGTTGTCTTCAACGATGGCACGCAAGAGATGCGTTTTGAGATCGCGCTTGGTGAGGGCTTCGCCTACCAAACATGGGATCCGGAACAAGGCGCTGCGGAGACGTTCGCTGGCGTCCGGCGCCTGGCTGTCCTTCTTGAGCCGCACGAGGTCCGTTGCATCCGCCTTTGCGCAGCTTCGCAGGCGGTTGCCGGATCTGGCCGGCTATCGAGCCAGCCGCCGCTTGACCGAAGCCGGACAGTCGCCTTGGCAGCCGGATGGACGTTCTCGGCCGGGCAAGGCCAGGATTTCATATCCATATCCGTCGAAAGCGGCTGGGAGGTGCAAGGCTTTGAGGCCTTCAGCGGAACCGGCATCTATCGCCTCTCCTTCAGCGTGGACGACGAAGGCGACTGGATACTGGAACTGTTGGCGGTGCATACGGTCGTAACCGCTTATCTCGACGGAGCCCAAGTGGGACGGCGCGGATGGCGGCCCTATCGCTTTTCGCTTAGTCACCTTGCCGCCGGCAGGCATCAACTCGAGCTTCATGTCGCCAATACGGCGGCAAACCGCTACTACCCCAACACACCCTATCTCGGCAGCACCCTGGACAAGAGCGGGTTAAGCGCCCCGCCTCGCCTCGTGCCGCTGCGAAACCGACCGGAATGAGATCATGCTGAAACACTCGACAGTTCCCCTGATGCGCGCCTGGAATAGCTGGTCAGACAGACCCGCAGAAATGGTGTTCCTGCCGCTCGGCGTGCGCATCACGCCCGTTCTCTATTCCACGCGCAGCCGCACAACATCCATCATCGAGCCGCGGCGTGACCCCGTGCGCCTGGGCCGCCACGCGCTCGATGGGTCGTTGATCGAGCTGGAAACCGACCACAGCGGCACGACCGTCGCGTTCAGGACCGATAAGGCCGATCCTTTCGCGGTTCGCGGCAGCTGGGAGGGCAAGGCTGCGGGTGAATGGGGCCTGCGCTTCTGGTTGACGCTGGCAGTCTCGGCCGATAGCGGCGAAATGGTCACTTACGAGGCAGTCCGCGGCATTACCCTCGTCAAGATCGGCACGCGCTTCGTGGCAGTCGCCACTGCGGAGGCGCCGGTGCATGTGACGGGCCATGACACAGTAGAGGCGCTCAGGGCCGATTTTGAGGCGAACGGTTATTTCTACACCGCGAGCCGGAAGAACGTTGCGCCTGTCATCGGCCTGCGCTTCAATCTGGAAATGATGCGCCAGGGCGCCTATGCCGCCGCAGTGGCCGACAGTGCGGAGCTTGCCATCGCAAAGGCCGAGGCTTGCCTCGCCGCCGGAAAGGCGGCCGCCGCTTCAAGCGCCCATGACGGCAACTATGAAGGATCGCTCGATGCGATCCGCGATGTGGTTGCCTGGAACACGATCTGGGACGAGACCAATGCGCGGCCCTACACGGCCGTGACACGCATCTGGAATCTCGGAAAATTTGCAGTCTGGTACAACGACCAGCTGTTTGCGGCACTGCTCGCCGGCGTCTTCGATGCCGATCTGGCGCGCGAGAACATGGCGACGGCAATGGCGAGCGCCACGCCCCAGGGCAACATCGCCTGCATCGTCACCTCGAACGATGCCTGGGTGGATCGCAGTCAGCATCCGAACGGCGCGCTCGTCGCCTGGCAGCTCTACCAGCGCACCGGCGAACGCTCGCTGCTGGCCGCAAGCTACGACGCGCTGGCCCGCAATCAACGCTGGTGGCGCGAGCATCGCGATCCCGATACGTTCGGGCTGCTGTCCTGCGGCACATCCGATGTCGGCGAAGGTCTCTATAAGGGCACGCATTTTGCCGCGCGCAACGAGACCGGCATGGACAATTCCTCCACCCATGACGAGGCCATCTACGATCCCGTCACCCGCACCCTGTCGACATTCGATCTGGGGCTGAATTGCGCCGCGGTGCTCGATGCCGAAATGCTGGCGAAAATGGCCGTGGTTCTCGGCAATGATGACGATGCCCGTGAATTCGGAGAGATTGCCGAGCGGTGCCGGAAGCTGATCTCGGAGCATCTGTGGGACGAGAGCAGAGGCATATTCGCCAACCGCCAGCGCCACGGCGGCTTCGTCCGCTCACTTTCGCCCACTAGCTTCTATCCCCTCCTGTGCGGCGCGGCCAGCCCGGAGCAGGCCGAGCGGCTGCTTGGGCACCTCAATGACGAGAGCACCTTTGGCGGCGACTACGTCCTGCCGAATGCGACGCGCGACGACCCGGCGTTTACCGACAACGTATACTGGCGCGGCCGCATCTGGCCGAACGTCAACTACATGGTCTGGCTCGGCCTGCGCCGCTACGGTTTTGCGGCCGAGGCAAGCAAGCTCGCGCGTCAGAGCTATGAACTCTTCATGAAGAACTGGAGCAAGAACCGTATCGCGTCCGAAAACTACAATGCTGTGACCGGCGAGGCGATGGACCAGGGCGATACGGATCCCTTCTATATCTGGGCAGGCTTGCTGCCACTGATGGCCGTCGGTGAGATTGTCGACTTCGATCCGTGGACCGGCTGGACACTGCACAACACGCGTGCCGATCTTTCGATCGGGCCGATGCTGTCTCCTTCCGGCATGATGTCGCTATCTGTTGCCGGCGGCCTGCTGGAGATGACGCTGGACGGACGCCTGTCGCTCACGACCGATCTCCAGACCACCCTGTCGCAGATCGCCTTCAGCAACGCACGTTTTGCCTGCACGATCGGACCGGTGGATGGCGCCGGTTTCATCAGCCTGCCGCACGTCGCTACCGGCAGCATCGTGGCGGCGCGGCTAGGTGGCGAGGAGCTCGCTTTCGAGGCGGTTGCGGACGACGTCCGCGTCGAAATTTCGCCATGCGCCCTAGGCCGGAAATTGAATCTCTTTTTTTTGACAGCGCGGGCGTCAATGGCAGTTGATGGAACTTGACATGTGACAAATACGCATATTACTTTGCATACAAAGTAAAAAGACTGCCGAAAGAGCAAGAGGGTTGAACGGAAGTCTGCGCATCGGGGCGCTATGCTCGTGATGGAGACATCCTACTGACTGTGGCTGATTGATTGCGTTATTTTGGTGCTGTTGCGAACGGCGCTGCGACGACGCTTGCCTTCAGAGACGCATGCCCAGGTTGTTCGCCTCTCCTTTATTAGTTTGTATACAAATCATATGGCGCGTTTTGTGAAACGCGAATTGCCTTTGATTTTTATATCGCTTGGGTCGTCGGCTTCGGCCGTGGACACTGAAAACAGAGAATTTTCATGAGGGGTTACACAATGACTGAAATCACAAGACGCAACGCGCTGAAGCTAATGTCCGGCGCAATGATTGCCGGTGCAACATTCTCGGGCCTGCCGAGCCGTGCCTTTTCGGCCGGCAAGATCACGGTTCTAAACTGGCAGGGCTACGGCACCGACGAAGCTTGGTCGATCAAGGCCTTCGCCGAAAAGACCGGCATCGAAGTCGTCCACGACTACTACAGTTCGGAATCGGAAATGCTGACCAAGCTGCGCACCAATCCGGGCGCCTACGACATGGTCATCCTGAACGCCGCCCGCTGCGCGCAGGCAACGGCGGAAGATCTGCTGCAGCCGATCGATTTCAGCAAGGTTCCGAACGCCGCCACGATCGATCCCAACCTCCGCTCAAACGTCAACTTCCTGAAGGACGGCAAGGGCTATGCGGTTCCGTGGGTCTGGGGCATGACCTCGCTGGCGATCCGTGACGGCATGCCTGTTCCGGACAGCTACAAGGTCTTGGCTGATCCGGCCTACAAGGGCCGCGTTGCCATGGACGACGACGCGATCATCTGCGTTGCCGCCGGCGCGCTGATGACCGGCCAGGACATTAACAGTCCCAAGGATCTAGGCGCCGTCCGCGATGCGCTGAAGTCCATCAAGCCGAACGTAAAGCTGCTTTGGTCGACGGAAGACCAGTGGAACAAGTCGTTCGCAGCCAAGGAATTCGACCTCTCGCTGTTCTGGTCGGGTGGCTCCGTGCGCTCAAAGCGCAATTCGAAGCTGCCTGTAGATTTCGTCGTTCCCAAGGAAGGCGGCATCGGCTGGGTGGACGGTCTCGGCATTCCGGCATCCGCGCCGAATGCGGAAGGCGCATTGGCCTTCGCAAACTGGCTGATCGACCCGACCTTCTACCTTGAATGGGCGACCAAGGTCGGCGCGCCGGCATCGTCCAACTCGGCAGCACTGGCCGCTCTTCCGGCCGACGACCTGAGCCGCCAGGTTCACAAGCCGGAATACCTCAAGACCATGGGCATCATGTCGGCTCTCCCGGATGATCGCCGCGAAGCATTCAACAACCTGTGGCAGGAAGTGAAAGCCTTCTATGCGGAATGAGACCGGTACACTGACGTCGGAGCGCAGACCCTCGGGTCTGCGCTCAAGACGCGCCCTTCCATCCTGGGTTTCGACGACGGCCCTGCTGATGCCGACCTATGGCTGGCTGACCCTCGCTGTTTTCCTGCCGTTGCTGACCATGCTGGTCTTCAGCTTCATGTCGGCCACTCCGATGGGCAAGGCGCCAATCGTCTTCACCCTGAAACAGTACCGGGCCTTCATCGACCAGCCCTATCTGGTCGGCATTGCTGTCACGTCGCTGCTGATCGGCTTCTGGACGACGCTTTCCTGCGCCGTGATCGGTTTTCTGGCGGCTGTCGCGCTCACCCGCTCCACCTTCGGCAAGACGCGCGAAATGCTGCTGATCCTCATCCTCCTGCCGTTCTGGACCAACGGTTTGGTTCGCGTCTTTTCCTGGACGATGGTGCTGCGCGAGAACGGCTTCCTCGACACGCTGTTCCACATCGTCTTTCCCGAGGCCGGCTCGATCGGCTTTCTCTACAGTCGTTACGCGATCGTCGTCGGCCTGGTACATGGCTACCTGCCCTACATGATCCTCACCTGCTACATCGCGCTGGTGACTATCGATGAGGCGATCATCGAGGCTGCCTCCAGTCTCGGTGCGCGCTGGTGGACCATTCTCTTCAAGATCCTCGTGCCTATGGCAGCACCCGGCCTTGTCTCGGGCGCCGTGCTGACCTTCATTCCGGTGATCGGGTCCTTCATGGAACCTCGCATTCTCGGTGGCCGCGTCGGCGTGACGATGGGCACGGTCATCGAGGACCAGTTTACGCAGGCCTTCAACTGGCCGCTTGGCGCCGCGTTGTCTTTCACGCTGCTTGCCGTCGTGCTGGCTATCTTTGCAACGTTCTCGGGCGTCCTGCGCCGCGGCACCACAGCCTAGGGAGGAGACACCGAATGAAATCGCTTGGCCGTTTCTATCTGATCGCCATCCTTGTCTTCCTCTACACTCCGATCCTCGTGATGATGGCCATGGGCTTCAACGCCTCGCCGCTCTACGAACTGCCCTTCACCTTCTCCACCCGCTGGTATGAGGCGCTCTGGAACAACAGCATCCTGCTGACCGCAGGCATGAACAGTATCATCATCGCCGTCATCACCGCTATTTTGGCGACCACGCTCGGCACGATGGCATCGGTTGCCCTATCGCGCAGCACGTTCCGCGGCAAAAGCTTCCTGCAGATCATGCTGCTGCCGCCGATCGCCATTCCGTGGCTGATCACCGGCACGGCCATGCTCATCTTCTTCTACTGGACCGGTATCGGTCGCGGCATGCATGCGATCATCATCGGCCATGTCGCCCTTGCCATCCCCTATGTGGTGCTGGTGGTCGGAACGGGCTTCCGGACGATCCGGGCCGACCTCGAGGAGGCCGCCATGAGCCTGGGCTCCACGCCCGTCCATGCCTTCTTCTCGGTGACCCTGCCGCTGCTCTATCCCAGCATCCTGGGGGCTGCCCTGTTCGCCTTCGCGGTCTCGCTCGACCAGTTCGTGATCTCTTATTTCCTCGCAACACCCGGCTTCACAACATTGCCGGTTCAGATTTACTCCTCGATCCGCAAGGGCTTCACCCCTGAAATCAATGCGATCTCGACTGTTCTTCTTCTCGGTTCGATGACCGTGATCCTGATTTTTGCGCGCTTCGCCAAGCCCGGAGACACAAGTGACAAACGTTAACGTCCATTCCGTTGCCAAGACCTACGGCACAACGCCTGTTCTCGCCGATATCACCACCGAATTCCCGGAGGGCTCGTTCACCAGCCTTCTCGGACCGTCCGGCTCCGGCAAGACGACGCTCCTGCGCATCATCGCCGGCTTCATCAAGCCCGACCAGGGGGTCGTGACCATCGGCAGCAAGGATGTCACAAACGTGCCCGTCTGGGGACGCAACATTGGCATGATGTTTCAGTCCTACGCGCTGTTTCCGCACATGACGATCGCCCAAAACGTGGCTTTCGGTCTCGAGCGCCGCGGCATCAAGGGTGCGGTGGCGCGCAAAGAAGTCAATCGCGCCCTCGACATGGTGCGCCTGCCCGGTTTTGCCAACCGCATGCCGAAGCAGCTCTCCGGCGGCCAGCAGCAGCGTGTTGCGCTGGCACGCGCCATTGTCATCAAGCCGAGCGTGCTGCTGCTCGACGAGCCGCTGTCAGCGCTCGACCGCAGGCTTCGCCAGGAGATGCAGGTCGAACTGCTGCGCATCCAGCGCGAGAGCGGGCTTACGACAATTTTCGTCACCCACGACCAAGAGGAAGCCCTGACCCTGTCCGACAAGGTCGCCATCCTCGACAAGGGCCGCATCATCCAGATCGGCGCGCCCGACGCTGTCTACGAAAAGCCGCTGACGCGCTTTGCCGCGGAGTTCCTGGGCGATTCCAACTTCCTCACCGGAACCGTCGAGGACGGCGGAGTTAAGCTCCCGGATGGCACAATTGTGCGCAGCGCCAGCCCCCTGCCGGCCAACGGCACCAAGGCGACGCTGGCAGTCCGCCCCGAGAAGATGTTCATTGCCGCCGGCAATGGCGAAGGCAACAACCTGACGGCACGCATCACGACGGTGATCTATGCCGGAGCGGTGCTTTCCTATCTGCTGGAAACAGCCGATGGCATCCCTCTCAAGCTCTTCGTGCAAAACAGGGACGGCACCTTGCTCAGCGAAGGCGATACGGTGACACTGAACTGGTCGCCGGAACACACCGTCAGCGTACTGGATTGATGATGACGGGCGCGCCGCTGTCCGGCAACGTGTCGCTTTTCATCATCGACATGCAACGGCTCTTTGCCGAAGAGACGGCCTGGTTCACGCCTGGCCTCGCCGCCATCGTGCCGAATGTGTCGAAGCTTGCCGAAGCGCAGCCGGACAGGACGGTATTCGCCCGGTTCGTCGTGCCCCAACAGCCGGCGGATGCGAGGGGACAATGGCAGAGCTACTACGAGCGTTGGAAGGCAGTGACGCTGGACGAACTCGATCCGGCAATGCTGGACCTCGTCGCGCCGCTGGCGTCGCTGGCACGGCCGGGTTCGATCGTCGACAAGAAGACCTATTCTGTCTTCGAGACTCCGGGCTTCGTGGAGCGCCTGGATGCACAGGGTATAGATACGATCGTCTTCACCGGTGTCGAGACGGATGTGTGCGTCTATGCCAGCGCGCTCGATGCCGTGGACCTCGGATACAAGGTGATCCTTGCCAGCGATGCCCTAGCCAGCGGCGACATGGTCGCCCATGAAATGGTGCTGACGCGGCTGGCGCCGAGGTTCTCGGAGCAGATTGAAATTTTGACGACGGACGCCATTCTGGATTGGTGGTCCGCATGACGGCTTTTCATGGGTCGCCGACTTTCGGCAGCCATGAGCCAGGTTGAGAGAGAAGATGGACATTCCACTCAAGGGCAACGCCCGGGAATCGGACGGTACAGCAGCGCCAGCGGCGAAACGCGACCAGGCGCAGTATACGCTGGGCGAGCAGATCGGCTTCTTCCTGCGCCAGGCCAACCAGCGCCACGTGTCGATTTTCGCCAACCTGATCGCCGAGAAGCTGACGACCACCCAGTGGGCGGCGCTCGTCAAGCTCAAGGACCTGCAACCTTGCTCGCAGGGCAATCTCGGCCGCGAGACGGCGATGGACATGGCGACCATCAAGGGCGTCGTCGACCGACTCGTGAAGCGCGGCCTGGTGCATACGGCGCCTGACGCGGCGGATGCGCGGCGTCTCGTGCTGACGCTGACCGAAGAAGGCCGGGCTATGGTCGAGCGCAATCTTTCCATCGCGCTGGAGATCTCGCAGCAGACCCTTGGCCCGCTGACGGCCGCAGAACGCATGATGCTGATGGAACTGCTCCAGAAGATCTGTTGACGGGACTCGCGCGGTCCTTCCCTCCAGCATGCCGACAAAGGAAAATCCGCCATGTCTCCCGCTGACGAAAAGGAAATCCGCTCGCTGGTCGCGGCGATGACGCCGGCAGAGAAGGTCGAGCTCGTCAGCGGCTGCGGCCTCTGGAGGACAGCTGCCATCGACAGGCTGGGGATAAAATCCATCCTGATGACCGATGGAACCTATGGCGTTCGCTACTCGACGACACAGATCGATGCCGGCGACGACGCGGAGAATGGCCTTGCCGCATTTCTGGATGTGGTGAACCAGCAAGCCGACGACACAGCCGGCATGTTCGGCACGACACGCCCTGCGACCTGTTTTCCCAACGGAAACCTTGTCGGCTGCTCCTGGGACCTCGACCTGCTCTACCGGATGGGCGAGGCACTGGCGCGCGAATGCCGAAGCCTCGGCATCCATCTCCTCCTCGGCCCCGGCATCAACACGCGGCGCACGCCGCTTGCCGGACGGGCTTATGAATATTACTCGGAAGATCCGGTGATCAATGGCGAGCTTGCCGCCGCCCTGATTTCCGGCTTGCAGGACAATGGCATCGGCGCATCGCTGAAGCACTTCGCCTGCAATAATTCCGAGATCGAGCGGACGACGACCAGTTCCGACGTGGACGAGCGAGCCTTGCGGGAAATCTATCTCGCGGGTTTCGAACGGGCGATCGCAAAAAGCGCCCCGTGGACGGTCATGAGCGCCTATAACCCGGTCAATGGCGTCCAGGCCGCGGAGAACCCCTGGCTTTTGCAGCACGTGCTGCGCGACGAATGGGGCTATGATGGCCTCGTCTTGTCCGACTGGCACGCCATCAAGGACCGGCCCGCATCTCTGGTAGCCGGCAGCGACCTCGACATGCCGGAAAGCAAGCCCCGCAAGGCCCGCCTTCTCGCCGCCATCGAGGCTGGAAAAGTCGACGAATCCAGACTCGACGAGGCCTGCGCGCGGGTTATCGGCCTCGCCCATCATTGCCAAGCTGGCGCACAGCCGGCTGTGCCGGCGGACCTCGATCTCCACCATGCCCTCGCCCGCCAGATCGCCGCAGAATCCATCGTGCTGCTGCGCAACGAGCATCAGACCCTACCACTCGATGCGACCGCTTCCGGCGATATACTGGTCGTCGGGGACGGCGCCCTACTTCCGACGATCCAGGGATCGGGCTCCGCGACGACCAACCCATTTCGGGTCGACAGCCCGTTCACGCAAATCGCCGCGCGTGCTTCCCCTGATCTGACGGTGCGTCACGTTGCCTTTCCGGGGGCGGAGGACGCGACGCTGGGGTTTGCAACGCAGGCCGTCCTCGCGGCCGCCTCTTCGGCCCAGGTGGTCATCGTCTTTGCCGAGAACGAGAAGGCCCGCAATGGAGAGGGCAACGATCGCGACAGCCTCAGACTGGCCGCCGGCCATGACCAACTCATCCGCGCCCTCGCCGATGCCCGACGGAAGGTCATCGTCGTTCTCACCATGCCGGATGCGGTCGAGATGCCGTGGCTCGATCGCGTCGATGCCATTCTTGCCTGCTTCTACCCCGGACAGGGCGGCGGCGAGGCCGTTTCGCGGGTGCTGTTCGGCGAACAAAATCCGTGCGGGAAACTGACGACGACAATGCCTGCGCGCCTGGAGGATATCCCCGGCTGGCACACCTACCCCGGCGAAAATAGTCGGCATCTCTACAGCGAAGGAACATTCGTCGGCTACCGCTTCTATGACCTCAAGGCCATGCCGCCGCTTTTCCCGTTCGGCCATGGCATGAGCTACACCCAATTTTCCTACGAGGAGATGGTGCTGGACAGACAGGACATCGGTCCCTCGATGACTTGTACGGCCAGCATCACCATCCGCAATTCGGGATCAGTTGTCGGCAAGGAGATCGTCCAGCTATACGTCCGCCCCGTAAAGCCGGGCCTCAGGCGGCCCATCCGGGAACTCAAGGCATTTGCAAAGATCGCGCTCCACCCCGGCGAGGTCACCGTTGTGGCCCTGCCGCTCGCCCCGCGCGATTTCCAGTATTTCGATGTTTCCCGCGGCACTTGGGTGCTCGAAGCGGAGGCCTTTGTGATCGAAGCAGCCGCGTCCTCCCGCGACATCCGCCTGGAATGCCGCCTTGGCTGCGTCTCCGAGACCTTTCCCCCGGTGCCGCTATCGACGCTATCGCCACCGTCGCTTGTCTTTGCAAACGCAAAAGCCTCCCCGGCGCTGACGGCACTGCTGATGGCAAAACTCGATATGTCCGAGCCAAATGCCACTGCGCTCCTGAACAAGCTCGACGGATCGTTCCTCGGCTTCTATGACACGTTGAGTTGGTACATCGGCGACGAAATCGCCGAAGCAGATATCGAGGCACTCTTCACGGCGTTGAATGAGGGCGAACTGGAGGTGCCCAAAACCGGCGTTTAATGAGGCGGCTATGCGAGCAGGCATGTTGTCCCAACAGCGGCCCTTCTCGAGGTGGTCAGCGGAAGTACTCTGACATGGCCATTACGATGTGCCTAATCGTCAACCCGCGATCTTATGGCAACATGCTTTGGCGAGACTGTGGAGGTCATTATTCCGCCGCCCAAGACGGCAGTTCAAAGCTCCTAATCAGCGTTAGAACCATTGATACGCGATCGCCACATCACCGAAATCGAGACCGGAGGCCGGATGGCCTGGCAGTAATCCACTGGCTATAGAGCCTTAATCAGACGGGCACGTCTAGACCCAACCGATGATGGCTGGACGCCTGAAGATATCAACGCCATGCGCCGGGACAATCTGCCATTTCGCTGCCATCCGTTCGAGTTGGCCTGTGCTGATCTCGAAATAGAACATCGGCTGACCAAACCTCGACATCCATGGACCAACGGCCAAGTCGAGCGGATGAACCGTACCATCAAGGATGAAACGCTTCCACTACGACAACCACGATCAGCTACGTCATCATCTCATGGACTTCATCGATGCCTACAACTTTGGCCGACGACTAAAGGCCCTTCGAGGCCTTACGCCATACGAATTCATCTGCAAAATCTGGACAACCGAGCCGCGGAGGTTCACGATTAATCCAATCCATCAAACCTACCTAAAGAAGCAAGATGTCCCTTAAGCCAGGATGCAATCGCGGCCTACCACCCCTTGTGAAGCAATTCTGCAGATGCGAAATTTCGCTAGATTTCTGCCTCATTGATTGAAACAGACGGTAATGAAGTGCAGTTCTGTTGACACCAGCCGTTCTGAAGTCGAAAAGAATCTCACCCGCTCATGGAGATAGCAATGACTGACGAAACCGAAACAGGCGCGCAGATTGATGTTGTAGCACCGGATGCTCCGCCAGAAGCGCCTAAATCTAAAAAACAGCGCGCGCCTCGTCGTTCTAAGGCCGAAATTGAAGCCGCTACAGCTGCAAAGACACCGAAGGTCCGCCAGATGCGGATTGGCAAGGCTGAAGGCGGACCAGTGCGCGGGACAACTACCGTATCCGCTGCGACGACGAAGACAGAGGCCAAGGGTCCAGCAAATCCCAAGCCTGTCAGGCAGCCGGCAACACCGCCAGCACCTCTCACCGCTAGTGATGACATGGCTGATCTTCTTCAGCTTGAGGAAGACAACAAGAAACTTCGTCACGCCTTGGCCGAAAAGTTGCGCGCTGAAAATGCTGATCTGCGCAAGCGCCTCGGCGTTTGATCTCGCTTCAACTTTGCTCGCTGTTCGCGCAATCTATCTCCGTAACCATCAAATATCTTAGCTTTTAAAATATCTTGGCTCGATTTCGAGCCGGGACGGAGCTGTCAGAATTGTCACATCTGCGGCTCAGAAAGAAGTCCTATGAAACCACCTTGGAAATATCTAGCGCAGCTGCTGTCTCGGCAAAAATCCTCCGAGACAGCAAACGAAGCAGGCGCGCCTGACAGCGCTCAAAAGCTTGTCGAAATAGAACTGCGGCCAACTGCGACTATCCTGCTCTCGTCCCAGGAGGCAATCTCTGGAACCGTGCAAGTGAACGAGGGCAAGCATGAAGACCTAGCACCGGCGCTGGCGGCGATTGAGAACGAAATCGTTCCTGAGACGCCCGATCTGAAATTGGACTACCCCGAAACAGCTAAGGCCGAGGTGACTAAGGAGAAAGCGCAGTCCAACTCCGATCTGTTAGAAGAGCGGCTAGAGGTAGAGGCTGCTGCACAGTCGCCGAAGCTTCGGCAGGCGAGGTTGAAGTCCGCAACGAAAGTCCGCGTCGGCTCGCCAGATGAAATTCCTGGTGCCATCGCGGACTTGCCCATTAATGCCGCATCTTCGACCGCGGACCCTTTTTTTGAGACCCCGACAAGCCTGGATGAAGACATCAAACACCTCAAGGATCTGCTGGCGCAAAAGCTACGTATTCAAAATGCCCAGCTCAGAGAAATGCTCAAGCGCTTCGAACGCTCCTGAGTACGTAGACCACAGTCAGAGAAAAATATGAGAACACAGCAGCGCAGTTTCGTCGTCGAAATCAAATCGGCACGCCGGCGACTAAAAACACAGCCGAAATCCATCTGGGGCAACACCGATTTCGCGGCTCTGGTGAGAGATACCGAGGCAACCCTGCCGTTTCTGCACAACGCCAACTCGGAAACCCCGATCAGTTGTGAGAACCTGCCAACCGACCTGGAAAAGCAGATCGAAGTCGCCGATGTCAGCAAGGTCGGTGGAGAAACGCACAGTCTGTTGCCGGCAATCGATTCCGACCAGATTGAGCGAAATCATCAAGATGCGGTTCCAAATAATAGTCAGGTCGTGAAGGTGCCGGCCAGTGAGCCGACACGCCAGACAGTAAAGGCGCTTAAGCGTCGTTACACACGTCGCAGGTCTGTTGCCAAGGATGCAATCGCAGCGCCTTCTGTCGCGATGGCGGTCGACGTAGTCGAGACCCACTCCGATGACTTGGCATTGCTTTCTGCCGAAAACCTCCGCCTGAAGCGGCTCCTCGCGGAACAACTGAGGCACCAGAATGCACAGCTTAGGCAGATGTTGGAACGTTTTGGGATCGCCTCACGGGCAAATTGAGACCGTGTCGCAGTGCAGTCTTGTTTGGCGCATTAGGGAAATGGTCTTCAAGCACCCGCCGCTGTGACAGCGATCGAGCCATTGCTCTCGCCGGCTCGGGAGGTAGTAGATACAGACGGTAGCGACCCACGATTCTGCCTACGCTTATCCATCAAAGCAGGTTTCAAGGATGATGAATGCCGTATTTCCTGGTCTCCTACACCGCGCTAGTCGAGGCGGATGATGAAGCAACCGCTGCCCAAAAAGTTTATGGAGAAATTTGCGATAACGAAAACATAACCTTCACTGTTACGGCCGATGAGAGCGTCAGGACGAAAATCACGATCCCCACGCGCACGAGTCTAACTCGATGCCTAGCCGCCTTCTAAGAAGCCGCTAAAGGCCGGTAAGCCGGGGCTGGCCAAGGCAGTAGTCGCGTGGGATCCTGATTAACTATCAACAAGGATCCGGTAGCATTTCAAAACGCGTTTGCGTCCTTGATGGACCCGCCTGTTCTCATCGAGTTGCAAGCGACGCGGACTGACTTGGCGACGGGGAGATCGCCCTTCCGCGGTTTTCGACGCGCGAAATGGTCGATGTCGAGCACGCCATGGCCTGCCGGGCGGAGGTCTTGAAACATGCACGGAGCCATGGCGTCGACCGACATCATGTCGATCGTGCAATAGACAAGCAGGATATGGCGATCCGCACAAGTCTCATCGGCAACACGGCCGGCAAGATCGAGTGGGCCAAGATGGATCGGTAGATCGCGACCGGCGCCTGGAGACGGCGCATCTTTCCGATGAGCAGCGCGAGGCCTCGGTTGCCTTTGCCACTCATCGCACAGTGGACGGTCTGGCTACCTATCGGGACAACAGCAAGGTTTCGTTCAGCGAGACGCGCGAGGCGGCACGCGCCGAGATCGTTCGCGACTATCTTGCCGATCGGGAGCAGCGGCCGGACGGCAGCCGTGTGGCGATGGCGCATCGGCGTGCCGATGTTCGCGCCATCAACGAGGCAATCCGAAGCGAGCTGCAGGCGCGCGGCGCGCTTGCCAAGGTTCGCGACGGTGGCGATCTTCTGGAACGAGAGGGTTCCGCCCAGGAGCAGGAGCGGCTGCAGGCCTTCACGTATCAGACCAATGATGGCCGGCGCGATTTTGCCGAGGGAGACCGGCTGGTCTTCCTGGAGAACGATCGCGATCTCGATGTGAAGAATGGCATGCTGGGGACAGTCAAGGCCGTCGAGCCCGACGCACTACATGTGGAGCTCGACGGCAGTGTACTGTCGCCAGGGGATGGAGTTGGCTTGGTAAGGATAGACACAAATTCTTACCAAAGTTTTGATCATGGCTATGCGACGACGATCCACAAGAACCAGGGTGCGACAGTCGACCGGGCGTTCGTCATGGCGTCCGCGACAATGGACCGGCATCTGACCTATGTCGCCATGACCCGCCATCGCGACGGGGTGCAGCTTTATGGGAGCCAGGACGAGTTCAATCGCAATGGAGGTCGTCTGGTCGCGCATGGCGTTGCGCCCTTCGAACACAAGGCCGGTAACCGCGACAGCTATTTCGTGACGCTGGAAAACGATCGAGGCGAGAAGCACACGACCTGGGGCGTCGATCTCGGTCGGGCAATGGCTGAGGCGAAGCCGGAGATCGGAGACAGGATCGGGCTTGAGCATCGCGGATCCCAGACAGTGCACCTTCCAAACGGCACGACTGCCGAGCGCAATTCGTGGAAAGTCGCTGGCGCCGGCGAACTTGCCTATCGACAGATGGAAAGCCGGCTCAGCCGCTCCGGCGCCAAGGAAACCACGCTCGACTATACCAGGGACTTTGCCGAGCGCCGTGGCGTCGCGCAGCATTTTGGCATCAGAAGCGAGATTGATCTTGCTCCTGCCCCAAAGCTTGTCCAAGAACTGGTTTCCCGTGCGGACCATCCGGCACGGGAGGTTCAGGACCGGTCGGCACTGCGTGCCTCTGATGAGGTGCGACCCCCAATGCAGGCCGGTCCTGAACGCGATCCCGCTCGGGCTGTTTCCGACCACCAGCAGGCTCCGCGTCGCAGCGCATTTGCTGGCTTGAAGCTCGGGCACAGGGGAGCGTCGCAACCCCAGCCATTGCAAGATCGTCCCAAAACGGCGGAGGAGCGCCCTCCGCAGGCGGCGAGCTCGAAGCGCAGCATCTTTGCCGGCTTGAAGCTGAATGCTGCCGCCAGGGAGCGTGAGCCGCTGGACAGGCCAGATATTCCACGATCGCCTGAGGCATGGCGGCGGCCGTCGCAGTTCGAGCAGGCGGTCGACCGGTATGCCCGCGCCTTCACCGCTGCAGCGAAGATGCAGGATCAGGGGCTGCCCATTCTTGCGAGCCAGAAATTGGAACTGCAGGGAGCCGGCCGACAGATGGAGCAGGCCCAGCCGGGGTCACCGGCACTCATGGCCTCAGCCGCCCGATATGATCCGGATATCTTGAAAGATATGCGAGCATATACCGGCCGCGAGCGCGTCAGTCATTTGATCGCCGGTATGGAAAAGGAAAAGGCCCTGCAGGCCGATCCGAACGTTCGGGCCGACCGGCTGATCAATCGCTGGCAGGAACTACAGACGGAACGCCAGGGCCTTCGCGGCTGGCCCCATGACAAGGCCCGCGGCAAGGTCGAGGGGCAAATGCGCCAGGTATCTGCTCAGATCGAAAAGGATCCACAGGTGGAGGCTATCGTGCGCAGCCGCGCCCAGGAGCTCGGCATCGGCAATATACGCCAGGAAAAGACTATTGCCCGCGAGATGGACCGACAGATTTCCCGCGGGCGTAGCCAAGGGCTTGAACGATAGGAGTGCGTATGACTGACAGCACCGACGATCAGGAGCGGGCGATGCCGTCCGAAATCGATGAGGCGACCGAAGCCTTCGAGGCCTTGCGCCGGACCGTGGAGAAGCTCGCCCGCGATCTCGGTGGCGAAATGGTGGTCATCCGCAAGGGCGTGGAGGCCGCCTTCGAACGGTTCGAGACGTTCCAGCAGCCGGCCGACCATAGCGTGGATATCGGCCAGATGGTTGAGAGCCTGGTCCTGGTCGCGCAGCACCTGACGGCTATCCAGAAGTCGCCAGCCTTGAAGAACGGCCCCGAGCACTATGCCCGGGTGATCGAGACTGCGGCTGAGCGCATCTCGGCTAACGCCGTTCGGACACTTGAGAACCGGGAACGCGGTCTGCAGCGGGTAGAGGCCGACATCAGAGAGGTCGTCAGCAGTGCCCGCGACCGGCAGACCCAGGATCGCTGGCTCCTCGGCGCCGTGGCCCTCGGCATCGTCATGGGCGGAGTGTTCCTCACCCTTGGGCCGCGCTTGCTGCCAGGATCGATCGACAAGGCGATTGCCGCCACAGTCATGAATGCCGATCGCTGGGATGCGGGGATCGCCCTGATGCAGTCGTCAAGTCCCGAGGGATGGCGTGGCATTGCCGATGCCAGTGCTCTCGTGCGTGCCAATCAGCAAGCGCTCACGACCTGTGCTGAAGCGGCCGCAAAGGCCAAAAGCGAGCAGCGTTGCGTAATCACGGTTGCCGTGCCAGCTTCCGACAAGTAACCAGCATTCGTTCAGCCACCAGATTTTACAGGCCAAACAATGACAAGATCGGAACTCGTCCAAATCGTCGCGGCGCGCAATCCCCACCTCTACAACAGAGACGTCGAGCGGATCGTCGACATCATTCTCGAGGGAATTACCGAGGCCCTGGAAAAGGGCAACCGGGTCGAGCTTCGTGGGTTCGGGAGCTTCTCCGTGCGACACCGCCCGCCGAGATCCGGGCACAACCCGAGAAACGGGGAAACCGTCTTTGTCGATGACAAATGGGTGCCATTTTTTAAGGCCGGAAAGGAAATACAAGAGCACTTGAATTCCGGGAATTCGTAAGCCGGGAACGTATCGCGAAGCGAACCGAAGGTCTTATTGCAAGCTATGTGGCGTGCCCAAAAGATCGGCATTAGGCTCCCCTAGGCAGCCGAGCGGTACGTTAAATCGCGTCAAGCGCCCAGGTTTCATCGGCTTGGTAGGCGATGCACCGTTCAGATCCATTCGAGGGTCTCGGCACCAGACCGGGGGATGAAGGCCCTGAACTGGATGACAGCCCAAACGATGCCAGCTTCATCGACAATCTCAAACTGCTGACCGCCAACAGGTTTTCCAGACGCGCTACAATCCGCAACGATCTCCTTTACGGATCGTTGCGCGTCGTCGATAGCCGCTTCAAGATCCTTAACTATACTTCCTTCCAAATCCTGGAAGAAGATTAGCCCGTTCCGAACGTGGAAGAAATATCGTTTCATCTTGAGTATGTACCGCCGGGGGATCATAAATCAATAGTTGCATGTTGCGATGATGCAATCAACCTAGATAGCAAGGTTGGATAAGCCCCTCAATTCGCTGGGGACTGAAGGTCTGGGTGGTTGCGCCATTAACAAGAGTTGGACACGATCAAGGCTCGTTAATTGAGAGATACATAATGCGTTTCCATGCGCCCGCCATTTCACGAGCCCGCCTTGAGCAGTTGCTTTCTCTCAACGCTCATTCCAAGCCGATTTCGCCTGGAGTCGACCTGAGAAGCCCCGAGCCAGAACAAACAAGCCTAAACGTTTCCCATCCAACGGAAAAAACCTCGCGCTAAGAGTGAGACGTTTTCCAAGCAATATCATGGAGTTGGCGCGTAAGGGTGATTTATGGAACTTTTGGATTGGTAATGTTGATCGGGCCGCAAAAGTTTACTCATCAGTTGGCGAACCTCGGTTGCGCTGTGTAGATCCTCTGACCCTACTGCACTCATCGCAGAAGGCTAAGTAGGTGGCCGAGATTTACTCCGCCGAAGTGGGACTATCCCGCCACCACCGTGGCCGACTTTTGCACCGCCGTTCTCATCGCTGACCTGAAAAGCGCCAAGATCGAAGATGTCAGCGTCATCGCCATCGGTTTTCACACCTTCAGGCTGGTGCTGTAGAAGCCAAGCGTCGAATCATCCGATGGGCGCCTATGGCGTCCATTCATTCCGCGGCGATGGCGTCTTCCGGCTTGTCAAAGGGCATCCGGCCTTCCATGAAATCGATGCGGCTCGGGCAGGTGGTCAGCCGCGAGCGAAACGCATCGACCATCCAGACGGTCGCCGGACCCGGCGGATGGGCAAGCTTGTGGATCGCATAGATCGGGTATTCGCCCTGCTCGTAGGCTTCAAGGTCGAGATGAACCAGGCGGCCGCTCAAAAGGTCCTCGCGGATCAGCGACGCCGGCAACCCGCCCCAGCCCAGGCCGCCCCGCACCAGATGATGCTTGGTGGCGACGTCGCTGACGCGCCAGGTCCGGTAGGACAAAACGTTGAAATCACGACCCTTGGTCATCGCCGTGGAATCGGTGACAACAAGCTGCACCTCTTCGCGGACATCGGCGATCGTCAACGGCCGGTCGATTGCGGCGAGCGGATGATTGGCAGCGGCGACCGGCATCATGAAGGAATGGCCGATGCGCTCGACTACCAACGAATCGTCCTGCTTGAAGATCGCACCGCCGATGCCAATCGTCGATTGACCGCTGGAGACTAGTTCCATGACGGCTCCGAGTTCGCCGACATTGAGACGCATAGAGACGGACGGATAACGGTCGCGGAACTCCCGCAGCACTTCGACCATCAGGCCGGTCGGCACCATGACGCTGATGGCCGCGGCGACCTCGGCCTCGATCCCTTCCTTGAGACTGCCGACGCGGGCGCGCATGACCTCCAAATCGGAGAGGATGCGGCGGGCATCCCCGAGCATGGCCGCACCGGCATCGGTCAACTTCGCCTGGCGGGCGCCGGAGCGTTCGAACAGCCCGACTTGAAGCTGTGCCTCCAGATTGGCGATCGTATAGGAAATCACCGACTGGGCGCGGTTTAGGGAGCGTGAGGCGGCTGAGAAGCTACCAGCCTCGGCGACAGCCAGAAATACCTGCAATTGGTCCAATGTCGGGTTAGGCAGCACGATCCATCCACTTCATCGATAACTGCGATCCATATTATCACAGTTTTTTCGATAGTCATGCTGGCCTATCTGTTCGGGGAACGGCATCGATTGCTGACTGAACCGCCGCCTATCGAAAAAGGAAATGCCTCATGTCCTCCATCCTTCTCCTTACATCCAGCCCACGCTCCGATTCTCTCTCGACCCAGATCGCCACTGAACTTGCCGAAAAGCTCAAGGCACAGACGCCCGGCGCAACGCTTGTGCACCGCGACTTGACCGCGACGGCGCTGCCGCACATCGACGAAGTGTTCACAACCGCCATTCGCACGCCAGCCGACGGCCGCACAGCCGAGCAGAATGAAGTGACGAAGACGTCAGACATGCTGACCCAAGAGCTTCTTGCCGCCGACACGCTGATCATCGGTACCGGTATGATCAATTTTTCCATCTACTCGTCACTGAAGAGCTGGATCGACAATATCGCCCGTGCCGGCCTGACCTTCAAATATGGCGAGACCGGCCCGATTGGCCTGACCAGCGGCAAAAAGGCTTATATCGTGCTTGCCTCCGGCGGGATCTATTCGACCGGCCCGGCCGAGGCGCTGAACCACGCCACGCCGTACCTGAAGTCGATTCTCGCCTTCATCGGCGTCACCGACGTCGAGACGGTGGTGGTCGAAGGCCTCGCCTATGGTCCTGAAGCGGCTGAGAAAGCCATTGCAGCTGCCCGCACCCGTTCTGACGAACTGGCGGCTGCTGCCTCAGGAATCCCCTCATTCAAATGATCCCGAAAGTACGTTTGAGGATTTGATGGT
>NZ_SCFL01000028.1:0-23945 GCF_007000305.1 Rhizobium sp. rho-13.1 | reverse complement strand
CCTGTACGAAATCGCCGATGGAGACCTGCCGCAAAAGCAATGCAGCCGATGGAATACTCGAAGATCGCGCTGCTGCGTATCAACAAACGCAAACAGAGCCAAGAACATCAACTGACGAGGAAAGAGGTGTAGTATGAACGCCGATCGTTGTAAAACAGGCAGAACCCTTGGCCGTCCCACCACAGAAGTTTGATCCGGTCGGCGCGTTTTCCGCGGAAGCCGAAAATTGCGCCGGAGCCCGGCGCCTCTTTGATAGCCGTCTCAACGAGCGCCGACAGTCCATCAATGCCACGCCGCATGTCCGTCACTCCGCAGGCCAAATAGACCCGCACATTCCCAGAAGGCCCGATCATGCCGCCTCCACACAAGCGACAAGCGACGATAGCACCTCGCGATCCATGTCCGCTGCAATTCTCAGTAAGCGGCCATTCCTCAGGACGATTTCAACGTCTTTGCGCCTCGACCGCACACTGCTCCTCGTGGAACCATCGCTGGGGCTCTCCGACGCTCCGATAAGAGAAACCGGGATGAACGATACGGTCTCTGGAGACTTCAAGTCGGGTGGCGAGAACTTCTTTCGCCACGCGTATATCTGTTGCGGAAGAACGTCGTGCCGGCGCGCTACATCGGAAACGCTCCCATCCGCGCTGAACGCTTCTTGCAATATCGAAAGCTTCAGTTCTGTCGACCAACGACGTTGTCGCTCGGCACCCGTCAGGATCTCAACCTTGGCCATTCATACCCTGTTACGTCACAAATGAATCATCTGTGTCGTAACTTGAGCTAATTCCGCACCTAACCAAAACCGGCTCACCGGACGCTCACGGTTGCTCGGACAGACCGAGCCGATCCTCATCACAGGAGGACGAGCCGTGGCAGATTATAGAGAAGCTTTTGTTGGAATCGACGTCGCAAAGCTGAAGAATGCTATTTCTGTTGCCGAATCTGGCCGGGACGGAGAGGTTCGGTATTTCGGTGAGGTTGAGGCGACGTGACCTGCCAGCATGCGCCGCGTAATCCAGCGAATAACCGCAAAGTTTGATCGCGTGCATTTCTGTTATGAGGCAGGCCCGACGGGCTATGGTCTACATCGGCTGATCCGGTCGCTTGGCCATGAATGTATTGTTGTAGCCCCGTCGTTGATCCCGAGGAAGCCCGGCGACCGTGTGAAGACGAACCGTCGAGATTCACTCGCGCTCGCCCGGCTATTAAGAGCCGGCGAGCTAACGGCGGTGTGGGTCCCCGACGAAAGCCATGAAGCTATGCGCGATCTTGTTCGTGCTCGCGCTGCTGCTGTCGAGACACTACGGGTTCACCGGCAACAGATAAGTGCTTTTTAGGCCATGACGATTCCTGAGCCATCCCAGTAGATCAGCTTGGTCCGCCTTGCGAGACCGGAACACGAAAACCGTTCCGGTGAACGGGTCGTTGTGCAGTTCGTTCTTCACCAGCGCCGCCAAGCCGTCATGGCCCTTGCGGAAATCTACGGGCTTGGTCGCTACCATGATCCTGACACGGTTCGACGTAAAGATCATGTCGCCGCCGCCAGAGCTCGGGCGATGGCAGATATCCGGCCAGCAGACGCACCATCCACAAGACGAATGGTGACTGGACCCAGGACGATCTCGGCGCGCGTGGCGGCCTTGACCGTCGGCTGCTTTGGCGCTGGCGTCTCGATGACGATCGCCGAAAACTCGACCGCGTTTTCCGGCTCTGGCAACAACAACTTGCCCTGCCGCGCCAGCGTGCGCCAGGACGACAGGTGGTTGGCCTTCAGGCCGTAGCGTCCTGCTACTTCATTCACCGTTGCGCCTGGTCGCAAGCTCTCTGAAACGATCCGTGCCTTGACCTCATCCGGCCATTGGCGATGCTATGCGCCTCACCCCTGCTCCGTCGCGTTGTGACGACCTTCAACGTAGACTCCATAGAGAAACTCCTTGTCGCTCGTCCATGGTCTGTCGATCACACATCAGGCGTTTGACGACAATGTGGGGGTAAAACACCGGTTACTCCAGAGTTCGATTTCATGAAAGTGCAACAGCTTCAGCACTTTCGCGCTGTGCTTGAGGTCTCGCGACAAGCGATCAAGGTAGGCAGAGGATGACGTCCCTAAATCTCCCGTCATATCGCTTACGACGCGCACGCCACCATCATCATGAATGAGGCGGGATAGCAAATGTCCAACAATCTCGTGGTTCCTGAAAATATCACGATCCTGCCCCTGCCGTCAAAGTCGCCTGAGTTGAACCCGGTCGAAAACCTCTGCCAGCTGATGCGCCAGAACGGGCTCTCGAACGAGATTTTCGAATCCTACCGAGATATTGTCGACCATTGCCGCGACGCCCGGCGGAATCTTGAAAGGCAGCCATGGCGCATCATCTCCTATAGGTCGCCTTAAATGGGCACATTGGTTCTGATCATTGAGCGCTTTTACAATTAAAACAACCTTTGGTTTACGATAAACATCAAGTCAAACTCCATTGCATTGCGCTCGTCTTTCAATTGAAACATGAAGTCAGTGTTTCAAAATCGAAACGTAACAGGCTACTCGCACAATCAATCTCGTCAGATGTAGTTGTTCCTTTCAACAAGGCGCAACGGCGGTAACGGATGCGAGGATATTGTGCATGTTGAAAACAACAGGCGGCTTCTCCACGGTTTTGTGGGCATTGATGATTCAGCCCGCAGCGGCGGCTCCCCTTTCTTTGATGACATTTGACCGCTACGCCCAAGAGTGCGGGCCATCTGTCGCGTCTTCTACGCTTGCGGCAATTGCTAAAGTTGAAAGCCAGCTGGATCCGCTCGCCATGCACGACAACACGACGGGCGAGACCCTTCACTGGAATGAGCAGGCGCGAGCCATTCGCAGCGCCAGCGATCGACTTCAGGCGGGTCATTCCATTGATGTCGGATTAATGCAAATCAACTCAGCGAATTTCTCGACCTTGCGCCTGTCAATCGGAGAAGCCTTTGAGCCATGCCCGTCCTTATCAGCTGCAGCCAGGATTCTCGTCAAGAGTTACCGTGGAGGCACGACGACCAAGGAAAGGCAACAATCTCTCCGTCAAGCGCTCTCGATGTACAACACCGGCGATCCGCAAGATGGGTTTGCAAACGGGTATGTACGCAGGGTTGAAGTTGCAGCCCAACAACTTGTTCCAGCATTGAGTGACGTTTCAAAAAACGAAAATGGTGACGATAGGATGGAAGAGACGTGGAACGTTTGGGAAACCTACGATCAGCAGCGTCTGCCATCCGTACCGCCCGATCTTCGTGGTTCTGATCCGCCTGTTTCTGAACATAAAAACCAGATCTTGCTCGACTTAAAGGATGGAGGTGCATGATGCATGCATTGGACGACAGACAACAATCAAAGTTTTTTTGCGCTGTGCAACGGGCAGTGCGGCATGTCGCTACCTGTGCCCGAGCCGTTGTCACGACCGTCGCAATAAGCGCCGTCTTATCTAGACCGGCTGCGGCACAGGCTTCGGGGGGGACTGACCCGACGGCTATGGTAAACAACATATGTACGTTTATCCTTGGTCCTTTTGGACAGTCGCTCGCGGTACTCGGGATTGTTGCCATCGGTGTGTCCTGGATGTTCGGCCGTGCCTCGCTCGGTCTGGTCGCCGGCGTTGTCGGAGGCATCGTGATCATGTTTGGGGCCAGTTTTCTGGGGCAGACGCTTACGGGAGGTGGCGGCTGATGAGAGAACGTTTAGAGGAATCAACTCTCTATCTGGCAGCTACGCGGCCAGCGCTGTTTCTAGGCGTCCCGCTTACAATGGCCGGATTGTTCATGATGATGGCGGGGTTTGTCATCGTCATAGTGCAGAACCCGCTTTACGAAATGATCCTTATTCCGTTGTGGCTCGCCGCGCGGCTTATTGTCGAGCGTGACTACAATGCCGCCAGCGTTGTTTTGCTGTTCTTGCAGACGGCGGGCAGGAGTGTCGATGGAGCGACTTGGGGAGGAGCCAGTGTTAGCCCCAATCCAATCAAGGTACCAAAGCGGGGAAGAGGAATAGCCTGATGCTTGGCAATAGTGGTACAGCTGAGAGATCTGGCGAAGTCTATCTGCCTTATGTCGGTCATCTCAATGACAATGTCGTGCTTCTCGCAGACGGATCGATTATGACGATGGCGCATGTCAGCGGTCTTGCCTTTGAGCTGGAAGACAATGAAACGCGCAATGCGCGCGCACGCGCTTTCAATACGCTTTTCCGCAACATTGCGGATGACAATGTGTCGATCTATGCCCATCTCGTACGTCATAGCGATGTGAGGCCCCCGCCTCCACGGAATTTTCGGAGTGTCTTTGCAGCGCGTCTTGATCATGCTTTCGAAGAGCGTGTGCTTTCGGGTAATCTCTATCGAAACGATCATTTCCTCGCTCTTATGATCCATCCGCGCACGGCACTCGGCAACGTCAGGGGCAGGTTTGCCAGATTTCACAAAAAAAAGGAGAGCGATCTTGCAAACCAGATGCGCCACATTGAGGACGTGTGGCATGTGGTATCCGGTGCTCTCGAAATGTATGGCCTGCGGCGACTCGGGATCAGGGAGAAAAATGAAGTCCTGTTTAGCGAGGTTGGCGAAGCATTGCGGCTGATCATGACCTGCCGATTTGCCAAGGTACCACTGGTCAGCGGATCGCTTGGCGCATCCATCTATACGGATCGCGTCATCTGCGGCAAACGCGCTATCGAAATAAGGACGCCTAAGGACCGGTATGTCGGCTCCATCTTCTCCTTTCGGGAATATCCTGCAAAAACCCGACCGGGCATGCTCAATACATTGCTATCATCGGACTTCCCGCTTGTCCTGAGCCAGAGCTTTTCTTTTCTCACGCGCGCCCAGGCCCACGCCAAACTGAGCCTGAAATCCAGCCAGATGCAAAGCGCCGGCGACAAGGCTGTGACGCAGGTCAGCGCGCTGGGCGAGGCAGAAGATGCCTTGGCCAGCGGTGAATTCGTGATGGGTTCTCATCACCTGAGCCTTTGCGTCTATGGCGAAGATCTCAACCAACTGGCAAATTGCGGAGCGAAAGCCCGTACTCGCCTGGCCGACGCCGGTGCCGTCATCGTCCAGGAAGGAATCGGCATGGAAGCGGCCTATTGGTCGCAGCTTCCAGGGAATATGAGATGGCGCACACGTCCAGGGGCAATCACGTCGCACAATTTTGCCGGTTTGGTGTCATTCGAGAACTTCCCTGAAGGCTCATCATCCGGCCACTGGGGGGATGCAATAGCCCGCTTCCGCACAAACGGTGGAACCGCTTTCGATTATATTCCGCACGAGCATGATGTCGGTATGACCGCGATATTCGGGCCGATAGGCCGCGGCAAGACCACGCTCATGACTTTCCTGCTTGCAATGCTGGAGCAAAGCATGGTCAGCCGCAGTGGAACCGTGGTGTTCTTTGACAAGGATCGAGGCGGTGAATTGTTGGTGCGAGCGACAGGCGGAACCTACCTTGCTCTCAGGAGAGGTGTTCCAAGTGGCTTGGCACCTTTGCGCGGTCTTTCCAATACGCCGATGTCCCGGGACTTTTTGCGGCAATGGATCGTGGCCCTGATCGAAAGCGATGGGCGCGGCAGCATCACTCCGGAGGAAAACCGACTTCTGGAGCGCGGGATAAGACGGCAGATGTCATACGAGCCACAGATGAGATCACTTGCTGGTCTGCGAGAGTTTCTTCTGCATGGACCTTCAGAAGGGGCCGGCGCGCGCCTGCAACGCTGGTGCCGGAACAACGCGCTCGGATGGGCCTTCGACGGTGAAACCGACGACGTCAAGTTGGATCCCTCTATCACAGGGTTCGATATGACACATCTTCTGGAATACGAGGACGTATGCGCGCCGGCTGCTGCTTACCTTCTTCACCGGATCGGGGAAGTTGTCGATGGTCGTCGATTTGTGATGAGTTGCGATGAATTCCGCGCCTACTTGCTTAACCCCAAATTCTCCTCGGTCATCGACAAGTTCCTGCTCACAGTGCGCAAGAACAATGGGCTGTTGATCCTTGCGACACAACAGCCGGAACACGTGCTGGAATCCAGTCTTGGTGCCAGTCTTGTGGCACAATGCATGACGAAGATTTTCTACCCTTCGCCCACCGCCGACCGATCTGCGTATATCGACGGTCTGAAATGTACCGAAAGAGAATTCCAGGCTGTGCGTGAGGATATGGCGATCGGCAGCCGCAAATTTCTCCTGAAGCGAGAGAGTGGCAGTGTCATTTGCGAGTTCGATCTCCGCGATATTCGTGAATTTGTCGCCGTTCTGTCTGGGCGCGCCAATACGGTCCGGTTTGTGGATCAGCTTCGCAAGACTTGCGGAGAGGATCCTTCAGCATGGCTCGAGACATTTATGGACCGCTACCATGAAGCAGGCGATTAAGAGTGTCCGGTCATGGCTGAAACACGTTTCACGGCCTCCGTCAACCGCTGTCACATCGGTTGCATTCCTTTGGCATCGTCCGGGTCGAGACACTCGTCCGGGAGATGCAAACAAACCGATATAAACGCCCGGCCGTTCGGGCACTGCACACCAACAACGATGCAGTGAGAGGTCCAAGGCATCAAATCCATCCATCGCGCTTTTCCAGATTGGCATCGGCGTGAGATGTGGTGACGAAAGGATACATGTTATGAAAACTGCACAATTTGGCTTAACAGTTCTTGTCGCGTCTCTGCTGATATCCACTCCCACCAAGGCTCAGTTTGTTGTCAGCGATCCGGTAACCGAGAGTGAAACTCTAGCAACCGCATTGTCTACGGCCTCCAATCTTGAACAAATGATCACCATGGTCACGGTCTTGACGTCTGCTTTTGGCGTTGTGGGCTTGATGAGTGCCCTTGATCAAAAAAATCAGTATCCTTCGACAAATATGCTCGAAGAGCAGATGTTTTCTGCCAATGGAACTAACTCGGATGTTGCGCGCGCGATTACATCGGATAACGACCGGCAGGTGTCGGGCAGTGATGCAGAGGCCGACCTGCTGCGTGAGCAAATCACCGGTGCGGCAAATGCCATCGGCGTAGCCGCCGAAAATCTCGATGCGATGGACAAGCGGCTGGATGCCAACAGCAAGACCGCCGGCCAGCTTTCCCGGTCACGCAACATCATGCAAGCGACGGTTTTAAACGGGTTGCTTCTCAAGCACATACACGATGCAATTATTCAGAATGTTCAGGCCACGAACCTCCTGACGATGACGACTGCGCAGTCTGGCCTTCACGAAGCCGAAGAAGCTGCTGTTCAGCGAGACGAACACCAAAAAACTGCGCGGATTTTCTCGCCTCTTTATTAAAATCATGGCGAGCTAACCATGACCTTCAGAGTTCATTTGGCTCACTCTGACCCTGACTCCAAGCAAAAAGCATTCTTCAGCATCGGACCGAAAAGTTGGAATCGGTTTTCGGTCCGATGCTCTCTCAGAACGACAGGAGGGAAAGATGGCTGTGAATGTTTCTTTGAGCATTCCTGCTCCATTCACTGCGATACACACAGTATTCGACACAGCGTTCACTGTGGGGCTTAACACCTTGCTGGATGACATACAAAACGCGGTCAGTGCTCCTCTGTTAGCCTGCGTCACGCTTTGGATCATGGTTCAAGGCGTTCTGGTGATACGTGGCGAGATTGATGCGCGCAACGGCATCACCCGTGTCATCATGGTTTCGATAGTGGTGTCCCTTGTTCTCAAGCAAGCAGATTATCACCAATACGTGGCTGCATTTTTCGAAGATACAATTCCACAATTCGTTGAAAAATTTAGTGCATCCGACCTGCCTTTGGAGACAATTCCCGCGCAGCTGGATGGAGTATTCGCCATAGCACAGGCGGCCTTCCAGAAAATCGCATCGGAAATAGGCCCACAGAACGAGCAGGACATTCTGGCATTCCAGGGCGCACAGTGGATTTTTTATGGAACACTCTGGGTAGCGTTCGGCACCTACGATGCCGTGGGGATCCTTACCAAGGTTCTTCTCGCGATCGGGCCGCTGGTGCTCGTCGGTTATCTTTTTGATCGCACACGGGATATTGCGGCAAAATGGATCGGCCAACTCATCACTTACGGAATACTTCTTCTTCTGCTGAACATCGTCGCAACAATCGTAATTCTAACAGAAGCTGGCGGGCTGGCGCTAATCCTGACCGTAGTCATCACCGCCGGGACCACTGCCGCAAAGATCATTGGTCTTTACGAGCTGGACATGTTCTTTCTAACGGGCAACGCCCTTATTCTGGCCCTTCCTGCAATCGCGGGGAATATTGGCGGTAGCTACTGGAGCGGCGGTGGACAGAGCGCAAACAGCCTCAGTCGCCGTATTACGCAAACCAATCGAGTCACAGCAAATCCACGATCCGCCAATGGAGGGAGTCGATGAAGTATTTCCTAGTGATATTAAGCCTTTGTCTGGCTTCATGTCAGACAAACGACAAACTGGCATCGTGCAGCGGGCCGATCTTTTCTTTGAACACAGGGCGATGGCAACCCTCTCCCGCTGATCTCAAGCCTACCGATGCGGGAATTACACCATGAAAGATGCCGAATACGCGCTTCTGGTACAACGCGAGTCCCTGGCTGAACACTATAAGCAAGTTGAGGCCTTTCAAACTGCGCGCGCCAAATCAGCCAGACGTATTTCCAAGGTTTTTGTCGCCATTGCTTGCCTGGCGATTTTAGGGAACGTCGCACAGGCTGTCACGATTTCTGTTATGGTTCCCCTTTCAAGGCTTGTTCCGGTTTACCTGTGGGTGCGGCCAGACGGAACGATTGACAGTGAGGTTTCGGTTTCCCAGTTGCCTGCTACTCAGGAGCAGGCAGTCGTGAACGCATCGCTCTGGGAATATGTCCGCTTGCGTGAGAGCTTCACGGTGGATACCGCACAGTACTCCTACGATCTCGTGTCTGCACTCAGCGCGCCAAACGTGCGGCAGGAATATCAACAATTTTTCAACTATCCCAATCCGGCTTCGCCGCAAGTGACGATCGGAAAACGCGGTAAGGCCGAGGTCGAGCACATCGCCTCCACCGACATCATATCGGGCGTTCAGCAGATCCGCTACAAGCGAACCCTGGTTTTTGATGGCAAGGCATCAATCATCACAACCTGGACTGCAACGATACGCTACGAAAAGACAACCAGTCTTCCAGGACGAATGAGGCTGACCAATCCGGGTGGCTTGATGGTCACATCCTATCAGGCCTCGGAGGATACAGTTTCGAACACGGGACGTAGTCAACCATGATCTCCAAGATTTTTACCATATTCTGGTGGTTTCTCATCGTTTTGTCGGCCAGTGCTTATGCGGAAGACACCCCCACAGCAGGCAGACTTGATCCGCGCATGCGATCTCTGGCCTATAGTCCCGATCAGGTCGTGCGCCTGTCCACGGCAGTCGGAGCGACACTGGTCGTGACTTTTGCAGCCAATGAAACCGTTACTGCCGTAGCGGTGTCGGATAGCAAGGATCTGGCAGCGCTGCCGCGTGGAAACTATCTTTTCTTCAAGGCGAGCAAGGTGCTGTCGCCGCAGCCTGTTATTGTCCTGACTGCGGGAGAGGCGGGAAGCCGACGTTATGTTTTCAGTATTTCGAGCCGAACAATGGCGCGCCTGGATAAGGATCAGGCGGATCTTTACTACAGTGTGCAGTTTGCCTATCCCTCCGACGTTGCTGCGGCACAGCGAAGGCAAGCCGAACAGAAAGCGGCATCCGACCGCATGAAGGCGCAAGAGCAATATCAACAGAGCGCGCAGAGTTTGTTGAACCGGCCATTCGGCACGGAAGCTTCCCAAACAAGCAACTGGCATTATGTTGCACAGGGTGATCACTCCCTGCTGCCGCTGGAGGTTTTCGATAACGGGTTCAGCACCGTGTTCCGCTTTCCGGGCAATACCCGCATACCGTCGATCTATTCTGTCAACCCGGACGGAAAGGAAGCCGTAGCAAACTACGCCGTAAAGGGCGACTATGTGGAAATCGCATCCGTTTCACGCGGTTGGCGCCTGCGAGACGGCCACACGGTGCTGTGCATCTGGAACACGGCATATGATCCGATCGGGCGCAAGTCGGGCACCGGTACAGTCAGGCCTGACGTTGCTCGCGTCTTCAAGGAGGCGCGATGATGGATGTGCAACCGCCACACGACGTAGATGCATCTGGATCGATTGTCTCCGATCCCCATCGGAAGCGTCTCTCCGGGTCTCAGAAACTCCTCGTTGCGACTGCGGTCCTGTTAATATCCTTCGCGCTCATCTGGCTTGGCGCATACTCGAAAAAGAAGACTGATGCCTCCTCTCGAGAGAGCATGATCGATGCCAACACAAAGCCATTTCGCCCCGCGCCGATCGATGTGCCCTATAAGACTGTCACCCCACCGCCTCCACAACAGACAAACGATGTGTTGCCTGCTCCGCGCGCCCAAGAACGCCATGAGGTGCGTCCAGAGGAAACGCCGATATTTGCTTATAGCGGGGGCGAGCAGAACAGTGTGAGCAATACTTCTTCTGAAGACGAGCATGGGCGTGACAGGGCAGGGGCTGACATACGGGAGGAAGAGCCTCCTGCTGAAAACGATCTTTCAATCCGCATGAAGCCGACTGTATTGCAGCCAAGTCAGGCCGCGCGTTTGCCTCATCCGGATTTCCTGATAACGCAGGGAAACATCATACCCTGCATTCTTCAGACAGCAATTGATACCAATCTGGCCGGCTATGTTAAATGCGTGTTGCCCCAGGACATTCGTGGAGCAACCGGCAATGTGGTCCTTATTGACCGCGGCACGACTGTTGTGGGAGAAATTCAACGCGGCCTGCAGCAGGGTGATGAGCGCGTTTTCGTGCTATGGACCCGCGCTGAAACGCCAGGACATGCAGTCATCACACTTTCCTCGCCGGGTACGGACGAGCTTGGCCGCGCAGGCTTACCTGGCAAGGTCGATAATCATTTCTGGCAGCGGTTTGGCGGCGCAATTCTGCTAAGCCTGGTGGAAGGTGCGTTCCAAGCTTCAACCAGCCTCGCAACCCATTCCGGCGATGGCACGAGTTTCAATAACTTTCAAAACAATGGTGAGCAAGTCGCCAACACTGCGCTGAAGTCCACTATTAACATTCCTTCGACCTTAAAGAAGAACCAAGGCGACACCGTATCCATATTCGTCGCACGGGACCTGGATTTCTCAAGCATATATCAGCTGCGAGTGATTGGAGGCGTGGCAAATGCACGGCCTGAGCACCTGCCTTCACACCGTCTTAACCGCAAGTGAACTGGAGACCAGAATGCACACTGAGGCAGACCCACAATTACGCTTTCTCCTGAGCCCGGTTTTGGAATGGCTTGACGACCCCTTAACGGAAGAGGTTGCGATCAATCGACCCGGAGAAGCCTTCGTGCGCCAGTCGGGAGTATTTGCCAAGCATCCCCTTGCTCTCACTTACGATGACCTTGAGGATATCGCCATTTTGGCCGGTGCATTACGCAAGCAAGACGTGGGGCCAAGGAATCCCCTGTGTTCTACCGAACTTCCCAATGGCGAACGGCTACAGATATGCCTGCCGCCGACGGTTCCGTCCGGAACTCTGAGTTTAACGATACGTCGCCCAGGCTCGCGGGTTTCGGCCTTGAATGAGGTTTCGTCACGCTATGACGTCTCGCGTTGGAACCAGTGGCATACGCGCACGCTTGGTCAGCAGCATAAAGATCAAAAGATTTTGTCTCACTACGATACGGGAGATCTGGAAGCCTTTCTGCATGAATGCGTAACAGGTCGGCTTACTATACTGCTTTGCGGACCGACGGGCAGTGGGAAGACGACGATGAGTAAGACGTTGATCGGAGCTATTCCTCCCCATGAAAGGTTGATCACCATTGAAGATACTCTTGAACTAACAATCCCTCACGAAAATCACGTGCGGCTGCTTTATTCCAAAAACGGTGCAGGGCTAGGAGCGATTACTGCCGAGCACCTCTTGCAGGCAAGCCTGCGGATGCGACCGGACAGGATTTTGCTCGGAGAGATGCGTGATGACGCAGCCTGGGCTTATCTGAGTGAAGTTGTTTCAGGACATCCAGGTTCGATTTCGACAATTCATGGTGCAAATCCCGTTCAAGGGTTCAAGAAATTGTTTTCGCTGGTCAAGGCTAGCCCGCAGGGCGCGGCTTTGGAAGATCGCACGCTGATGGATATGCTCTCGGCTGTCATTGATGTCATCGTGCCCTTTCGTTCGCACAACGACACGTTTGAAGTCGGAGAGATATGGCTGGCAGCTGATGCGCGCAGGCGAGGAGAAACCGTAGCCGATCTTCTTGTGCAGCACTGAAGCTAAGCAATGCTAAAGAAACGAATTTGTTGAGAGAGGCCGGTGGTCTCCGTCTACGAGTACGGAACCTCATTAGGATGTTGACGATGGTTCCATGCGACGAAAGGCTAATGCCACTGCCGTTATTTCGCCATGAAAGACCAGGAATTTACCGCGAATAAAGGCAGGGAGGGTCGTCTAGCAAGCATTAATGATCATAAATGAGATGGCAATAGGTGCGGGAGCAATTCTTCAACAATAATTGCAGCACCCTGGAAACTTCATTGAAAGGTGATCTATTGAAACACGTTCTTATCATAGATGACGACGCCGCGATGCGTCACTTTATCATTGACTTTCTCAAGATGCATGCCTTTAGGGTGACGGCAGTTGGTGACAGCAATCACTTCAACCGCATTCTGAATTCCGACATGGTCGATATTGTCATCATCGATCTTAATCTTGGCCGTGAGGATGGATTGGAACTCGTTAGAAAACTCTCCGCAAGCTGCGATATCCCGATCATCATCATTAGTGGGGACAGGCTTGACGAAGCCGACAAAGTTGTCGCTCTGGAGCTTGGTGCAACAGACTTCATAGCCAAGCCATTTGGAACGCGGGAGTTCCTTGCCCGCATCCGTGCTGCGTTGCGCAGTCATAATGGCAATCACCGCTGTAAAGACCGGCGATGCTTCTACTTCAATGGATGGACGCTCAATCTGAAACAACGCCGTTTAACGTCTTCGAACCATCTCGAGATCAAGCTGACTTCGGGAGAATTCAATCTTCTTGTCGCTTTCTTGGAAAAGCCACGGGATGTTTTGTCCAGAGAGCAGCTATTGCTCGCGTGTCGCGTGCGAGAGGAAGAGGTATACGACCGTAGCATCGACGTTCTCATATTGCGGCTGCGCCGGAAGTTGGAGACAAACCCTGCTAATCCTTCGCTGGTGAAAACGGTTCGGGGTGCAGGGTACATGTTCGACGCGGATGTGGAAGTTTCCCAAGGCGGAGCGATGGCAGCCTGAAGCCATTCAGGAGAGGAGGATCAATGGTCCGTCCTACTCTCCTGACTGAAAAAATGTGCCAGTGCCGCTGTCGCAAGCTTTCGGCCGAACGAGCGCCCTGTCTCAAGGCCCAGGGGATCAAAATAAGTGCGGGCTACTCGAACCAGCGGTATGGGAACCATGTGCGAGGTGCAAACGAGCACAGATTGTTCCACCTCGTTGCCAAGCACTGGATAGCTTTTCGCGGTGACACGAAAGGATCCGTTGGCAAGGAGTCCTTCGTAGTCTCGCAGCGCGCGCCACATAATCATCTGTAGTGACTTTTTCAGAGAATATTGCTGCCTCAACCTGTCGAATATTGGCGATACCCCCTGTGCCGGCACGAAAGCCGACAAGAATATTTGTATTTTCCCGCCCCCGCCAAAATCAGCCGCACTGTTAGTTGACGCAAGCCGCTTTGGGGAGCGCGTCCGAAGCGTGTTTTGGGATGTTGTGCCCTGCAATGTATTTCCACGATGGTCCGCATCAGTATTGTTCACGAAGGAAACGACAGGCAGAATTGCTTTGCCGGGATCGCCGTCAATGATCCTCGAAGCAGCAAGGCGTCTCGCTTCGGAGGGGGACAACACGGGTTTGCGAATTCCCATAGTCAACCCTCCAGAACCTGTACAACAAGTCTGGAAAGATCCAGAAGTTCTTGCATTGCGGTCCGAATATTGCGTTCAATCAAGCGCATCGTCGGATCGGCCTCCAAAGTGCGGAGCGTCAAATGGAGCATGCCGCGCTCCTTCATCGCTGCGAAAGCATCTCTCTCATACAATGGTGCGGCAAGAACCGGAAGACTTTCCAGCATATCCGACATCGCGCGTTGCGACGTCGTGAGGCGTCCAACCGGCATGCGCTGAATGAGCACCGCTGTCGGAATCGTAATTTTTTCGCTTATCAACAACTCAATAACATAGCGATAGGTCGCGAGCGCTTCATCGACATCCAGCGGTGTTAACATGGTGGGAATAAGCAGGAAATTCGAGCTCGCAATAATTGTGTTGTTCAATTCGCTGGAGCCACCATGGGTGTCGGCCAAGGCGTAGTCGAAATTGCGACGCTCTGCATGTTCATACGCCTCCTCAAGAAGAGTCATCTCGTCGGCAATGAATATTTCACATGCAGGATCCCATGTATTGCTCCGCAGCGCGTTGTCTCTCCAGCGGCTGAGTGGCCTGTTTTCGTCCGCTTCCAGCAAAGCTACGCTTTTACCGGCGCTGGCAAAGGCGGCACACAACCCCATGAGCGCCGTCGTTTTTCCCGCTCCTCCTTTAAATGAACAACATGTAATAAGCTTCATTTCCTTCCCTCACCTTCGTTATTCTAAGGTAGCCTAGATTTTTCAACCGCTAATATCCCAGGTGTGTGTCGTTAGTATTTCGGAACGATTGCTTTTGTATTTCATCTGTAGCTTGAAGGTTGTTTTTATAGTCTTTCGAGCTTAGAAAATTTAAAATTGTATCCTATATTATTTGACGTCTCTCGTGATGCATCAGGTGCCTCTGGATCGGATCATCGCGCTAGAGCGGCGACACCTGCACACGCTGGATGCATCAAAATGACATGCGGCAGCATAATCGACCAGTAACAGAGAATATGATCTGTTACATTTGAAGTCATTTAAAAATTTAAAACATCAAAAAATAGGATATAATCTGAAAATCAGCTCATTTTTGTTATTATTACATCAGTAGGTGTAATGAAGCCCAAGGAGATCCAAATTGAAATTCAACCTTAGTGACAACGATGTTTTATTAAATCGTCCAAGCGGCACAGAAACAGATAACACTATCTTGAGTGATGATTTGGATGAAGAAGAAAGCGGATTTTCTGAGGAAGACCGTGAAATGATTCGGCTTGAAAAATTTATTCGTCGGTGCCCCGTCCCGTCTGACAACTCCAACAAGCAAGGGTGATAAAGCTATGCCGATCTCCCAAAACCCTGAGGATGATATCGAGGCAAGTGGCCGGAAGCGCTTCAAGCTAGGGATTGTCAAAACTGAAGATGATCATGAAATGCCCGACGCACCCTCAAGTTCGTCCTTCGGGAATGTCACAGATCCTAAAGTTGTCGATGCAAATCTCAAATTTGCCTTAGATGCGCCCTTGCCAGACAGCGGTAGGCGTGACGATGAGTATATCCTGGTGAATAAGGCTGCTCCTGGCAAATTCGTCGGAACAGCCAAGGGCAGTCTTGCGACTATGCCGACACCGGGTGAATTCGACGCTAGCTGCCGCCTCTATCGAGACAAGGCCGGAAATTACTACCCGGCACCCTTGGCATTTAACAAGATCGAAGTTCCTGATGGGCTAAGCAATAGCGAGCGTTGGAAATCAAGGTTGGCGATCTGGAACCGAGAACACGATGCTATGGGCATCACAGGCAGAAAGATCTTTTATGAAGCCGACAAGAGCGTAGCTCTTGATAAAAATTACAAGATAAAGAACCCGGAAGACCGGTTTATCCAAACGTCGAATGGGCCCAGAGAAGTCGAGAAAAGATATCAACACCCATTTCAAGCCGGTTCAGAACTGCCGGATATCATGATCAAAACCAAGCAGAATGTGGTACATTTTGTAAATCGGTTCAGCGGAGACAAGTTTACTGGCAAAACCTTCTCTGAATTTGAAAGTCACATCAAGCAGGCGCTCGGACCAGAAACTGAAATAAAGCTGCGGTCCGTTTCCGGCATTATGCATGACTCAAACTATCTTGAGGCTTGGGAAGCAGGCAAAGCCGACATCCGATTCGGGCAGTTTGCAGGAGAGAACCGTGCCCACAATAGGGAGTTACCGCTTGCTGTTGTCAATATCGGCAGGGTCAATGACGGGAAGGGAGGGATGACGCCAGATCGCTACATCAGCGTCAAGTTTTTGATGGAAAGCGCTCCCGGCTCCCCCTGGGCAGAGGCATTGAAAAAAGGTGAGTATTGGGACCGGGTCCAACTTCTTGCGCGCGATGGAAACCATTATATGGCGCCTGGCAAGGTTCACTATGCGGATCCCAAATATTGTGAGAAGGCACTGGAGCAGGTCAATCTGCCACGCTCAATGGCTCTACAAAGCAAAAGCCTGGAGACGCAGATCGAAGAAAACCACTTGAAGCCACCCGTGCTCGTCTCGATCGGTCCCCAATTGCACGATGCTCGCACCTTGAATGAAGAACACGGAAAATCAATTACGGAAAAGCATATCTTCGTGGCAGATCGGAATGACAAGGGGCAGCGAACGGGAAACTATACCAGCCTTCTGGAATATAAGCGTCAAAAGCAGAGATTGCCTGATGATGCTGCACAGGCCATCAGCATGAATGAGAATACTTATTCACTTGGGGCCACCAGACCTGAGCCAGCTCTTCGTCCTATTCGCGATAGCAGGCGAAACTTGGAAGAGCGGCCTCGCGGGTCGTCTATCAACAGTCTCTAACACACCAGTGTTATCCTGATTGCGGTGAAGCAGGGATGTTGTCTTCACACGAGGTGCAAGTTTTGCTTTTTTCCTCGTGTGGTCCCTCATCGGACGTTTCTCGAATCCACCTGTTCATGAAAGGGCTACGTCATGGTTAGTATAAGCAAAAAAGCTGTTCCGGGTCGCGCGTTGGGAAAGAGGCGATCTGCCAAGCGCGCCTTTGAGCAGAGGCAGGTGGCATTGGCGGTAGAACAAAAGGCAATTGACCTCCGCTCTCGTTTCGAGACATCTGGAAAGCAAGAAAGATACGCCGCCGACTTTCGGTTGATGGACCGACTCGATGGGCCTGTGGGCGAGATAAGCTATAAGCGCCTTGGAAACAAGCGGCTTTCAGTGGAAAAAGAGGGCGAATTGACCCGTGAGCACGGTATCGTGCGAAAAATCAGGACGGTTTTTCAGCGCAACCTTCATTCGGGGGCAATTGACCTAAAAACCTATCAAAGAAAAGGCTTCCGTGGCAGCAGCAGCTATGTCTTCGACGACAATGGGAAGTTACAGGCTAGGCAGAAGAAAGACTTGCGCGGACGCGTGCTGGAAGACTGGAAAAGAGAAGGCGGTCAGATGATCCGCACACGGTATGTCAACAAGCGACGTCTTGGAAGCGCATTGATCCGACCTGTTTCGGAGGAAATGAGTGCGCCCTACCGAAGTCGCGCTGACAACCGGATTTATCGAAAACTCACTCGGCGAAAGGGAGGAAAGTCGGAGACTTTCGAGCGCGATGACAACGGCAATCTTGAACTCGTCAGCAGCAAAAGCTCCTTTTCGTCCATGAGGCAGATCAAAGCCGGGGACCGTAAAACATCCGAGACGTACAGTCGCAAGCTGGGGGGCGCATTCTCGAAGTCACATCGGTCCTTGCTTGACCATGACGGAAAGGAAGTTGCCCGTGATATATTGAGCCACAGGAGGCTGTTTAACAAGCGCTCGGCGGTATATGATTCAAACACCGGGATGCTGAAACGGGCAAAACATTCTTTCGGGAAGCTTTATAAGCATGAGGTCGACTACATCAACAAGGACGTAAAAAGAGAATCGCACACGTTCCTCGGGGTGACTGTCCAACGCAGATACAAGAATCTGAGCAAGCGTGAGTCGAATGATTGGCATTTGCGTGAGACGCAATTTGCCGAACACATGAAGACCTGGAACGAGCGTTTTGAAGAGGTTCTGAGACATCCAGCGGAAAAGGGGCGGACCGAAAGCGCTTTGGCCAACACTCCTTTGAATAAACCGACCGCACCCATTCAGGAATTTGTTCCACACACCAAAACGCCCGATTCTGCCGGTCTTGAACACGAAAAACTCGCTTCGTGGCCGATCCCCAAGACGTTCGATGCGCAATTGCTATTCGGTGAGCCATCACCCGCTCGAGATTCAAATTTGTTACAATCTACTGATGTTGGTAAGATTGCGCAGGAACACGAGTTGGCAAACATTCTGAAGTATCAGCCTTTGCCTGTTGTCTTTAACCCTCTGGAGGAAAAAAGCTTCGAGAGACATTTAACCGACAACCCTTCCGTAATGCCCAGGCCGATCCAACCAGACGATAATCTGGCAAAATCCACCACGACTGACGAGAAAAGCGCCACGGCTGAAGATCGATCGACATCTTCCTCTTTACATGGTGCTGGTGATCTCCAGGCTCTGTTTGGTGAACCGAGCATGTCAGAGCCACCAACACTGCGTTTCAACTTTAACACTGAGAGCAACACGATGTCGGAAACAGAAAAACAGGCTCTCCTGAGAGAAGTGGTCAATGCGCCGCTACCTCAATCTCTATCAGATGCAAGATCGGATATCCTTAACCGATCCGCTAATCGAGACAGAAGCGCCGCAAACTGTCGCTAGGATCGAAACAATGCGGGAAATTGGTCAGTAGGCAGACATGACGGGCTATTCTCCAACGGATAGACCAGTCCGATCTGGTTTCGGATCAGATCGAGAAGAGTCATGATATCGACTGATTGCTCAGGCGGAATCAGCGATGAGGAACCGGACCACCTTGCTAGCCGCTCCATCTCCTGCGCCTGGTATTGCATTCCGCGTCCGACGATCGGGCTGTCGAATTCCTCCAGGACGACATTCTGATGATCGACAACGCAGAAGGATGTGGGCGTATACCAACTGTCGTCTATCTCTATGCGTGCCTTCTTATCTAATACCTGCGCGGTGTTCGCCATGCCGATATCCAGCGCAGAGACCGTCGATGATACCGCCCCTGCGGAATGCTGCATGATCGTCACGACTTCGGCGTCGACGCCTGTGTCCTTGAAGCGTGCCGTGGCAGAAACGGAGGTCGGCATTCCGAGTATGTCCACCGCAAACGAGATTGGATAGATGCCGAGGTCAAGAAGCGCGCCACCGCCTAGGTGATAAAGTTTCATGGTCAACTGGCAGCGCTTCATCGAGCATCTCGTACGAGATATTGATATCCAACGCACCGGTTTCAATTTAAAAGCCTACCTGAAACATCAGTTTATCGGCCCATCCATAACGCCTTCTTCTGCGGCAAAGGCCGGCGTTCGCCGATCATGATGCGCCGCAGGGTTTCAGGAGCTGAGAGCATCACGAGGGGTATGGCGGACACTGCTGCCAAGAGGGAAGCTAGTACTACTTTGGCAGATTCGGGCAAGCCTGGTTTGAGATGATTTGCGCTCTCACTTTTGGGGCGCAATATGGCAGATTGGGATACGGAGCTTTCAACATTTTTGCAGCCATTTCTGAACAAGCTTGGACACAAGAAACGGCGACAGATGTGTCCACTTTATGTGTCGGGACTTATCGGTCCCGGAGACCGCAAGAGTATTGAGCCGATGGCGGAACGGTTCGCTCCAGGCCAGTACGACCGCCTCCACCATTTCATTTCCGACGGCCTTTGGGATGCTGTTCCTCTTGAGGCCGAGCTCGCGCTGCAGGCGGACAGAATAGTTGGCGCATCCGATGCTTTTTTGGTGATTGATGACACCGGCCTGCCGAAGAAGGGTGATCATTCGGTCGGAGTCCCGCCGCAATATGCCTCGATGCTGGGCAAGAGAGCAAATTGCCAGACGCTGGTGTCGGTGACGCTTGCGCGAGACGAGGTGCCGGTCCCGGTTGGCCTGCGTCTGTTCCTGCCGGATAGCTGGATCGGTGATCAGGAGCGCATGGCGAAGGCTGGGGTCCCAGACGACATGCGGACCTCTCGCACGAAGCCGGAGATTGCTCTTGCCGAGATCGATCGGTTGATCGTGACCGGTGTCCGGTTTGGCACAGTGCTGGCTGACGCAGGTTACGGCCTGTCGGCTGCGTTCCGAAAGGGCTTAAGTGAACGTGGCCTCACCTGGGCGGTCGGTATCCCCAAGCATCAGAAGGTCTATCCCGATGATGTCAAATTGATCTTTCCCGTCTCCGGTCATGGCCGTCCTCGCAAGCATTCGATCCCCGACACCCTTTCGGTTGCCGCCGAAACGATGTTGGCATCTGCAAGCTGGAAGAAGGTCAGTTGGCGCCGCGGCACAAAAGGTCGGTAAGCATCCGAGGACGGCCGCGAGATAGGGCCTCGCGCGCGTATCGGAGCCGGGCTAGTCTGATCGGATTGCGCTGGTTCTTATGCGCCGGCGGCGTCCTTACGGGCTTCGATGATGTATTTGAGGTTCTCGATGCCGTCTTCGGAGAAGAGGACAATGTGCTCGCTCAATTCGGACGCTGGAAAGTTGTCATAGGCACTTAGGCAGCCGTCTTCGGAGAACATCTCGATCGAGCATTCGTGCAGGAAGTCTTCGTCTTCACCGAGCATTTCGGCCACGTATTTCAGCGTGTAGAGAGTTGAGCTTCTATATCCCATTTGTTGATCCCTTTCTCCATCAGGCGACCTGCAGAGAAACCGGGTTATCAATCTGCCGGAGGTTTTTCCACTCCCATGGAAGCAATTTGTGCAGGTGCGAGACGGGAAGATCGGCGATGCGAGCAAGGATGTCGGCGAGCCATGCCTTGGGATCGACGTCGTTCAGGCGTGCCGTCATGATCAGAGTGAGCATGACGGCACGCGGTCAGCACCGCGATCGGAACCGGCGAATAGCCAGGATTTTCTGCCGCAAGCGACACTGCGCAACGCTCTTTCCGCGGCATTGTTCGTCATGCAAATTCTACCGCCGTCCACATAGCGGGCGAAGTCGGACCAACGCGAGAGCATGTAATCGATCGGCTGGATCAGGGGGGAGGATCGCGATAGGACAGCACGTTCGTGTTGCAGCCAATCCTCCATCGCCTCCAGGATAGGCTTGCTCTTCTCCTGTCGCACGTCGAGACGCTCGTCGGCAGTCATACCATTGATCTCGCGCTCGATGGCAAAGAGCGCATCGATGCGTTTGATGGCTTCCAGCGCCACAGGAGAGATTGGCCTGGCCCCTTGGCCCCGGCGCGCACGACGAGAGACGTCAGCGAGTTCGAAGAACTTTCGACGCGCATGGGCGAAGCAGAAGGCTGGTGTCACCGGCATCTGTTTCTTCGTCCGGTCGAACAGTGGATTGAAGCCGTTGTAACAGTCGGCCTGAAGTATCCCGCCAAACTCAGCCAGATGTCTTTGCGGGTGCTCGCCGCGTCGGTTGCTGGTGGCATAAAACACCGCAGCAGGCGGCGCAGGACCAGCAAAAGGTTTGTCGTCCCGAACATAGGTCCAGATCCGCCCTGTCGTGCATTGCCCCTTGGCGAGGATTGGGATCGTCGTATCGTCGCCATGAAGCCGTTCGGCCTGGAACACATGGGTTTCGATCAAGTCGAATAGCGGCAGGACGACAGCGGTGACATTGCCCACCTGGTCCGCCAGTGTCTGGGTCGAGAGCTCGATACCTTCGCACTTGAAGCGTGTGCTCTCCCGATTGAGTGGAATGTGCTGCCCGAACTTGTCGAACACGATCGTCGCAAGCAGATTTGCGCCGAGGAAGCCGCGTGGCGTCACATGGAATGGAGCCGGCGACTGGCTGATCGCCTCGCAATCCCGGCAGGTAAACTTCGGCCTCACCGTCTCAACCACCTTGAAGCGGCGCGGGATCTCCTCCAGCGTCTCGGTGATATCCTCCCCAAGCTTTGACAGTCGTTCACCACCGCAATGCCCGCAGCTAGTGGGAGCGTCAATGACGATGCGTTCGCGCTCGATATCCTCCGGCCAGGGTTTGCGCACCGGCCTCTTGCGGGTAAAGGCTCGCACCGACGATTGGGCTTTGGCGGCGGCAGCTTCGGCTGCCACTTCGTCCTCGGTCGCCGCCGTCACCAGCTCCTCGAGCTGCAGCTCCAACTGATCGATCAGACGCGCTGTTCGTTCACGGTTCGGCCCATGCTTGTCGCGTTCCAGCTTTCCGATCAGCAATTGCAGTTGCGCTATCAGCGCCTCGGTGCTCGACAGTTTCGCTTTCGCGTTGGCTGCTTCGGCCTCGGCTTTCAGCCGCGCTTCGCGTTCAGCCAGCAGCGCCGCGTGAGCGCTGGCAAGATCTGACGGAAGAGAAATCGGCGGTTCCATGACGCAATTGAATCAGATTTTGAAGGAATTTCAACAGGAAACACGTTCAAACGCGCGTCGGCCGCCAGGTTTCCTGCGGATTGCGCCAGTCAATTCCGGACAGCAAATAGGAGAGCTGCGCTGTCGAGATTGTTACCGCCCCACCTTCCACGTTTGGCCAAATGAACCGCCCTCGTTCCAGCCGCCGGGTAAACAGGCAGGCGCCCAATCCGTCATGCCAGATGATCTTGATCACGTCAGAACGACGACCCCTGAAGCAGAAAAGGTGACCACTCAGCGCGTCATGCTTCAAGATTTCCTGCACTTGAAGGGCCAAAGATGGAAAGCCGCGCCGCATGTCCGTATAGCCAGTCGCCAGCCAAACCTTCACGGTTGTGCCCATCGGAAACGGGTTCATAGTTAAAGTGTCTCCAAGCCGCGGATGATCCGCAACAACGCTTTCACATCGACCGTCTGATCAACGACGACGCGCCGACCGTTTGCGATCACCACCTCCATACGGCTGCTATTCGGCGTCCGGCATTCTGTGGGAGCTATCTGCGCAGCATCTTCACCTGGCACGGTGCGTTCCGGAACGACCAGGGCTGGAACAAACCCTTCCGATGAACCATTGCCAAGCCTTCCTTCCCGCGCCACCTTGCGCCAGCTATTCAACTGAAAGCGGGTGATCCCATGGCGCTGGGCTGTAACCGTCACCTGCCGGGGAGCAGAGAGGCTCTCTGCTACAATCGCAAGCTTGGCTTCGTCACTGAACCGGCGGCGCCGACCGCTGTCCACAATCTCAAGGCGGCTCACCTGTTTACGGTCTCTGATAATGTCCATGGCTACAACACCGGCTATATTGACGTCGATATAGCCAGTGCTCTTCCATATTCCTCATCCGTACAAGACGGCCTTCCTCGGATGCGTGCAAAAGTCGCCTGACCGCACGGTTTGCAGCATTGCGCATCCGGATCGCCGATGGCACGCCGCAGCGCATCTATGACAAGGGACAGCAGCACATGCCGGGCGAAGCAGCCTGGCTAGTTGGCGAATGGCGATCAAACGACGAGCGCAAATACTATCTGTCCAACTTGCCGGTCGATGCGACATTGAAAGTGCTGGCGGCCGCGATTAAGGCGAGATGGGTCTGCGAACAGGCGCATCAGCAGATGAAAGAGGAGCTCGGTCTCGATCACTTCGAGGGCCGATCGTGGCAAGGCCTACATCGGCACGCTCTGATGACGATGATCGCTTATGCTTTTCTCCAGCACCAGAGATTGCAAACTGCAAAGCGGGAAAAAAAGAAGCGACAAGTTCGCCGTGGGCCGCCTGAACCGACCTTGCCAGCCGTCCGTCGAGCCGTGATCAATGCGCTTGCTGTACCAACAGCACAGATCCGATGTCCGCATTGTCAACAGCACTTTCAAAGGAAAAATTCAATTCTGCCAAAGTAGAGCTTCTGTAATGGGCCTTTGTTCGTCAAGTCCCTCAGTACCAAAATCTCGTCACCAGGATCATGCTTCTGTCCGTGGTCAACACGAAGGCCGCCACCCCATGCCATAAGATCAGAACCGGCAGGTCAATCTAGCATTACAGTTGCGTATTTTTACAAGTTCTGAATCTATAGGCCTCCATGATT
>NZ_SCFL01000027.1:0-25709 GCF_007000305.1 Rhizobium sp. rho-13.1 | reverse complement strand
ATCATGGAGGCCTATAGATTCAGAACTTGTAAAAATACGCAACTGTAATGCTAGGCCGCGACCCCAGCCGCCAGCGGCGCCCGGTATAGCTGCCAGTCGTCGTAGGCCGACAGCAAGATATGCGCGCCGTCCAACACATGGTCGTTGTTTAGCGGCGGCACACCCTGCAAGTTGATCACCCGCGGGGTCGGTTGGGGAATCGATGTCAACTGAAACGAAACTTCTAGTACAAGCATTTGGAGTCTGGCATTACAATCAGTATATTAACATTATTAATGTATATATTTAATGTTTCCATCCGTATTGCGAACACCAATCTCTGTTGCTAAGGTTGTACTCGGAACAAATACCATCATTATTTCTGGATTCGAGACTTCGAATTCGGACATTTGTTCTTTTTATACTGTGCGCGGCGCATACTTTTCAAACCCGATCAAGCGGCACGTGCCGCGTCACGCCCGATGGCACCAGTTACCAAAAAAGAGCGAGATGCTAATGCTAATCTATCTTATTTATGGACCCACCTGCAGCGGAAAAACAGACTTGGCAATCCAAATTGCACGAGAGACCGGATGGCCGGTTATCGCGCTGGATCGAGTACAATGCTGCCCTCAAATCGCCACCGGCAGCGGGCGTCCTTTAGAGTCGGAGCTGCAATCCACCCAGCGAATCTACCTAGATTCGCGCCCACTCACCGAAGGCGTGATGGAAGCAGAGGCCGCTCATCTCCAGCTCATATCGGCAATAGAGGATCGCAAATCTTCCCCTGGCCTCATCCTCGAAGGCGGTTCGATTTCCCTTCTGAACTGCATGGCCAAGGACTCCTATTGGAATGCCGGTTTCAGGTGGCACGTAAGGCGCCTGCGTCTTGCGACTCCGGATGTTTTCCTGCCGCGGGCAAGACTTCGAGTTACGGAAATGTTTGCCATCAAGGACGAGCGCCCATCCCTGCTGGAGGAATTGGCGGATCTCTGGAACCAGGAAGTTCTCCGGCCAGTATTGGAGGACATCGACGGATATCGCTGCGCGATACAGTTCGCCAAGGAAAATAACATCGAAATCAGCGAGTTGTTACATCTCGATCCGATGCGGCGGGAGGCGCTGATAGCGGCCATTGCCGAGGAATATCTTGAACACGCGCGGTGGCAAGAGCGCGAGTTCCCTGACTGGCAAGAAGGCGGGAATGTTGGGCTCACTCGTCTCCCGGCTTCACATGATGCTGGGAGCCCCCGGGACCTTAGATCGTTGGGCTAGGTCTACTCATGAGATTCAGCAAAAGCTTACTTTCGAGCTACGCGTCAATCTGAAACTTTGCCAACCGTGAGGTAAAATGACTATCTTGCTCATCTCCGGAATGGGGCCGGAATTTCCCGATAACAGGCTGCTGCGTGGTTCATCCTTCGAGCTCCTTATCAATCCTGAAATGGCTGCCGTCGGCTCTGGTAGGGCCAGATTTGATCTCTCGCGCCTTCAGTATAAAGCCGACGATGGGGGGGTCGTGCCGTTGCTTCGTGCACGTCGAGATGGCGGCGGGGCAAGGGCTATGAGCAATAGCTCTGCTGCCAAAGGCGCGTCCCAACCGGCTCGAACGTTCCACCTCACGACCTTCACGCTGCAGTCCATTCTCACTGAGGGGGGAGTTAAGTTCGACGCAATGCCAACTGAAAATATCTGGAAAGGGGTTGGAGGCGAACCCGCTGGTTCTTACGATGTCGTTCTCCTCTCAACCACCTTCATCTGGGACCGGCGCAGCTTGCTTCAGGCGATAAGTTGGATCGAGCTGCGATTCCCCGATGCAATCCTGATCCTTGGTGGTCAATACAGCAATCTCAAGTTCATGCAGATTATGCGAGATCATGGGAGCGTCGATTTTATCATTCGCGGAGATGCCGAATTTGCGTTGCCGGATTTGCTCAGTAAGCTCAAGGGAGGTGATCCCACCAGCGTTCCTAATCTCGTGTTTCGCGATGTAAATGGCCGACCACGGCTTACGCCGATCGCCTATATCGACCTGGACCAATACCCGTCACCCGCGCTAACCGGTCATGCACCGGTTGTACCTTACGAATCGATGCGGGGTTGTCCGTTCAGTTGCAAATTTTGCTCATTCCCGGCTGCATCGCCCCTGTGGAGATATAAGTCCGCAGATAAAATCGCGAGCGATTGGGAGCACTATAAAGTTCAAAACGGCGCAAGCTACGTCAAAGCGTTGGATTCAACGTTTACCGTACCTCCGAAGCGCCTCAGGGAGCTTTTGCCGAAGCTAGCTGCCATCGACATTCAATGGGAAGCATACACGCGAGCAAATTCAATCAAAGATGCCGAGCTCGTCCATCAGCTCGAAGACGCCGGCTGCAAATCTCTGTTCATCGGCTTCGAGTCAATGAGCGATGCGAGCCTCAGGAACATGGACAAGAAAGTCACGGCGCGAGCAAATCGTGTAGCTCATGAGCTTCTAGACGGAAGCACGATCAAACATTTCGTATCGTTTATTGTCGGTTATCCAGGGGAAACTCCCGATATGTTCGAGGAGACGAAGGCGTTCCTTGTCAACGAGTATTCCGGAGAATTCGCTCTTTACGTTTGCATGCTTCAGGACGAGACCATGCCTGTTTGGCAAGATGCAGAACGCTTCAACCTCAAAGTTGATGACCCGAGCGGCGAGGCACGGATCTGGAGCCACATCGGGATGGACTCCGATACAGCGCAGCGATTGCAGCTCGAAACTCTAAGGGAGGTTCGATGGAAAAGCGACACCGCAAACTTCCGATCTTGGCAACACGATTTCGAGGGTCCGCTTATAAGCAATGACTCCGGACGTCGGAACGCCGTAGTAGAAAAATTAGTCGATCGTCTCGGAATGATCAGTGCGGACGTCGAGGACGAAGGGCAAGCGCAGCGTCTTGAAAGTCAACTTCTCGGGCAACTTAATGGATATGGTGTGACGACGGCTTGACCCTGAGTTTAACGACGCCATGCGTTCACTTCCACACGTTGCCATTTCTGAAGAGGCTGATGACCGTCCACCGATCAGGTTGCATGCAGCTTTCCAACCCTGGAGGTGTTTGATGAACACTTCGACGAATGCACTCTCCGAAAAGGTCATTTTGTGCAACGAGCATGGTGAGGCCATCGGCACGGCTCCAAAGTCCGAAATCCATCACGCCCATACACCGTTGCACCTTGCCTTTTCGGTCTACATTTTTGATGACGACAAGAAGCTGCTCGTGACGCGGCGGGCATCGGACAAGATTACATGGCCCGGCGTTCTCACCAATAGTTGCTGTGGGCACCCGCGGCCGGGTGAATCGTTGATTGAAGCAATCGAGCGCCGGGTTCGAAAGGAATTGGGGATAGAGGTAAATGGCATTCGCCTTGTGCTACCCGAGTTTTCCTATCGCGCAGCAATGACGAATGGGATCACCGAACATGAATTGTGCCCCGTGTTCACCGCCCGCTGCCAAACCTTGAGCGTAACACCCGATCTGAATGAGGTTTCTGCGTGGCAATGGGTGGATTGGCAATGGTTTGTCGAAAGCTTACAGGATGGGCGCTTGCTGGTGTCGCCATGGTGTCGCGCGCAAGTCGAACTGCTCGCATCCTTTAATGCGGATCCATCGCAATGGCCCATAGCGGATGAGCTGAGCTTGCCAGAAGCCGCCAAAGCAAAAATATGAGTCGTTGGTTACGACGATTTGGCCGCGCCATTCCGTGCCCTGGTCTGGGCGCTCGAAACGGATCTTGGTGGATTGGAATATTCAAAGCCAATCTTGCGTAATGTTCATTTGTCATTTGTCGATGGGAGGAGCGTTTGAGATATTGCGTCTTTTCGGGCTCAAACAACGGCCGGAAACCAGACTATGTGAGCGCAGCAAAGCGCCTCGGCAAAGCTCTAGCGACGTCAGGCATCGGATTGGTGTATGGCGGCGCTTCGATCGGTTTGATGGGGACGATCGCCGATGCAGCCCGAAACAATGGCGGGGAGGTTATTGGGGTAATCCCGCGTGCACTGGCCGAGAATGAGGTTGCGCACACTGGTCTCGCTGATCTGCGCATTGTCGAGACCATGCACGAGCGCAAAGCGCTGATGGCAGCGCTGTCGGATGGCTTTATCGCCTTGCCAGGGGGATTGGGAACGCTTGAAGAACTGTTCGAAGTATGGACATGGGCGCAGCTTGGCTATCATAGTAAACCCTGTGGGCTGCTCGACACCGCAGGCTTTTATAGGAAGCTCGAATCCTTTCTTGATCACGTTGTTGACGAGGCGTTCGTGACTGCAAGCCATCGCAACATCCTCCTCGTCGAGGAGGACGCTGAGGCGCTCTTGTCTGCGATGGCAAAAGGTAGCGCCACGCTAAAGTCACGTTCAGAACAGAGCGATTTTTTAGGTGCGCTCCGCCACTAACTGAGCTCGCTTTGCCAGTTGCTAACGATATCCAGCAGTGACAGTAGTGGCAGTCACAGAGGCACGTAAATGATACCAAATTGCATCGAACGGTAGTGAATTGTGAAATGCGGTGTTTCGAAACGAGTTGGTACCACGAGCGCGCAGCTGCCCCCACGTACCTGTGATTCCTCTGTTAATTTTGTAACGAAATCGCTGTGGCAAACCATGGCAGATCTCATATTTCTTATTTCTCGCGGGATGCCGGGCTGAGGCGCATTCCAAAAAGGATGCGATTGGCCACAGGGCAGGTGAGTTATGAGAAGAACGTCGGAAGAGGCTGCAGCTACCGGGATGCGGATTTTGCGCTCTGCCGAAGCTATTTTTATCGAAAAAGGATACGATGACACCTGCTTGCAGGAAATTGCTGCTGAAGCGGCTGTAACAACCGGTGCCGTCCAGTGGCATTTCGGACAAAAAATGCACATTCTGTTAGCATTGCGCGATGAGCTGTGCTGGCATGCAAGAATACTGGGCAAGCTCCATGATGCGGGGATGGTCGAGAAGCCATTGAAGGCAGTCGCTGAGCTTGCCGCATCAGCCATTAACTACTTCGCTGCCAATTACAACTGCAGACGGATTTTCCAGATCTATGATAAGAAAGTCTCCGATACAGTCGCCTTCTATAATGAAGATCGCAAGTTCCAGCAGGAGGTGCGAGCTACGTTAGGGAGCGTCTTCGGATCCGCAGAGACGAGGAAAGAATTACTAGATCCCTGGACGTCCGACACTGCGACATATACCTTTTGGTTTGCAATGCGTGGAACGTTTCAGACCTGGCTCGAGGAAGATTCGAGGTTCGACTTGAAATCTGATGGCTTGCGTATCGTTCAGACGATGCTTTCCTCGTATGGGCGCGCCGATTTGGTCACTGGAGAAAACGAGCGGAGTTCGCTTGACCATTGGCATTTACTCTTCGCGTGACCGTTACCCTATGCCGCGGCAAAGGATAACGGTGACCTTGAAGGTTGACCGTTTGTCTACTGATGAGGATTCGAACGCGGGCCGCCAAGCATCGCTCGATATCGCGGACAAGTCCTTATGAAGATCAAGTTCGCGGGTCATGTGATAACATATCGCATAGTCAACGTTGTGGAACTCTTGATGATTCGTACGAGCCGCCAAACATTGGCTGTTGTAATGATATACCATGTCAGAACAGCAATCCGATGGGGCGGAAAGCATTATCTTAATGCACACGGAAATGGCGCGTCGGTGGGTGGAATACACCGACATAGAGGCCGTTAAGTTCTGCATGGTCATCGTCGGAAAGGTGGCAGCAGGCGACACGGCTGTGGCCTCTTGCTCTTTCAGCGTGAAATGCGTGTTGAAAGAGGGGTCTGAGTAGCAACGGAACAGAAAACATAGGGTAATCGCGGGAGCGCCGGCGCTGATGCGATTGCTGCATTGAAGGTGGTTGTTCCCCGATAAGATGAAAAACGGGCTCACGACTGTTGGCCGGGCCCAGCATCAAACGGAGAACAACCATGGGTGAATATATCGGTCTCGACGTTTCTTTAAAAGATACAACGGTTTCAATTCGGCGAAATGGCAAGCGGATCTGGCGGGGCAAGTGTGCTTCCGACCCGCAGGCGCTGGCGGCATTGATCCGCAAGCATGCGCCGGCTCCCGAGCGGGTCGTGTTCGAGACCGGCCCACTATCAGTGTGGTTCTTCCATGCGCTTACTGCGGAGGGATTGCCGGCGATCTGCATTGATGCACGGCACGCCAAAGCGGCGCTCGACATGGCACCGAACAAGACGGATGCGAACGATGCCGACGGACTGGCGCATTTGGCTGAGGTCGGGTTCTACCGGGCGGTCCGCGTAAAGAGCTTCGACAGCATGCTGACGCGGACGCTGGTCTCAGCCCGTGGCCAGCTATGTAAGACGATCGGCGATTTGTCGAACCAGATCCGCGGGCTGATGAAAACCTTCGGTCTCGTTATTCCGAAGGGAGCCGGTCGGGTTTTCGAAGACAATGTCCGTCGCCTCCTTGCGGACGAAGCTGCTTTGGGTCGGATTATGCTGCCGCTGCTTGAGGCATGGCGTAAGCTTGAGGACCCGCGCGGCCGAACTCGAAAAACAGCTGCTTGCATCATCACGCGGGAACAAGGCGGCCGCGTTGTTGATGTCAATCCCAGGGGTTGGTGCGGTGACCGCGTCATCCTATGTCGCCGCAATTGAGGACCCGGCCAACTTCAAGTCGTCTCGCTCGGTTGGTGCTTGGGTCGGCCTCACCACCAGGCGCTACCAGTCAGGCGAGGTCGACTATAGCGGTCACATATCTCGCCGGGGCGACTCGCATTTGAGAGCACTTCTCTACGAGGCAGCGACAACGATACTGACGCGGGTCACAGCTGACAGTGACCTTCGGACCTGGGGGACGGCACTGCGGGGGAAAATTGGGTTCAAGCGGGCGACGATAGCGGTGGTGGCCAGGAAGCTTGCCGTCATCATGCACAGTATGCTCAAGAGCGGACAGCCGTTCCAGCGCGTTGAGGGGGGCGCCGCATGATCAACAACAGCAACATATAGTCGACCATCTGACCGTTTGCGCCGCCTTCGCGGTGCGCCGAGATGTCCCTGCCGGGACGTGGGCTGGATCATTCCGATTATGTAGGTGCAGGAGCGGTCGCGCTCATTGCGGAGAAAACATAGGAAGACCCGTTCCGCGAAAGCTATAATGCGGCGGCATGTCCCGACCGCGAAGACGACCTTGCCCCGGCAGCAAAGACATCAAGCGCAGCTCGAGACCAGGCGCAAAATGGGCTTGACCAAAATGCGATTAGACGACAAGGGCTTCATGGCTCGGCCGGATCTGCGTTCTGTGGGTCGCGCAACGGCCTGAGTTCGCCGCGTGCTATAAATGGGCCTGTCGCAAATTTCTGCGTTTAACGGTTTATTGACCGTCGCACGAGAAATTCCCACTCCAGATGTTGTGGAGCGTACCGATGATTTTGAATGCGATTACCGAAAAGCTGAAGCGGCAGTCGAAGGATGATTTCAAAGGTAGACATTTCGAGGCATGGCTGATCGTACAAGCGGTCACCTGGTATTTGAGATATCCGCTGAGTTATCGAGATCTGGAAGACATGTTCGAAGAGCGCGGCTTTGAGGTCGATCATAGCACGATCAACCGCTGGGTATTGAGCTATGCGCCGATGATCGAGAAGCGTCTTCGCCAGTTTCGCCGGCCGCATTGCGGATCGGTTCGGATTGACGAGACCTACGTCAAGATCCGCGGCAAATGGCGCTATCTCTACCGAGCCATCGATAAGCATGGCAATCCGGTGGATTTCCTGCTGACCGCCAAGCACGATCTCGAAGCCGCCAAGCGGTTCTTCCGCAAGATGCTGAAAGATCAGCCTTTGTTGTCGCCGTACAAGATCGGCACGGATGGCGCCAATACCTTCCCGTCGGCGATCAAAACGTCGGTTGAAGACGGGCTGCTACGGCCCGATCCCGTGCATTATGTGACCAAGCACCTGCAACAAGGCATTGAGAGCGACCATTTCCGTGTGAAGAAGAACATGCCGAAGATTGGCGGCTTCCAATCCTTCAATACTGCGCGGCGAACGATTGCTGGTTTCGAGGCGATGCTATGGCTGAGGAAAGGCTTCGGCTTTTCCGGCGGATGGACAGTCAACGATCAGAATGATTTGGTTGCGCGCCTCTTCGGACTTACAAAGGTTAACAAACATGAAATGGCGTCGTTCGAGGGATAGCCTCGGCCTCTGTGGAGGTTTGCGACAAGCCCGATTATACCGACAGTAAGCGCGTGCTTCTTGCGCGATTGGCTGCAGCGCGGCAGTTGGTACCGTCGGAGGCCGCCACCCTTGAAAAGTTGACTGCTCAGGCAAACGAGATCATTGCGCTGACGGACCCGGCCGTAAAGGCTGGGATGCTCGATGACAACGACACTGCAACACGCCTGCTAAAGCAGGCTGACCCGCTGATCGACGCCGAGGTGGTCGGAGTTCGAGCCTGGATCGACGCCTTCAGCAAAAATATTGATTCGAAGAGCGACTTGTTGGATGGAAATGCCAACACGACGGTGACCTATGCCTTGGTGATACTTGCTGTCGTATTTGCAGCAGCTATCCTGATCGCGCTGTTGATTTCATCTCGTGGGATCACGCTTCCGATCGAACGGCTGCGGGCTCGCATGGCTGCTCTTGCTTCCGGCGACACTACTGCCGAAGTCCCGGGGTCCGACCGTAAGGATGAGCTCGGTCAAATGGCGACAGCAGTCTCTGTGTTCCGAGACAGTGCGATCGAGCGCATAAGACTGGAGGGTGAAGCGGACGCAGGCCGTAGCGTTTCGGAGAGAGAACGGATCGCGCGTGAGGCACAGAAGGCTCAGGATGCCGCTGATACTCAGTTAGCTGTCGACGGGCTGGGAACAGGGCTCACAGAACTTGCCGGTGGCAACGTCACATTCCGTATAGAGCAGCCGTTCGTCGCCCATCTCGACCAACTGCGGGTTAGCTTCAATTCTTCGATGGCCAAGCTTCAGGAGACATTGCAGGCTGTGGGTGACAATGCCCAGGCCATTGCTGCAGGCGCAAACGAGATCCGATCGGCCTCGGACGATCTTGCCAGACGGACAGAACAACAGGCGGCTTCAGTCGAAGAGACCGCCGCCGCTCTTGAAGAGATAACAACTACGGTCAAGGATTCTACGAGGCGAGCAGAGGAGGCTGGTTCTCTGGTTGGTCGTGCCCGTACAGGTGCTCGCAACTCTGGCGACGTTATGCGCGATGCGATTGCGGCAATGGAAGCGATCTCGAAGTCATCGAGTGAAATCAGCAACATCATCGGTGTCATTGACGATATCGCATTCCAGACCAACCTCCTTGCCTTGAACGCCGGTGTTGAAGCTGCACGGGCAGGGGAGGCCGGCAAGGGCTTCGCGGTTGTTGCCCAAGAGGTGCGGGAGCTCGCTCAGCGGTCGGCCAAAGCGGCGAAAGAAATCAAATCGCTGATCTCAACTTCTGGTCAGCAGGTCCACAGCGGCGTCGATCTTGTTACGAAAACCGGTCAATCCCTTCAGCAAATTGTCGTCGAGGTCGAAGAGATTGACGGCAATGTCAAGGCGATCGTTGAGGCCGCACGCGAACAAGCAACTGGACTTAATGAGATCAACACGGCCGTAAATAGCATTGATCAAGGCACGCAGCAAAATGCTGCTATGGTCGAACAAGCGACTGCCGCCAGCCATAGTCTCGCCAAAGAGGTCGCATCGCTCAACGAGCTCCTCGCTCAGTTCACTCTTCAAGGCGGCAGGGCACAAAGTCGGCCAATGATCGTCACTCAGCGGTCGGTATCGGCTCAGTCGCCGGCGCGATCCCTTCGGGTGAAAGTTGCAGGCGCATTTGGAGGAGCCGCCGGCGCGTCAGCGGCGGCAGCGGCGAATTGGGAGGAGTTTTGAGCCGCGAATTAGTCGACGAAAACCGAGAGCAGCCTGCCTTTTTTCACTGTGGCAGGCCTACCGACTAGATGTCTATGCATCTGCAATATCAGATGTACGACAGGGCTGCCGGTTCGATTCCTTTCAAGCGCAAATAGCAAAGAAACTCAACTCTGTCCGAGAACACTATAGCTCAGTTGATTTGGCGTCCTCCTCACTACAGTGAGGCGTTGGACGCGCGCGCCGCAGCCTGGCCTGTCATTCGCAACACGAACACCATCCGCCTAACTTGTTATGGGGGGAACCACCGACGGCGCGACCCTGCACCGCTGACCTCGATCGCATTGATGCAACGCCCGCATAAGTCCTATCAGCTTGCGCGCACTAATCTCCGATCACCGGTCCGAGAACCGTTGGACAACTCATTGAAAATCTTTGCGCAGTCGATGTCTCGCTTTCCAAGGAGATGCTGACGAAGCTGGATGAAATCTGGCCCGGCTACGGCAAGGGTGCACCGGAAGCCTACGCCTGGTAGGCCCATGGGCGGGCGGCACCCCCAAGGTTTCGCCCGCCACGAATTGCGTCGGCCTGTTAGGCCTTTATCGGATCGATCCGAACAGTCGCAGCGCGGGCGCGTTCGGAAATCATGGACCCCAGGTAGGAGCTTTTTCCATACTTCGCCCGGTAGGCGTCATCGATCGTGTCATTCATTGTCCCATCGTCGGGTTCGAATGCAACTTCGAGGATTTCACCTGCCGTCTTGATCATCCCGGCCTTCTGTTTCACCGCAGCCTGGTACCAGCGCGACTTTTGACCGTTGTAGCCGCGTACGTAGAGCGCGTCGCCGACGACGACGGACCATATCCATGTGGGTGTCCCATAGGTGACGCCGTCGTCACGAAACGGTGCGACATGGAGATCGTCGCTGCTGCCGATCGGGGCCAGTTGTTCCTTGGACCATGCCATCGAAAATTCCTTTCTGATGAGTGCGAGCGCCGCGAAAGTGTTGGCGGTGCTCGAATCCATTTAATTACGAACTGAGCGTTCAGACGCCACGCTTTTCGAAGACGTCTTTGAAGACCGGCACGGCCGACATGACGTTCGGCCACCCCGTATAGAAGGCGAGATGTGTCAGGACTTCCGATGCCTGTGCCTTGGTGAGCCCGTTGTCCATCGCCTTGTTCAGATGGAACGTGACCTGGGCGACCTGACCCGTTGCGACGAGGGCGCTGATGGTCACCAGGCTCCGATCGAGATCGGGGCGCAGCCACAGGTCCGTGAAGAGTTCGCCGGTGTATTTGACGACGCCGACGGAGACCGGGCCGACATTGGTCTCGACCGTGGTCGCACGCTTGGCTTCCGCTTCTTCATCGATCAGCAGAAGCGTTGGCGATGCGATGGGAAGCTGGTCGATCGTGATGCCGCGCTCGGCGAAGATCGTCTTTGCAGCCGCGACAGCTTCCATTGCATTCGGGAAGCCCGAATAGAACGCCAGGTGCGTGATGATCTCGGACAGTTCGGCGGGGTTGACACCGCTGTCGAGGGCTACCTTGAAGTAGAACGGCATGTCGCTCGCCTGGTTTCTGGCGATCACCTCAGCGACCGTGATGACGCTGCGGTCGCGGCGGGAAAGGTCCGGGCGGCTCCAGACTTCGCCGAGCAACTTCTGCTGGGTATATTTCTCCAAAGCGGCGAAACGGATCGGACGTCTTCGACGGTGATCCGTGCTGTCGATCCATTCTGGAATTTCTCCTCGGCATTCACTGGGGCGGCGGCAAGCGATAGGGACAATGCGGCTGCGGCGATCTCTTTCAAGTTTCCATTCCTTCCATGTTCTAGCCACCGAATCCGGCCTGTATGGAAGAGATAGGTTCAACGGCCCGCGGGATAAGGCCGCGATCCTGATAGGACTTATGGGATTGCGGCATGAATAAGTCGCGACATCAGCCGCGCTCCCGCAGGGCGTCGAGGACGACTATGAATGCGGCGGACGCCTGGCGGCGGCTTGGATAATAGAGATGATAGCCCGGATAGGACGGGCACCAGTCGCCCAGCACCTGCACGAGGCGGCCCGCTTCGATCTCCGGCATCGCAAGACCCTCAGGAATGAACCCCAGCCCGAAACCGTCGATCGCCATCGTCATGATCTGCGTGATGCCGTTGCAGGTCATCTGTCCGTCGACGCGGACACGCAGTTCCTGGCCATCCTTCTCGAATTCCCAAGCGTACAGCCCCCCTCGGGTCGGCAGGCGCAGGTTAATGCAATTGTGGTTGGTGAGGTCCTGCGGAGTGTTGGGCGCGGGGTGGTTTTGCAGATATTTCGGTGAGCCGATTACGATCATCCGCTGCTCGGGACTGATCCGGGTGGCGATCATCCCCTGCGACACCATTTCGCCGAGGCGGACACCTGCATCGAAGCGCGCGGCGACGATGTCGGTCAGGCCGTAATCGACCACGAACTCGACTTTGATATCCGGATATTCGCCGAGAACCTTCCTGAGTTTTGGCCATAGGACATGGTCGATGGCGAAGTCTTCGGAGGTGATGCGGATGGTGCCGGCAGGTTTTTCCCTGAGGTCCGTCAACGCGTGTAGTTCGCTTTCAATCTCTTCGAACCGCGGCCCAATCGACGTCAGCAGCCGCTCGCCTTCTGGCGTCGGAGATACGCTTCGGGTGGTGCGGGTCAGCAACCTTACGCCGAGGCGTTCTTCAAGGTCGCGGATCGTGTGGCTCAGCCCGGATTGGGAAATCCCCAGCTTGGCGGCGGCTTTGGTAAAACTCCGTTCGCGCGCCACGGCCAGGAAAGCCAGGAGGTCGTTGACGTTCTCTCGCAGCATCGATTTGCCCCTGAATAATTCGAGGCAGCTTTAACAGAAACTGGGAGAACCGAACAGTCACTTATGCGGGGCAGCCATAAGTCTATTCAGCATTCTACGCCTAATCGTTCTCAATCGGGTGCCCTATCTTATGGTTCAGAATTCAGCTCAAGGAGACGACAATGGAAATCACACGAAACGGCACGAACGCATCCGGCAAGGGTCCGGCGGACTGGTTCACGGGCACCGTCCGCGTCGATCCGATGTTCCCGGCAAACGAAGCGCGCCGCGGCTCCGCCGCGGCCGTCACATTCGAACCGGGTGCCCGAACGGCTTGGCACACGCATCCACTCGGCCAGACGCTCGTCGTCACCGCGGGCTTCGGACGCGTCCAGCGTGAGGGCGGCCCGATCGAAGAAATACGTCCGGGCGACATCGTCTGGTTTCCTCCGGGCGAGAAGCACTGGCACGGTGCGTCGCCGACGACCGCCATGACTCACATCGCCATCCAGGAGAACCTCGACGGCAAGGTCGTCGACTGGATGGAACACGTCTCGGACGACGAATACCAAGGCTAATCCAGCGGCCATCCGAAACCGCGATCTAACGATCCGCATCAGCCCAGCGTTGGCGCGGGACGTTGGTGGTCGTCCAAATTTCCGTTGACGGACGGCGATATCTAGTCGTCGCCTGACAACTCAGACACATCGAAGGAAATCGCATGAGCTTTTCATTTGAAAACAAGGTCGCCCTCGTCACGGGCGGGGCATCGGGCATGGGTCTCGCGGCCGCGAAAGCGTTCGCACAGGCGGGCGCTGCAGTCACGCTGGCCGACGTCAACGAGGACGCGGTTCGCGCTGCTGCGGACCAACTGACCGCGGCGGGCCACAAGGTTATCGGTGTCCGCTGCGACGTTAGCAAAATGGAAGAGGTTGAGGCCATGGTAGACATGACGGTCGCCACGTTCGGTCGCCTGGATGCCGCCTTCAACAACGCCGGAGTCCAGAGCCCGGTGGCGGAGACCGCCGACGCCGATCCCAAGGACTACGACTTCGTTATGAACGTCAATCTCCGCGGCGTCTGGAACTGCATGAAGTACGAGCTGATCCAGATGCGTAAGCAGGGCAGCGGTACCATCGTCAACAACTCGTCGCTAGGTGGCATCGTCGGGATTGCCGAACGCGGCATCTACCATGCCTCAAAGCACGGCGTCGTCGGCCTGACGAAAAGCGCTGGTCTCGAATACGCGCCGAAGGGGATCCGGATCAACGCGATCTGCCCCGGCATCATATCGACGCCGATGGTTACCGATATGCTGGAGACCCAGCCGGAAGCCATGGACATCATGATGAAGGACGTGCCGATCGGCCGGCTCGGAACCGCGGAGGAAATCGCGGACGCCGTTCTATGGCTCTCCAGCCCGTATTCAACCTTCGTCATCGGTCATGCGCTTCCCGTTGACGGCGGATACACGGTTCGTTGAGGTCGCGGTCGGGGAGGCGATTCGTCGGTTCCCCGCCAGCCACGAAGACTTGCATTGCATGATGTCGGTAACGTCTCCAGAACACTGCAACCGTTGACTACCATCGAAGGACTGCCAGCCTTGCAGACTGAAAACCACGGACCATCCGGAATATCGCGCCCGATGACGTTTTCTATTCGCGATCTCAGGCGGAGCCGCGGTCGGTAACCTCTACTGGGCGCAGCCCCTGCTCACCGATATTGCATCGTCGTTTCACGTCTCGATAGGTTCCGCAGGCGCACTCGTCACAACGACCCAGATTGGCTACGCGCTTGGCATTCTCCTGATCGTTCCGCTCGGCGACACGCTAAACAGACGGAGGCTCATCCCGGCGGTGATGACCTGTTCCGCTTTCGCGCTTCTCGCCTGCGCGTTCGCTCCGTCATTCGCCGCGATGCTCGCGACCCTGTTCGCGGTTGGCCTGACGACGGTCGCCGGGCAAATCCTCACCCCACTCGCTGGCGATCTTTCCAGACCCGAAGAGCGTGGCCGGGTCGTGGGGACGGTGGTTTCCGGCCTGATCATGGGCATTCTCCTGTCGCGCACGATCAGTGGCTTTGTCGCCGCCACGTTCGGCTGGCGCTCCATCTACATCGTGGCTGCCGTCGTCATCCTGATCTTGGCCGGTGTACTTGGTCGCGTACTGCCATCCGACCAGCCTCGGCCCAAGGTATCATACGGGGCCCTTCTCAAATCCGTCTTCGCAGTCATCGGAAGGCATCGTGCTGTCCAGGTCACGCTGGTGATCGGTGGCATGATGTTTGCCGTTTTCTCGATGTTCTGGACGGGCCTCACCTTCCTGCTCAGTTCGCCCCTGTTCTCATACTCCGTCAGCCAGATCGGTCTGGTGGGTCTCGTCGGTCTGGCAGGCGCTATGGCCGCCCAGCGGGCAGGATGGCTGCATGACCGTGGATGGTCGGTGGCCGGGACTGGCGGCGCTCTGGCACTGGCATTCGTATCGCTGTTGATCGGCGGGTTCGGAGCTACCTCGATCATTCCGGTTCTGGTCTCCGTGCTCCTGCTGGACATCGCGGTCCAGGCGACAAACGTCCTCAACCAGACCCGACTGCTTTCCGTCGACCCGAATGCCCGCAGTCGGCTGAATACGGCTTTCGTCGCCTGCAATTTCATCGGCGGCGCTATCGGCTCAGCTGTGACCGGGGTGCTCTGGGAGTACGGTGGATGGAGAGCGGTGGTGGGAGGCGCATCCGTGTTGGTCTTGTCCGCCATTGTCGTCTGGTTTGCATGCCGAGGGGCTCTATCGACCGTGCGGCGCTAGGAGCCACTATTTGGCTGGAGCGCCTGACGGGCTCGGCAAGATGAGCGTTACGCTCAGCAGGCACCCGAGGCCGGAAATTGCGATCACCCATCCCATCGGCCACGGCGTGCCATTGGCCATCGCACCCGCGGTCGCCGAGCCGATGACGCCACTCCCATACTGAATCGATCCGACCAGCGCCGACACCGCGCCCGCCCTGGTCGGAAATCCAGAGAGCGCGCCCGAGATCGCGTTGGCCGTGACGAAGCCGTTCATCGCCGTGAACAGCCAGAGGCAGATCGCCATTGCGGGCAATCCGCCGAAATCGGTTCCCGTCACCAACGCCAGAAGCGCCCCGGCGATGGTCGCTCCAACGCCTCCGAAGCGCAACATCCGATCGCTTCCCATCCTTGTCAACAGACGGGAATTGACGAAGTTGGCGGTCATCAATCCAACCGTGCCGACCGCGAATACGATGCCATAGAGCTGCGGCGACAGGTGATGGTAGTCGATATAGGCAAAGGACGAACTGGAGATGTTGGCGAAAACGCCGCTGTAGAAAAAGCCCACAGCCCCGGCGTATCCGATCAGTCTTCGGTCGCGTAGCAGACTTGCGTAGGCGGCGAAGGCTCCGGCCATCGATTGCGTATTTCGACGGTTTTCCGAAAGGGTCTCCGGAACGGTGAACAGCGCGATAAGGGTCAGCAAACCTATCCCCACCAGAAACCAGAATATCGTCTGCCAAGATCCCAGCCGCAGGATCAGTCCGCCGACACTCGGGCCGAGGAGTGGTGCTACTGCCATGATGGTCATCAGGGTCGAAAGCACCTTGGCAGCTTGATCCCGCTCGTAGAGATCGCGGACCATGGCGCGCGCGAGAACGACGCTCGCGCAGGCGCCGACCGCCTGGATCAGCCGGGACGTTATCAGCTCGAACCCGTCTGTCGACAGAGCACACCCGGCCGAGCCGATCATGAAAAGAACAAGGCCGATTGCAACAGGGATGCGCCGTCCGAAGCGATCGCCGATCGGTCCCCAGAACAACTGTCCGAGCGCGAAGCCGACAAGATAGCCGGAGACGCTATACTGGAGCGTGTCCTGGCTTGCATGGAGCGCGACCACCATACTCGGCATGGCCGGAAGATAAAGGTCGGTGGATATGGACGCGAAGGCAAGGAGAACGCCGAGCACGGTCATCGTCCACATATTGGACAGCTTTGACGTTGACTGTTCCGCTTTGGCGGTCGCGCTTCCGGTTTCGTTTCTCAAGTCATCGCTTCCATATTGCCATTCGTTGCAAGCATCACCGGATTGAGCCGATGGCGCGAGGTCCAGTCTAATCTATCGAAGTCAGCAGAATTAGGTGCCTGGACGTGAAGAGACTTATGAGCTGCATCACTGAATGTAGGAGCCGCTTTTCTTGCCTAGCCATTGCATGTAGAGATATATTCGCCCTTCCCGCTCAGTCTGACCTCTTGCGAAGGTCTCGCAGGCCGATCAGAGCGACGACGGTTGCTGTGAGCAGGATCGCCCCGCTGAAGACGAACACGAACGAAATTCCTCTGGTATCGAAAATCGCTCCGCCGAGCGCCGCACCAAGGGTCATGGCGATCTGGATGGCGGCGACGAGCAGGCCACCGCCGCTTTCGGCCTCGTCCGGCACCGTGCGGGTCAGCCATGTCGACCAGCCGACGGGAATGGTGCCGAACGAGAAGCCCCAAAGAGCGACGATGACCGATATGAGGATAGCGGACGCTCCGAATAAGACCGCGGCAATCGCGAGAATGCTCATCAGCAGCGGCACCAGCCAGAGCGTCACCCAGAGGTTCGTCCTGAGCAGCCAGCCGGACACCGACGTGCCGATGAAGCTGCCGATACCGAAGGCGAGAAGGATTAGGGACACGCCGTTGACGCTCGCATGCGTCACGGTCTCGAGGAAGGGCCGCAGGTAGGTGAAGAAGGCGAAATGTCCGGCAAAGACCAGGGTGACTGCCAGCATGCCGAGACCAATCCGAGGACGCTTCAAAACATGGAAGAGGGTTGCAAGGCGGGCCTGGCCGCGGGACGGCATGGAGGGCAGCGACACGAACTGCCAGACGAACCCTGCGGCGGCCAGAACGGCGGCGACGGTGAACACACCGCGCCAACCGATGAGGCCGCCTAAATAGCTGCCGATCGGTGCCGCAGCCACCGTCGCGACCGAGACGCCTCCGAAGATGATGGAGAATGCTTTCGGAACCGCGTCTTCCGGAACCAGCCGCATGGCGAGAGCCGCCGATAGTGCCCAAAAGCCACCGAGCGACAGGCCAAGCAACATTCGACCGACAAGCAGCACCGCCAGATTGGGCGCGAGAGCCACCGTGAGATTCGATAGGATTTGGATCGCAGACAACCAGAGAAGCAGATTGCGGCGATCGAGACCGCGCGTGGCGACGGCAATGAAGATGCTGGTCACCAGGGCGACGACAGCCGTGGCAGTCACTGCCTGGCCCGCCATGCCTTGCGTGATGCCGAGGTCCGCTCCCATCGGGGTCAGCAGACTGACGGGAAGCATTTCGGCCGCGGTCAGGCTGGAAACGCCGAGGCCCGTTGCCCAGACCGCCGCCCAGCGGGACGTGGGGGAGGCCGTCTCCAAAATTGCATCTGCCATGATGGTTCCCGTTCAGTTGTTCGTACGCCAACATAGGGGATGTCAGCCTATCCTATTAGTCGCTATAATGCGGATGTCGTATTAAGCAGGGCTAAGTAATGGCGCGTGAAAACATCGATGACCTCCAAGCTTTCGTGGCCGTGGCACGGGAACAGAGTTTTACGCGCGCGGCTGCGATGCTCGGGGTGTCACCGTCGGCGCTCAGCCAGACGATCAGCGCGCTCGAAGCACGGATCGGGGTCCGTCTGCTGACCAGGACCACCCGCAGCGTATCCGTCACGGAAGCTGGAGATCGCCTCCTCAACGAGGTCGGACCGCGCCTTGACGGCATCCAGGCGGCTCTGACCTCGATGAACGACCTGAGAGAGAGGCCCGCCGGGAATATCCGCCTGACGAGCGACGAGCACGCGGCCGAAGCCATCATCTGGCCAGTGCTGGAGCGGTTCCTGCCGGAATATCCAGACATCAAGGTCGAGGTGATCATCGACTATGGATTGAGCAACATTGTCGGCGAGCGATACGATGCCGGCGTCAGGCTGGGCGAAACGGTCGCCAAGGATATGATCGCCGTGCCGATCGGCCCGAAGACCCGAATGGTCGTCGTCGGCGCACCGTCCTATCTCGCGGACCGGACGAAGCCGAAGGTGCCGCAGGACCTCACGGGCCATCGATGCGTCAATTTCCGGCTGCCGACGCTCGGCGGCCTCTACGCCTGGGAATTCGAAAAGAACGGCCGAACCATCAACGTTCGGGTCGACGGACAGGTCACTTTTAATGGGCTTGGCGTTATCATGAAAGCCGTTCTGTCAGGCGCGGGACTGGCCTACATGCCTGAAGATGAAGTTCGCCACCTTGTCGACGACGGCTCGCTGACGCTTCTGTTGCAGGACTGGACGCCGCTCTATCCCGGTTATCACATTTATTACCCAAGCCGCCGCCAGCAAACTCCCGCGTTCAGCCTGCTGCTCGCCGCTCTTCGATACAAAGGAGCAAGCTAGGAACGCGCGCCCTCGGAAGGGTCCGATTATTTAGCGCTGCTTAATGCGGCATGCGGATTGCCACGGGTAATCGTTTCCGTCACAGTCTCTATATCCCTCATCATCGCGGTATCGCAGACCGCTCCGTTTGGATGAAAAGGATTTCAGCGATGAGGCACATCAAACTTGGGAACACGGGCATCTCGATCTCGAAGCTTGCCCTCGGAACCATGACCTTTGGCGACGAGACGCCGGAAGAGGAGGCGTTCGCCATCATCGACGCCTACGTCGAAGCCGGCGGCAACCTGATTGACACCGCCAACGTCTATGTTGGCGGCGTCGCCGAAGAGGTCATCGGACGCTGGTTCGCCGCCCGGCCGAAGGAAGTCACCGACCGCGTCATTCTCGCCACCAAGGGCAGGGCTGGCAGCGGCGAGGACCCCAATGCAGTTGGCCTGTCACGCCGCCATCTCCACCGGGCCCTGGAAGGTTCCCTCAAGCGGCTCGGTGTGGATACCGTCGATCTGTACCAGCTACACGCCTCCGACATGCACACACCCGTGGAAGAGGCGCTGACGTTCCTCGACGAGGCCGTCAGGGCTGGCAAGATACACTACTTCGGTCTTTCCAATTTCACGGGCTGGCAACTGCAGCTGTTCGCGTCGACGGCGAAGGCAATGGGCATCCAGATTCCCGCCAGTCTTCAGCAGCAGTACAGCCTCCTCTCCCGCGAAAGCGAATGGGAGGTCGTTCCGGCAGCCCTTTACAACGACATGAGCATTCTGCCCTGGTCACCTCTGGCAGGTGGCTTCCTTGCCGGGAAATATCAGAGGGGAGGCGATCCAGCGTCCGACACGCGGGCGGGGTCAACGAAGGAACTCTATCAATGGGTCTCCGAAGAATACGCCGAGTCGGATCGGAACTGGGCGACCATCGACGCGGTCTTCAGCATTGCCCGCGAATGCGCTGCGACGCCGAGCCAGGTGGCGCTAAGCTGGATCGGCAACCGTCCCGGCGTCGCAGCGCCTATCTTCGGCGCGAGGACCCTCAAGCAGCTCAAAGACAATATCGGAGCGGTGGAACTGGTGCTTGACGAGCAGGCGACCGCGGCACTCGAGGCGGTCAGCCGCCCCACGCCTGGCGGCTACCCCTATGGGGCATTCGGTGCGGGCCAGCGAAACCGCGACATGAAGGACGGCGTGCCAGCACCGGGACTTCCGGTCTCGGGTGGTTCCAAGCACCCGCTCGGCCGCGCCTGACGGGCAAACGAAAACTGGCCGTCAGTCTTCATCGATGACGGCGGCCAGACGCAATTCGGGAATCACATCATGAACAAACTCGTTAGCCGCCGCGATCTCTTTCGTGGCGGAGCCATCGCTGTCGCGATCATCGCTTCCAGTTCCGTGCCTGCATTGGCGCAGACTGCACGGCCAAAATCCGGTTCGCGCATCGATCCACGCGACGTTCAGCTGTTGTTTGGCGACATGCAGGTGGGCCTCGTGTCCCGCTCGAAGACAAATTCGCCCAAGGCGATATCCCGCTCGGCGGGCGTCCTTGCCAAGGTTGCGGAAACGCTGCGCCTGCCAACGCTGTTCAGCGTCGTCACGGTTGCCGGCGGCTCCGCCGACCTCATTCCAGGTCTGAAGCCCTTCGCCACCGGTAGCAATACCATTCACAGGATACCCATCAGTCCTTTCGGCGACCCGAAGACGGTGGGGGCTTTGCGCGAAAACGACCGCAAGACGCTGGTCATCTCAGGCTTCGCAGCGGAGGCCGTCGTGCTGCAGGCGACGCTCGATGCCATCGCCGCGGGCTACACGGTCTACTTCGTCGTCGACACGATCGGCAGCCAATCGACACGCACGGAGATGGCGGCGTTCGAGGAGATGGAGCAGGCCGGCGCAATCCCCACTTCCGTTCTCAGTCTTTCAACGAGGCTGGTCCGGGACTTTGTCAGTACTCCCGGATCGGACGTCTTCGCGGCGCTCGGCCCGGTCCTTAAAAGCTGACGGCGGGACCTCCGCCATCCGTGAGTTCGCCGGAGTCTACCAATTCGAACAGGAATTGCCACATGGACAACGTCACCGGAAAAGTCATCGTCATCACCGGAGCCAGCAGCGGACTTGGTCAGGCGGCCGCCCGTCTTCTTTCCGCGAAGGGGGCCAAGGTCGTCCTCGGCGCGCGGCGAGCCGACCGCATTGCCGAGCTTGCCGAGGAACTGAAATCGAAGGGCGGTCAGGCCGTCGCTCTTGCCACGGACGTCTCGAGGAGAGCCGATGTCCAGGCGCTCGTTGACGAAGCCGTCAAAACGTTCGGCACGATCGACGTCATGATCAACAATGCAGGGGTGATGCCGCTCTCCCTGCTCGAAAGCTTGGACGTCGACGCGTGGGACGCCATGGTCGACATCAACCTGAAAGGCGTCATGTACGGCATTGCCGCGGCTCTCCCGCACATGATCGCGCGGAAGTCCGGACACTTCATCAACGTGGCGTCGACGGCAGGTCACCGGGTTGCCCCAACGACGGCGATCTACTCGGCGACCAAACACGCGGTTCGCGCCCTCTCGGAAGGGCTACGCCAGGAGATGTCGCCCCACAATATCCGTTCGACGATCATCTCCCCGGGGGCGTCTTCGACCGAACTGATGGGACTGGTGAAAGACGAGGGTCTGCTCGAGCACATGCGGACTGCCGCGACATTCGCTCTTCCGCCGGAAACTTTTGCCGAGATGGTGCTTTTTGCCATAGGTCAGCCGGAAAGCGTCGACGTGAATGAAATCCTGTTCAGGCCGACAGTGCAGCAGGCGTGAAGGCTTGGAGGTAGAATGAATTCGGAACCGGATGTCGCGATCATCGGCGGCGGGGCGGCGGGCATCGGCGCGGCAAGAGCGCTGGCTGGAAAAGGTCTGTCGATCGTGTTGCTCGAGGCGATGGATCGTTTGGGCGGCAGGGCGTGGACGGCTAAAACCTCAGCGGGGCCGCTCGACCTCGGCTGCGGCTAGCTGCATTCCGCCGACCGGAATCCCTGGACGAAGATCGCTGGGGCTTCCGGGTTCCACGTAATCGAAGGGCCTAGCGCCTGGGGCCAGCAGTATCGGGATTTGGGATTTTCGCTGGAAGACCAAAAGCAGCACGGCAGTCGGCGTCGGAATTCCAGCAAAGACTCCGCGAGTGGCCGCCCGCAAGCGACAGGGCATCGAATGGCCTACTTCCCGACGGAAAATGGAACGCCTATCTGCAGGCAATTAGCGGCTTCGGCAATGGAGACGAACTCGAACGAATTTCGGCACGCGACTACATGGCCTACGAAACGGCGTCGACCAACTCCAACTGGCGTGTGGCCAGTGGCTACGGCGCGCTGGTTTCCTCGAGCATCCCAGGGGAAGTCGAGGTCAGCCTACGGACGCCGATCGAGGAGATCAGGGTAGAGGGCGAGCGGCTGGAAATTCGAACCCCGCTCGGCACGCTGTGGCCAAGGTCGCTGATCGTGACCGTCTCGACAAATGTGATCGCGGGCGATCTCATCGCATGGCCGGACAAGCTCCAGTCGTGGCAAGAGGCTGCAAGCTGTCTTCCGCTTGGAAACAACGAGAAGCTGTTCCTCGAGATCGTTGGCGGCGGGTTCGAGCCTGAAACCCACGTCATCGGCAACCCGACCGATGCCGAGACGGGCAGCTATTACCTGCGGCCGATGGGGCTCCCGGTCATCGAATGCTTCCTCGGTGGCGCACGGGCTCGATCAACCTCCCGGACTCGCGCGGATGAGGCGTTCGAGCGCGCCTTGGACGAACTTCGCTCGCTGCTCGGTTCCGCTGCCTGCGCCAGCCTCAAGCCTCTCGTCTCGTCCGATTGGACCAACACGCCGTGGATCGGTGGCGCATACAGTCATGCACTGCCGTTGCATTCGGGCGCGAGGCTTCGGCTTGCGACGCCGTTCCAGGACCGGATATTCGTCGCCGGAGAGGCCACGCATCCGACCGACTTTTCAACGGCGCATGGAGCGTTGGAAAACGGCATACGCGCGGCGGGAGAAGTGCTGAACTCCTTCTAGGCCAATTTCAGCGGGCGAAGACTTTCGGGTCGCCGCGGACAACGGGCAAAGTCGGATGCGGACGCGATGTTCATTGCGACCAAGTACCCAGACGTCTGCGCCTAAAGGAGGTGCTCGAAATGGCCCTCCTATGGTGGCAAACACTTTTCGCCTATGTCCCAGTCGTTTGCGATAACAACCTGAAACAGGTAGCCCATCCCGGCCGTGCAAACAGGCAAACCTCAATGTCCAAGTGATCCTCTCCCAGCCCACTACCTTGTGGGAGGCTCATGTTCTTTCGAACTTCCAAGAAGGTACCAGCCAACGGCACCAAGCACGACACATCCGCCAATAAAGACTGGAACCCCGATGCGTTCATCATAAAACAGCCATACCCAAAATGGTCCCAAAACGACGTCCAACATTGAGAGGAACCCCGCCTCTCCCGAGCCGATCAATCTTGATCCCATGAGGACGAGCACATAAGCGATACCGGTCGTCAGGACGCCATAAAGTGCGCAGGCCAGTAGCTGTAAGGGTGACGGGATTACGAACTGCATGAACGGCACCGCTACAAAGACGCAGAGCGCGGCGGAGCAAACGGTCATCATAGGCATGTCAAGGGTGGGATATCGCCTTGCGATCACGAGCTGGAATGCAAAGCCTGACGTCATCACGAACGCCGCTGCTATGCCTATTATATCGCGTGTGGCGACGGCGGCCCCAACGGTCAGCGCCACACCGCAAAATGCGACGATGCCGGCAATAACAAAGCGAGATGTCACACGTTCCTTAAACCACAAGAATGCGATTGTCGTCGCCAGGAAGGGGAGGGCCGCATAAACGGTCATGACGTTCGCGACTGAGGTCCACTGTAAAGACGCGATGTAAGCTATTGCGGCAACAACTGAGACCATGCAGGCGAATATGCCGGGCCACCCGAAACACCGAGGGCTCGCGCCTTGCTCAGCACGTTTGCGAAGTAGAATGTAGATGCCAAGCGTTACAAACGAAAACCCCGAGCGCCAGGCGACGATAGACCACATATCAAGGTTTGCCATCCTCACGAACAGCCCGGCGGTGCTCCACAAAACTGCCTACGTTAAAACAAGGGCGATGCCAACAGGCCGTGTTTGTGTTAGGGTCATAAAAAGCTCGCGACGGAGGAAACAAATGAACTTTTTTAGTAGTAGATGAGTCGTCTAGTAATGGCCATTCAATCTACGACGCGGGAAAAACTTATTTCCGAGGGCATGCGCCAACTGCTGGCACACGGCTACGAGGGCATTGGTATCGGGCCTATATTGACCTCGGTGAAAGTGCCAAAGGGTTCATTCTACCATTTTTTCAAAAGCAAAGATGATTACGTGGTTGCGATCATTGAGGCCTATGAGGAGAAGTATCGGGCCGTTCGCGAGGCAATTTTCAACGATACGTCGATCAGCCCACTGTCGAGGTTTGACGAGTACTTCGCGGTGCTGGAACGAGAGATTACCGATGAGCACCCATCCGGCGGTTGCCTCTACGGCGTCATCGCACAAACGGTCACATCACGGAACCCAACTGTATCCACCAAGCTATCGGCGTCGTATCGCCAATGGGAGGATAGCATCCGCCAACTGCTGGCGCTTGCCCAAAGTTTGGGTCAAATCGACAAGCAGGTAGATGTCGACAGCGCGGCGGTCAGTGTGGTCGATGCATACGAGGGTACCTTGATACGGATGAAGGCAACGGGCGATACGGCGGCGTTCAAGCGTTTTCGGAAGGTCGCAATTCCCAGACTAGTTGGCGCACTGCCGGATTAGGCAGATGGACGGCTAGCAAGGGTGCCGGTAATCGTCAGCCGCCTACCATTAACTTGGTAGGTATTCTCGGCTCCAGGAAGTACTCGCAGCGCCTCCATCGACCAGATCACGGATCTGCGCCTCGGTGTACCCCATCGAGCCAAGGACAGCTTTCGTCGATGCTCCATATTTTTCGGCCGCGGGATGAGCGTAAATATTGCTGGTCGGCCATGTGGTCACTCAGCTCGACCCCTATGCTGTACGTTCAACGACTGGAAATCGACATCGCGGCGGGCATGGGCAGGGCCAACGTCGTAATTGCCTATTTCGACCGGGAACAGCGCGTTGACGTCACCAAAGGCGAAAATACTGGCCAGCAGCTCGCTTACATGCACAGCGTCCCGGACGTCACGGAACGGACACGGATGCCGCAGGAAAGGGAACGATCACGGGCCAGCGTCTGTATCAGCTGGTCCGCCAGAAGGGGCCGGTGGCCGATCATACATTCCAGATCAAGTTCCTCGATCCCGGTGTTCAGGCCTACGCGTTCACATTCGGTTAGGACCGACTTTGATGATGGAGAGACGATGAAGCTGTTTATGTTTTATATCGGTGGTGATTGCGGGAATTCGAACATTGAACTGCATGATGTGAGGTTTTCGATCGGTGAGACTGCGGAGGATTGCCGCGACGATCTGCGCAATCAATGGTGGGGCGATCCAAAGAGCTTGCACCTCGATTGCTGGGGCGCGGTCGAACGTACGCATCCGAGCTGAACCGGATTGCGGATTTGAGTGATCGTGTGGATGCTCTG
>NZ_SCFL01000026.1:0-26350 GCF_007000305.1 Rhizobium sp. rho-13.1 | reverse complement strand
CTCGATGACGTTGATCCCTTGGTGATGCGGCGCGTTGTCGTCCCATTCCGCATTCGGCTTGACCGGCTTCATGAGGTTCTTCAAGAGGCTTTCGGCTGGACCAACAGCCATCTGTATGAGTTCAGGATCCGTGACATCGGGTTCGGCGTGCCTGATGGCGGCTTTGATGGTCCCATCGATGCACGCAAAGAAACGCTTCTTGCTGCCATCGAAGATATCGGCGCGAAATCATTCAAGTATCTCTATGACTTCGGCGACGGCTGGACGCACACCGTGAAAATCGAAAAGGTTTTACCGGCGACCGCCGGCTTCGGCGATCCCTTCCTGCTTGACGTTGTCGGACGATGTCCACCGGAGGATGTCGGCGGTCCGTGGGGTTATGAAGAGTTCCGCGAGGCCATTGCGGACACCAACCATGAGCGTCACCACGAACTTGTGGAATGGTGGGGCGATGCGCACTACGATCCTGGCGATGTCGACGCCGGCAATCTCCGCAAAAACGTCGAGGCTTTAGCTGCAAAGTGGAAACGCCGATCGCGAAAGAAAAGCTGAACCTGCGGTCCTCGGCGAATGCTTACTGCGTAGCCAGTTATGGATACGAAACTCAGGCCAGCGGAAATGTGGCGCCGTCATCCGGGCGCTGTCGCGAGGCTATCTTAAATGGTTCGCATGGTCGCAAATCTTATCGGTTGGTGTCCGGTCAAGACCGCTCAACTCCGCGAATAAAGTCTAGACACTTTTGGGATAGCGACTCGACGGAAAAGCGGTTTCCAACGGAGTGATTGAAACACAGAGTCTAAGCAGAAATTATTTTTCCGTCGATCGTCATACAACGATACCAAACCGACATAACATTTGACGTCGCCACAACGAGTGACCAGCTTGTTAGCGATCGCTGCGTCCTCACATCTAGCAGCGGCAGCCTTGGGCGGACTTCGCTGCGCCCACCGCCACGCTCAGTCCTTAAGATCTCTCACGCCAAGAATGCTATGTAGTGTGCTGATGATAGTACTGATGCTCGCAAAAGAGTTGCGGTTCAAAAGATTGTCTGGAAATTCCACGTCAAATGCCTCCTCGAGACCGAGCATCACCTGCACAGATGCGAAAGAAGAAAGGCCTGCTGCATAAAGATCAGCGTCGTCGGCAATGGTATCGACCGGCACTGGAAGACTGCCGTGCCTCTCGAGCAGGCCACGAATTGTTTCTTTCATCCAATCATCTCCCGAATTCATAGGTTGTATTCGCCAGTCCTGTGTTTTGCGCGGTCGTCAGCCTTGAGTTAGCGCGAGGGAGTCAAATCAAATCGGTGCCTGACGTCCACATTTAAAATCTCCCGAAATTATGTAGGGCGGCTAAATTGCGGGGCAATATTAGCGGCAAATCGCCATGTGAAACAATCGCCTTGCCTCTGCAGGTCGAGGAGAACTGCAAAAAGTAGCGTCTAATTTATTCAGTTGTGATCGCTTCCGATTTGCGAACATTCGATTGAGAACACGGTGCCCTCAACTGAAAGCAACCCGCAGAATTTATGCCCGCAAGACGTCACGTTGTCCGAGTAACCTACAGATCAGTAATGGAAATTGATTGCACCGCATGTTTCTGGCGGCATATCGTTGCTGATACGCTGGTCTTGATCGGGGGGTCTGTTCGTTCACGCCCCCGCCATTCAAGACCCTGATGGCGTTACCAATTTTCTGCACTCTATGAGCCACCGCTGGCTGTGGTTGCATCACATCTTTTCCTAGGGTCGCTAACGCAAATTTGAAAAAGCAGTTTAGATGACAAGCAAATGGACGCCGGAAATCGCCAAGCGCTCCGACAGGTTAATGGCTCCGAGCTATTTCCACGCCGACGGGTTGCCTAGCGCACCTTAGCATGGGCGGGAAGATGCGGAAGGCTGACAAGAAGCTCTGAAAATTCCACCGCCGCGGCTGGCTTCTGAATCTTGATCGCTATTTATCCACATTCTTACCGGGCGCCTCGCTAGGTACTATGCCTTATTGAGTTCTTTTCAAATGCGGCTAGGAGGCCCGAAGTGAACACATGGCAGAGCCGTCTTTCATATTTTCATAAAAGCAATATTGATTTTGCTTTTTAAATCAAAATAAATATTTTTGTGGCATCCGTTAATACTGACGTTTTCTGAAGAAGCTTGGATATAGACGAGCGGATAATGCAAACCGGATACGCAATTTTAAAGAAGTTTCGCTTGGGGACCAAATCGCTTCATATAATCCGCAAGTGCTGGTAACCCGCACCTGAAATGAATGAGGTGAATTTGCTGGTCAAAGCGTTTTTAAAGCAAAACGGTTGTGTTGAATTGCTATGATAGTTGAAACTAAATTCTTGAGCGGCGAAAAGATAATGAACACTGGCTGCGACCATTACGCCGTGGGGCTTTCGGCCGGGTCACAGCATCCAATTTCGCACGTTGTCCAGGCAGCAAGGCCCGTTATTTTTGCAGATACAATCGGGATGTTTCAGGCGCCGCTTGGTCCATCCACCCGGAAAGTCGCCGTATTATTCCTCTCGCCTTGGGGCTTCGAGGAAATAGCCATGCGGAAAATGTGGCGGATGTTGGCTGAACAGTTTTCATTAAAGGGCATCCCAAGCTTTCGCTTCGATTATCCTGGTACAGGCGACGCACTGGACAAAAATGCCGAAACCAACGACCTGGAGCTGTGGGTGGATCGCGCCTGTGAAGCGTGTGAACTGCTTAGAAAGTTGTCCGGTGTCCGTCACATAATTATTGTTGGTCAAGGGCTCGGAGCGGCCTTGGCGTACAAGACGTCGTTGCGGATGCCGGGGATCGCTGGCGTCGCATTATTAGCGCCGGTTATATCTGGGCACGCCTACGCACGTGAGGTCTTGGTCTTGTCGAGGATGACCGAGGGTAAGGCTGCAGCTACGAGCGATTTGCCGATGCTTGGTGGCGAGGCGGTTGCGCCGACACTTTTTGCAAGTATAAAAGGCGTCGATTTGAACCGTAGTCCTGTGCCGCCCGTTCAGCATTATTTTCTTGCGGCCAGGTATGATCGCCCAGCCCAGTTTAAATTCAATCAGCATTTGTTTGAAAAAGGCAAAGACGTCGAGGCGCACCCTTATGAGGGGTTTGATGAGATGCTGAATAACCTTACCCTTTCAAAGCCCCCGTTGGTGGTTATGGAAAAGCTCGTCAAGTGGGTCGAGTCGATTGAGAAAACGTTCACGAACGAAGTAGTAAGCCAGCCGCGAGAAGCCGTCCTTACACCGCTCAATGGGGTCCTTTTTAGGGAGAAACCGGTGCGCTTTGGAGACAATAACCGTCTTTTCGGTATTGTATGTGAGCCGGGCAACGGTCAAAGACAGAAGGTGAGCGTCCTCCTCCTGAACACGTCCTACGAAAGGGCTGCTGGCTGGGGTCGGAGCATGACAGCGCTGGCCCGAGATTTGGCTGCGGTCGGGATTGCATCATTTCGGTACGACGCAGCGAATGTCGGCGACAGTCCCGCTCTGCCAGGCGCTCCAGAACAGGTGATCTATTCCGAAACCCAGCTCGACGATGTAGACGCCGCCGTTGCATTTATGGAGACACTAGAGCTCGGACGCATTATTTTAGCTGGGCGCTGCAGCGGTGGATACACAGCGTTTCGATCGCTCCTTAGAAATGAGCAACTTGCCGGCGCCGTGATTGCCAACGCCCACGTTTTACGCTGGGATCCCCGTCAGTCTTTGGAGGACTTGCTTTTATTTGTTCCAAAGCCGCTTAACGCTTATAAATACAAAGCTTTCAGTATCAAGAGCTGGAAAAAGATTTTGACGGGGAGGGTCAATCTGAAGCGAGGCGTCCTGAACATCCTAGGACTGTTGAAGATGCGATGCTTGGGGATCCTCCGCCCAATATTGGAAAAACTATCGATGTTGTCCAATGCGCATAAAGTTATACATAGAGATATGAAAAAGGTTTGCGACCGCGGCGCTCGTTTGTCGTTTATTTTTAGTGACGGAGATATAGGCCTGAACTATTTCTACCAACATTTCGACGTGGATTCCGAACGGCTGCGGCTATATCCCGCTGTCAAGTTCCAAATCGTAAAGGACGCAGACCACAACCTTTTGACACCCCGGGCTCGCGCTGTTTTTCAAAGTGAGATCGAGCGGCTCGTACGCGAGGCTGGTTGAACGTTCAATGGACGCGCCAAATTGATCGATCCAGTGTAGCTGCGAGAACTCGTCTCTTTTGTTTGAGCGCGCTAATTTGGTAGCCGGGTGGGATCGCTAGCGGGAGAGTTATTATCACGATTGCGCCCGCGCGCGCGCACATAGTGATTGACTAGGCGTCGATAGAATTTCTGGGGAAGGAAGCTTCTCATTGCCTGCCGCGCCCCTACTCCAAAGGGCACGCCAGAAAGAAGAACTCCGACCAAGATATCGTATGCTGCCAGAAATGGTCTATGCGGTGCCAGATAGTTCGCCAATATTGTTGCGCGATAACCCCTTTCAACACGCTTCGACAGGGTGCCCCGCATTTTTTCAAGCCAAATGAAGGGTGATTGCGAGTTCACCTCCTGAGATAGGCGGCCTTGGCCTGTGATATCTGACCATACCGTCAGAGGGTCGTCGATCATGTGGAATTTCACCCCAGCTAAGGAGAGGCGATAACAGAGGTCGGGATCTTCCACCTGGCGCAAATCGACGTCAAATGGAAATGCCAAAGCGAGAGAGCGTTTCAGAACGAGGGTAGATGTGAAGACGAACTGATTGTGGACAAATAAATACTCCCCCATGTCCTCCTGTTCGCCAATAGCGCGGTCAGGACGCAGCCAGTATCGACCAACGCCACGATCAACATAACTTCGAGAATACACCGCGAATTCAGGGTGAATTTCGAGAACCTCTGCCACGCGCTTGAGCTTCTGGGATAGAAATCTATCATCAGAGTCTAAAAACGCGATGTACTGTCCACTTGCGTAATTTACGCCTGTATTTCGTGCAACGCTGGCCCCACCATTTTCCTGACGATAATACTTGAGGCGCGCATCCGCGAAGCCGTTGATCACTGAAACAAGATCGTCGGAATCGGCAGAGCCATCATCTATTATAATGCATTCGTAATCCTGATAGTCCTGATCCAATACAGACTTAAGGGTAGGCGCTATTATTTTTGATCTATTGTAAACAGGAATAACGATTGAGAAAAAAGGCGCCTGCGACAAATCATTTTGAAGTTGCGGATCAATCATCGGGAAGCTTTCAAAATCCAGTAAGTCGCAATCGGATTCGTGACGACGTAGCGCCAAAACAGCTTATGCGGTCTCTTGATCAGACGATGTAGCCATTCGAGACCGAAATTTTGAACCCATTTGGGAGCACGTTTATACTCGTCGGTAATGAAATTAAAGCAGCCACCACAGGTGATGATCCAGCTACAAGTCAACCGCGCGCGTGCGCGCGCAGCAAAGATCTGCTCGAGCGGCTTCCCAAGACCAACCCATACGATATCTGCACCGCTCGCTTCTATCGTGTCGAAAATAGCGTCTTCATCCTGGGGCCCGAAATATCCATTCCGGCGCCCCGCGACCTTCAGTCGGGGATAAAGTTCCTGAAGCTTGGCCGCACAGCCAGCATTGGTCTCTTCATCCGAACCAAGTAGGAAGAAAGACCGATTGGTTCTAACCGCCTCAGCAGCAAAATCGTGAATAATATCCGTAGTGGCCGTTCGCTCCTCAATCGGCAGGGAGCAGAGAAGGCGAGAGGCGAACACAATTGATTGACCGTCTGCATGCACAACGTCGGCCTTATCAAGCGCTGCACGGTAATTTCTGTCCGAGTAATAGAGCGCGATGGCATGCCCGTTGATATCGAATAGCAGCCGGGGGATGCGCGGTCCGTCCCTCTCGGAGGGCTCGGCAAAAACCATGTGTGCCAAGCTTGGCCGTCCCAATGTGCTGGTCGGGATGCCAGCGACGACCGTCTTACTCATAGTACACATTTACCTGTTGCTATGGCTCCACATTGCTGACTTTTTAGCAAAAGTCTGGAGATGTTGCACTATTAAAGACGCATTAACCCTAATAGAAAAGACTTTAGCTATTAACGCTATTTCAGAGTTCCCATGTCAACAATCAAGCAATGCCTATAGCAAGCCACGTACGTTATTTTCCGCAAGGGTGAGGGATTGAGTTGAACGACGAGGCAGCTCCTGTTCGGCGCAAAGAGCAGTCATCAGATCCCGATGGGGGTTTGCTGGATCTCCGGCAATTGCTCGATCTTATCTGGTTGCGGCGCCTTACGGTTGGCGCCGCCTTTGGGTTGTGCCTTCTTGGCGGAATAGCATATATCGGTCTCACTCCAGCGACATACGTCGCTGAGACGGTTCTGTTAATTAACCCGAGGCAATCCACGACAGACCCCTCCAATCCTGTGGTTGGCGGGGCGGGTATGGATGCAGCTACGGTGGAAAGTCAGGTTGAAGTCATCGGATCGCGTCAGTTGCTACTGCCATTGTTTCGTGACCTCAAGCTGGCACAAGATGGGGAGTTTTCCGATCGGGGCCTTATATCCAAATTGATATCGTCTGGCACTACCAAGCCAACCAGCGAGGAGGTGGCATACAACGCGTTCATCAAAGGATTGACGGTGAGCCGCCGTGGGCTCACATATATTCTGACAGTCGACTTTAAATCTAAAAATGCAGAAAAATCGGCCTTGCTGGCAAACGCTGTGGCCAATCAATATATCGCGAAACAGATTTCTAAAAAAAAGAGCAATGCCAAAGAAGTGACTTCCGATCTTGAGGGTCGCCTGGGGGAATTGCGGTCCGGCGTTGATTCCGCCGAACGTGCAGTTGAAGATTTCAAAGTTTCACAAGGTTATGTCAACGTAAACGACGGTCCGGCGCTTTCTGAGTCAGAGCTGGTTCAAGCAAGTCAGCAGCTATCGGCCGCGACCTCTGTTGCAGCGGCTGCGGAGGCGCGCTTTCAGCAGCTCAAGAGCGCAAGTCGAAACGCAGACTTCACAGCTGTCGATTCTGTAACTGGGTCGCAGCTTCGAACGCTCTACAATGCGAAATCGTCCGAACTCGACCGTATGGAAAGTACTTTGGGTGAGCGTCATCCCACCCTTCAAGGGTTACGAATGGAGCTCGACGGCCTTCGGCGCCAGATGCAGGCGGAAGTGCAGCGTGCCGTTGGCTCTGCAAAATTGGAGTCTGATGTCGCGAACCGAAACGTTGCCACGCTTAACGCCAAAGTTGATGCCTTGACAAAGGAAATGAATCGAACACGGCAATCGGAGGTTACGATCAGAGCCCTGCAGCGGGAAGCTGATGCGCGTCGCAAAGTGTTGGAAGAGTACCTGCAGCGTTCCCGTGAGACGGGCGAACAACAGACCACCGCGCGCGCGGATGCGGAAATTCTAAGCGCCGCCGTACCTCCAACCGCGGCTTCGTGGCCGAAAATCCCAGCAATTTTAGGCGTCGCTGGATTTATTGGCTTGGCGATCGGTATTACTCTAGCCTTGTTGCAAGGCCGACCGAGGCAGGCGCCCGTAAAAGTCGAGATAAAGCCGTCTCGACAGCAAACTGCCGAACCGCCGCGTCCGAGCCTGCTCGATTATCTACCAAACCCAGATAGCGGCGCTCAACGAAGCGCCGGCAACCGCCGAGCGCTTGGCGACAGGCCGCTATGAACATGGTTTCTGGCCGGTTTGACCCGTCATCACCACAGTCCGCTCCACCCAGCGCATCGGTTAACATATCGCGTCGGCAAATGCTGGGTGGGCTGACGGCCGCTGCCCTTGCTCCGGGATCCATAGGAACCGCTCGTAGTGCTGTCAGCGTCAATCGTCTCACTCACTTTAAACGCGGCTTCAATCTCCCAGGTGTCGCTGACACGAGTGCTGATCAGGCTAGACTACCGTCTGCAAATGTTTTGGCAGCGCTTAAAAAATTGGGATTTGAGGCTGTCCGCCTGCCAGTCGACCCCGGTCAATTGCTGAATTCCGGGGCAGATCGGGCGGCGTTTCTGCGCGGGTTGGAAACGGCTTTTGCTGTTATCGAGGCCTCCGGTTTGCGCATCATGATCGATATGCATCCAAGCGGCACCATCTCTGATATCCTCAAGAGTGACTATCGCTCCGGAGGTAAACTTGTGGAGTCGGCCTGGCGTGAGTTGTTGCCTCTCGCTGCTATGTCCAACCCAGAGTCGACCCTTATAGAGGTTCTAAACGAGCCACAACTCCCGGCTTCTCAATGGCCGGAACTACGGCAGAAACTCATTGATGCTATCCGCAGCAAACTTAGCAGACATACGTTGATTTGGTCCGCTGCGAACTATCAGACAATCGAAGAAACTGTCGGTGACACCGGGCCCGATGACCAGAATGCCATTGCCGCTGTTCACTTCTACTACCCCATGATCTTCACTCATCAAGGCGAAACCTGGACAAATGATGGATTGAGTAAGATCCGAAATTTTCCCTTTCCCTCGACAAAAGGCATGTCGTCCATAGATGAGCTGCGATCCGCCATGGAGAGAGAAGGACAGGCTGATGTTGTCGCGATGATTGATCGCGAGACCTCTGTGACTTGGGATCCCTCGCGTATTATTGACGAATTTTCCAAACTTAAAGAATGGTCACGCAAAACCGGATGGCCGGTTATCATAAACGAATTCGGAGTGCTGCGTTGGTCGGCGCCTCCAAATGATCGCGCTTTATGGCTGCAGACCGTTCGCTCCGTTGCGGAAGCCAACGATTTCGGCTGGACACACTGGGACATGGATCAGGCGTTTGGCTTCATGAGTGATCGTCGCGATGCAAAAAGTATCGATATGCAAATTGTCAAAGCGCTGACGGGCGGTCGCCGATGACCAAGCAATGGGCGCTACAAGGATACGTTTTCCAGAAGTTCAACGCGAACCGGCACTGGCTGGTGGGCGTTTTAGAGCAAAGTATCGTCGCTGCGACCAGCTTGGCATCTATGGCCATTATGTCACGGGAGATCGGAATTCACGAGACGGGTATTGTCGCCATCGGTCTCGTCTTATGGATGCTCATTGAAGCCCTGCAGCGGGCAGTTGTTATTCTGCCTCTGACCGCTGGTTGCCCGCGCCCTGAACTCGATCGTCAAACGTTCGGAAGCTTCATAGTGCTTAACGTGAGCTTTACTGGGCTTTGTTCAATCTTTCTTTTTGTTTTAGGCTTTGGCATCTTGCCGTTTAGCAGAGACATAGGCGTCGCTACGACTTTGGCTGCGCCAATGGCTTTTTGCGGCTCTCTTTTCCTCTTCCTGCGTCAAGCACTTTACTTGATGGGCCGCCCCGGATTAGCTCTTGTCAATGCGGCGAGCGTCGCGACCGTGACGCTTTCGGGACTGTTGCTTATCCATTTTGTTTGGGCTCTGAATGCAACTGCCGGAGCAATTGTGATTAGCACGGGATATGGTGTCTCATCCCTCGCGCTGACAATATGGCTCCTCACCCGGGCTAACTTTTCGTGGGAAAATTTTGCATCTCTTACGCGGCATAGGAGATCTATGCTGGAGTACATGACAGCAAGTCTTGCTCTGCTGGTTGCGACCAGCGGTGCTCAATTACTCCTAGGTGTAGTATCAGGGCCTTCATCGGTTGCGGTATTCTCATTCGCGCGGACGCTTGTTCGTCCAATCACTCTAATATTGCATGCGGTCGTTGATACGGAACGCTCGCGTATGGCAAGGCAATGCGACGAGCACGGCACGGGCGTCTTGCCTCATCACGTCAAGATCATGCAACTGACTTTGCTGTTGCTATGTATCGTTCCGACCCTTGCTATTTTGCTATGGCCTGCAGTCTTTCTGAAGATCTTTTACGGTGACAACGGCACGGCTGCAGCATCTGCCGCAAGGCTTTGGGCGTTGGCCGCCATTCCAATGATAGTCGCATCGCCTCTGGAAGCTGCGTTGTCTATTGCAAGAGACAGTCGTGCTGTGGCGAGAGCCAATCTTCTGGCTATGTTCGTTATGATATTTGCAGTCGCGATCGCGCTGGCTTTTGGCAGATTTACCGCTGATGCTGCAGTTATCTCCGTCGGACTGGCCTACGCTGCCGCGCTTGCCAGTCTTTATCACAGCTACAGCACTAAGATGACCGCGCCGTCTTGGAAAAAGGCAGCCCTGTGAGTACTTCATGTTCCGATTCGCGGTCTGCTTCGTCGCTTGATCTGCGTGCAAGCACACAGCGCGTGCTCCTGGATCTCGTGGTTGCCGCTTCAATCGTTGCCCTGGGCGTCATGATGATGATGGTCAACATCATCTTGGCATTTTCCGTGTCCATGTGCGCCACACTGCTTGCTGCTTATTTCACGCCCCGTTCTCTACCCGCCATCATTATATTTTCGCTCCTCTTTCAGAATACATTTGTTGCGTTCACCGCAGGTTACATCGAAGATACCGCACAGTTCGACATGATGCGAGCTCTGAACTTCATCATCATCATGACGGCCTTTGGCTACTGCGTCATATCCGTCTTGGCGCAGCCACGCGACTATACGACGGAAGTTCATCGCATTCTGAACGCAACGTGGTTGGTAGTTGCCGTCATCGTCGCGTATTTCGTGGTCGGACTAGCCGTCGGCAATGGGAAGGATGCAGTAATCTATCTGCGCAACTTTATAACGCCGATCGCATGTCTCTATGTTGCTATCGTTTGCAGCTTCCGCTTCAGGCTCGCGCTTTTGCCAACGGTAGTCGTCTGCACTTTTCTCATTGTCATATACGGATACTGTGAACTGATATTTCAGCTTAAATTTCTTTCACTGTTCAACGGCGACACCTACATCTCACTGAGAATGCAGGACGACATCATGAGCGGCCTTTACGCCAAGCAGCTCGACGAGACGGGCTATGTCTTGCGTGGAATTGAAGACTTTATGACTGTGCCCTTATTTAATATCACTGGTGCAGGGCAAGACGCGATCAGAGTATTCCGTCTCAGTGGTCCCAATTTTCATCCGATCAGTTTCGGATATGCGCTGTCGATCCTAAATGCCTGGTTGCTCGCCAATCGCATCCGTTGGGTCCCTGTGTTCGCAGTCCCAGTTATGTTGTTTGCTGGATCAAAAGGAGCTCTGGTGCTCTTTGCTCTGTTCGTTGTAGCGCAACTGGTCGTTCGAATTATTCGACCGAAGTCCTTGCTGATACCATTCGCAGGCCTGCTCGTAATTTATGTCGCTCTTACAACAGTACTTGGTATCAGGTCGCAAGACTATCATGTTTTGGGCCTTATGTCTGGACTTCGTGAGTTTGTCGCAAATCCGATTGGGCATGGTCTTGGAAGCGGTGGTGTGGTCTCAGTTCAGGGCTCAGCGGTAGATTGGCAGCTGGCGCAGGCAACCGGAGCCACAAGCGTTCCGGTCGAGAGCACGATCGGAGTTATGTTATACCAGGTAGGCTTTGGTGCTTTTTTCGTGATTGGCGCCGTGCTTGCGCTTGGGCTTTGGTGCTGGAGAACGTATCTGGAGACTCGTCTGGAGATTTACTTGTTTGGCTTCGTCGCCCTTTGGGTGATTACTGCCAATGCGGCTTTTCAGGAAGAAGCTTATTTCGCTCCTCTGGCCCTAGGTAGTTGCATGCTACTCGTTGGCGTGGGACTCGGCTCGAAAATGAGGGACGCGATATGACACACACCGCGCCGTACCCTTGATTTGCGGCTATTTATCATAAATGTCATAGCTTGAATGTTGATTGCTCTAATGGGCCCGCTCGACCCAGCCGTTGGGCTAAAACGACGTGCTTGCGCTCATAGCGTCGGGCGAAGTTGAGATAATCTTGATAAAGCGTAGTCTGCCATGGAAGGGGCTGCGTGAGTGATGTGATTGGATAGGGCGGGTGGCAACGTGGACCTGCCCAAGCGAAAGCAGTGTGTGGCACTCGAACGTTTGGAACGCCTGGTTCAACAAGACTAGGCGGCGCCGCCTTTTGAAGGCGTCTTGATGATGATGCCTGAAAGTGTAATGACAGCGTCGTTGCCAAGTCTGACGAATGTAATCCTTACCCGTTTCGCCTATTCATGTACAAGCTCTGGCGAGTATCCTCGTCGCTCAGCGGGTCGCGATTTCGGTTGTGTGAACAAGCTGATATGAAGGCGCATCAACTCTCGGGATAGCAGTGACAATAAAGAAGTGGCAAAATTGCCTGGCCATTTAAGGAACGCGGGAGAACAGCCGGGCGATGACACCGTTGACTTTTTTTTGCACTGCAGCATACCATACGTTGGTGATTCTAGGAGAACTGCAATGGAAGTCCGTCTGAACTCGAAGCTGCTTCATTCTGTAAACTATGACCCGAAATCCAAACAGTTGACTGTGTTCCTTAACAACGGTCGCCGTGGCGAGTTTGTCGATGTTCCGGAGTATGTTGTAGATGACCTCCAGGCAACGGTGTCTCCGGGTTCCTATTATGTAAAGCTGATTAAAAGGCAGTACCAACGCGCGGACTTATGAGCCGATTAGAATCAAGACGAAAGCGTGGCCGGTCGGGATACATTTGTCCTACTCTGAGACGAGCGTTTGAATACTTCTGTTAAACCGGGAAATACAATCTCTGAATATCTCTACGGCGAATTTGAGACCGTGCGGTAGTGCGCTGGCTGGGCCGCCTTTCGATGATATTGGCGAAGAAGCCGGGGTGGAGCTCCCTAAGATGACTTAAGGCCCAGCAGCCCTCCAGTTTTCAGGGCAGTCTTGGGTTTTCGTTCTTACCTCGTGAGGCCTGTCTTTCCAGAGACATTCGCTTTGCAAATTCACAGAGTGCCAGCCTTGCTGCTATAACGACGAGAATGGGGTTCGTTGGATTTGCGTTAAAATATACCGTCTCGTGCGATCCGTGACAGGCTCCTTGCCATATAAGCTTGGGACATTTATTGGGTCATATTTTTTGCTATTTCGATGAGGTCTACTGCTGTGATTGGTGAAGTACTCTAACTTTACCTTCAGAAATCCTCAAAACAGTAAGACGGCCTGTGGCGTAAGCCCCCGTGTCTACAGCTACCCGGCGCGGCCCAAAAGTGGGTTCCGGTTGGACCGTGTGGCCGTGAAAGACAAACACAGGGAGTTTTGGGCCGGAGGTTAAGAAAGGTTCGCGGATCCAGAGAAGGTCATGATCCGTTTGTTCGACCAGCGGAACTCCCGGTCGTATGCCGGCATGAACGAACACGAGTCGACCAACTTCGAGCATTGTAGGCAAGGATGCCAGAAGACTCATATGGTGGGCCGGTACGGCTTGTTTGACCACGCGATCCAGTACTGGAAGCCCGCCACCGCTCTTCAGAATGTGATCGGCGTCAATTCCGTAGGATGCGAGCGTTTCAACTCCACCGAACTCAAGCCAGCTCATAGTGGCTTTCGGATTGAGGAGGAAGCGGAGAAACTCTGCGTCGTGGTTGCCGCAGAGGCAGACATGCTCCACGCCCTCGGTACATGGCCTGGTCAGAAACTCCAGAACGGCTTTCGAATCCTCTCCCCGGTCCACATAGTCGCCAAGGAACACGACAAGCTTTTTGCCGGGAGACGGTGGGTCATCCTGGAGAATTCGGTCGTAGGCTTTTCTGAGAAGGCCCATGCAACCATGCACGTCGCCGATCGCGTAAATTGCCGAAAACCGGAGCGGATCTAATCTCATCCGCGGGCGTCGGTTCTCCTTACTCGCAGATCTTTCTAGCAGTCGACGAAATAAAAACATCACGTCGGAAAGTCCAACGACACCAGGCTCTCAATACACGTCAACTGATAGTCCGCCCCTATACAATAAAATGCGATCGGTGCAATCACTTGCCCAAGCTTAGCCAAAGCTTCTCTCAATGATCGATTCCCGCGATGTTGTGCCATCGCTCTTCCGAACTGGTTAACCCGTCGATAGGCCGAAAGAGAGGGCGACCGGTGCAGCTAGCAGATGTCCGGGTCTATCTCAATTATTTCGTCGTCAATCCCATTGGGCGATCGAAAGAGTTGACTTTCTGGGAGCGAGAAACTCGTTCCGAAGGACATTGCTGCGGTTCGAATCCTTCCGGTCTACTCGTAGGGAGCTACGTGAAATTACGCAACAGTTTGTGTCAGTCCTGATCCCGGATATAGCCGATGCCTGGCAGTTTCGGGTCAATTTCAAAGGCCAGCAATGTCGCGCAGTCTAGCACCGGAATTGACGTCGGAGAAATTCCATCCGTCGGCCGGCAACTGTCTAGGGCGATGCTCGAACCTGTCGCCGCTGAGCAGCAACAGTTGATTCTTGGCAAAGCCCGCATCGACCGACGCAATCGGCGAGCAACCGAATGCGATATCCCAGTGACCTACCGCAAATACTCCAATGCATCCTGCGGCAGGATGTTTGTGAAGTGAACGCACCAATTGAGCAATATTAGAGTGCAGCGACGTGCCGACAGGTATTCACACGCCTTTTTTGGCATAGCGATGTCGAGGAGTGCAGGTCAACTGCCGCAACGGATGAAATATTTAAGTTACTAGCGGAAAAGATGTATCAAAAAAATACGGAGCGATAGTTAACTAAAGGTGTACTTAGGTAGTGACTGAATTGTTTAAGTGGGGTATGGCTGACTTAAGCGCGCGGTTTATTATGAGGTTACAGTTTTGTCGATGATAAGAGATTCTAGGATGCAAAATACCTTCTCTGAAGGCCTGATTGGTGTTATGGGATCAGAGAATCTTGAATCGCAAGGCGCTCAGGGTTTGCGCGAAGTCTTTGGCGTGCGCTTGCAGTTTCTTGTTAAGCGGATGATGGACGTTCTTCTATCCGGAGCTGCACTGGTGGTGTTGGCACCGTTGCTTGTTGTCATCATGCTCGCTATTCGGCTGGAAAGTAAAGGCTCACCTATATTCACACAGCTTAGGTGGGGCCGTCATGATACAAAGATACGGGTACTTAAATTCCGCTCGATGCGTTCTGAAATGGGCGACGCAAGCGGAATCTCCCAAACTGTAAAAGGGGACCCGAGGATCACACGCGTCGGTGCTTTCATTCGCAAGACCAATCTGGATGAGCTGCCACAGCTTGTGAACGTATTTCGAGGTGATATGTCGCTTGTGGGGCCGCGCTGTCACGCGATCGGAATGTTAGCAGGCGGAATGCGGTACGAAGAACTCGTTCCGCGCTACCATGAGCGGCATTCGATACGCCCTGGTCTGACGGGTCTTGCCCAAATGCGCGGGTTGCGCGGACCGACCGATCGGCCTGCTAAGGCTCGCGCCAGAATTTCCGCAGATATCTACTATGTCGAAAACTTTTCAATTTTGCTCGACGTCCAGATCATGCTGGGGACGATTGCTTCGGAACTTCGAGGTGGTAAGGGCTTTTAGACGTTTCGTGCCCCGGGATGATAGATTGGATTGATCGTGGCCATCTGCGGCGCGGCTGTTCAGATTTCACATGAATTCGTAGCGTGTGAGGCCGCCGTTATCAGTCGTCATCCTAAGTTGTAGGCCTTGTCGTCCATGAGATGGTGACATAGCCGCTCGTGGTTGTTGCAATGGAAGCGTTGGCAGTCCCGATACCTGATGGTTTTTGCTCCGTGGTGTCGCGGCCAACTAAAGTGGCTGGCAGCCTAATGAAAGATGATCCCGTCGCTTGGCGTTGATATCTTCAGGCGTGCAGCCATCACCGATCGCGCCGCTGAGGGGCTCACACTATCGGTTAGAACGATGTGGACCTTGTATGTTACCTCTATGGCGAGACCATGTAGGAAGTTCCTTGCAACACGTCGGTTTGCTTTCTCAACCAATTCGACAAACGCGAATCTCGTCGTCAGGGTAACGGCTACGAGGAGATAAAGTCGATCTTCTGCCGTGTGCACCTCGGCAATATAACGATGTAAAACATCGATTGGGCAGCTCTTGTCCGTCTTCTATGGTTCCCCACCGTGGGGTAGGCCTGAATTTCCACGACGTTGAAGGCAACGATGTAAAGACGGCCGTGTCAGGTGAGGGATCGTCATTTGGAGCGTGTAACGAAAGCCGTTGAGCGGCAGTAGCGTATGCCGACGGAATAGGACAATGACGGCGTCCTCTTCTCAGGGCAGGATCGTTGAGTGCGGGTATCTTGGACCGTTCACAACTTAACAAGCGACAACCGCTTCCGCCATTTGGCGACCAGGCAGTCCGTTTTATTTACGGAGCGCATGTGATCGTGGATTTCCGAAATATTTTGGCTTTTGACCTGGTTATCGGCTTGCAGTCGCATCTTTTCTGAAAGACATTTTGAGATAGGCGATATCGCCATTACATGCAGATCTTCATCCAAACCAACACTGCCGAAAAATCAGCCGCGATACTCGCTACTCTCCGCGCAATTGGATCAAAGATTCGATAATGCTGGTTTTCGACGCGTTCACGGACCTATTCGATAATGGAAAGTGCATTACTTCAATTCGCGCTCTCTATCTCCACGGCAGTCGCCGCAATATATAGCAGAGCGTAGCGGGTCGATATGCTCTGCCCGTAAAGCAGCCATTCTTGCAGCCGGGATTAATTTTGCAGCCTCAAGTATATGGGGTCTCAGATTGTCTCCGGCATATGCCAATACATCGACAATATCATTCGGATCGCCATAGTTCAAAACTGTGTTGATGTCATGCTTCAAGATATCCGCAGAGCGATCCAACGTCGCTACGGTCGCTTTCCTCCAGACAAAGAAACGCGCGCGTATGACATACATTTCTGAAGGTGCCAAAACTGCTGATCGGTTCATAAGGGAGAAAACTTGATCGGCATTTTCGCTCGACGCCTGACGTATCATGGCGAGACGAGCCCAAAGGTCGCCGTCGCCCGGGTTGCAGGAGAGGGCATGGGTGATGTAACGATCAGCCCTTGCCATCGAAGCCGCCCAGGCATCGTAATGGTCCACGACATCTTGCATATCGAGATCCCGAAGCACAAACGTCATTCCTCCGCTGACAACGTCTGCTCGACACTCGCCATTCGTAATTACGGCTTCTGCCTCTGCTGCAAATCTGCCGATGGCGACACCGTTGGCCGAATCTTCCTGTGTTAATGTTGCGTTCAGATAAAAGATGTCGGAAAATCGGACAGTGGTTTTCAATTCATCAATAGCTATCCAAAGAAAAAACAGTGCGAGACCGAGGAATAGCGAGTTGAGGGGACTAAACCGTGAACGCCACTTGCCGACCTTAGTCCTCACGATAGTAGCTTGTGTACCTTGAGTGATAATACTCGCTGGAGCCATAAGCCCGATACAATTTCATCTTTTCGTTATCGACTTTATTGAGAATAACTCCGATGCATTTGTCGACAATCTCCAGATTGGTTCGCAAAGTGGAGCGAACGACTTTACGCGTTGTTTTGCCCCATTCTACGACGAAAAGAAATGCGTCGACCTGCGCAGCGATTGCTCTTGCGTCCACCACTGGAGCGAGCGGCGGTAGGTCGAGAATTATATAATCAAAGCTTGTTCTGACACTATCCAACAATTCGTTCATGGCCGACGAAGACAAAAGCTGCGACGAATGCGGTATTCGACGTTTAACGACCGCGGGCAAAAACGCCAATCGTGTCTTGTCGTTTAGCAGTAGCAATTCTTTCATCGGCCGCCCCTCCGTCAGCACCTCGACGAGACCAGCCTCAGCATGCCGCGCTAGCGAAAGCGTCGTGCCAGGGTTACGAAGGTCACAGTCAATTAGAAGCGTGCGCGCACCCTGCATAGCCAGGAGCTCGGCGAAGTTCATCGAGATCGTCGATTTGCCTTCCGTCGGCAGAGTAGAGGCGACTCCGATCACTTTTGCCCCCGGCCCCTTCTTGGCCAAGTCGACGGCAATCTTGGCGCTCCGCAGCGTCTCTGCAAAGGCGGACATCGGATGTTCTACCACATAATTCGATATGTTGTTTGCGCGGCGGATGCCTCGCGGATGACCTTCCTCCAAGCCTGTCGGCTTGATATCTCCGACCTTTATCAGCGGAGCCAGACCAAGAAACTCCAAATGCAGCCCGTCTCTGACCTGTTCTCCCGTGCGGAAGAAACGATCTCTCATTTCTCTAAAACCGCCGACAGCCGAACCGAACGCCGCCCCCAAGACGCCAAACAATGCTATCACTAGGGGTTTGCGAGGATATTTTGGCTTGTCCGGCTTGACGGGCCGAGTAATCACTCGTGCTTCAGTAATAGGGAAGGATTGCTGCTGAACCGCTTCCTGGTAACGCTGCAGGAAGGTCTGGTATAAATTCTTGTAAGAGTCAGCGGCGCGCTCCAGTTCCCGAAGCTGCACGCCGGTTTGCCCCGCGACAGCACTCTCGCCTTTCGCCTTTGCAACATTCTCTGCGAGATCCTTCTCCCGGGCTTGGGCGACATCGTACTCGCTCTTGTAGCTCTCCTGGTATCTGGATAGCTCTTCGAACATTAGTCGTTCATATTCCTGCATCTCGCCCCGAAGCTGAACCGCGCGGACGTGATTTGGGCCCAGACGGTTGGAGATGTCGGCTTCCAGCTTTGAAGCCGTCAGATATTTCTGCCGAAGATCGTTGGAAACCGCACTGTCAAGAATGTCCGTCACAACCGCGTTTGACTGACCGTTCTTGACAATTTGTGCGATCCGATCGTAACGAGCCTTCGCTTTGGAAGTGTCGGAATGTGCAACGATGAGTGCGCTGTTCAGTTCAGACAGCTGCTGATCGCTTATTAGAGTTCCACCGGTGGATAGCAGCCCGTTGTCGGCGCGAAACTTCTGAACCGCGCCGTCAGTTTCCAAAGACTTCTGCTTCAGCTCGTCGATGCGTGCCTGCAACCAGTCGCTGGCACGCCGCGTCGAGTCATACTTCGAATCCAGCTTGTCAGTGATGTAGGCGTCGGGTATCGCATTCGCGATGCTTGCGGAGAGGTCGGCGGAAGGGGATGTAAAGCTAATATTCAAAACGTAGGTCCGTCCTACACGCGAAATATCCATCCCGTCCTGAACACGTCTCAATGCTTCGCGTCTGTTCTTCTCCGCGAGATCACCATCGACATTGGCGCTCACGAACCATCTTGTCGAGTTCAGCGCCGCGGTAATTGCGCCGCGCACCCTGCCGATCAGAGAGGATCCTGACGCCATGAACACTGGATTTTCGCCCAGCTTCAGCTGATCGACAACTGAGAGGCCAATCGTATCTGATTTGAGCACTTCTACCTGGCTGAGGATTGATGCTTCATCGTCTGCGGCAGGCGTGCTGTCCTCCTGCGATAGTCTGTTCACCAGACTGTCGTTTCCACGATCAATCAGCAAGCTCGACGTTGCCGTATACAATGGAACTGCCGTTACTGCATAAGCTATACCCAAGAGTACCGCAACAACCACGGAAATAGCGACAATCCTCCACTGACGCCGGGCGATGGCGAGAAGCTTTTCAACGTCGACGGTTTGCAGAGGACTTTCATCCTCATTCCAGTCGTGACGAAGAGAGTCGATTTTGTCGGGCGATAGCAAATTGGAATCCTCAAATTTCTTCATGCGTGGGGCGCGTTGACCTGCGACCCATCAATTTTAGCCAACCGGCACAAGATATCGTGCCGGTTTCAGTTTACTGGACTTGTTGGATCTTGCTCTGCTGCTACTCTCGCAAAACGTGCAAAACTGCCGACGGTGAAGGTGCTGCTTTGTCTAGGGTTGAATACGGTGGCGATAGTCTTGATCGCCGTGTCGCCGAGCGACGCTCGGCCAGACGATCCTCCTGGCACTCCGCTGCTAGTGATGCCGGATGCTGTGCTATTACCTGCGCTTGACGTGCCAAGCGAAGCGGTCTGAACGTCGTCCATCCCCGCCACAAATGCTGTGGTTAAATCGGCGTCATTCGCGGCTGCGACCTTTTGCTGGATGAGCAATGCGTAGTCGGGGGTGGCTGTCTGGCAGGACCTTACGGCACGAGCCAGCCCAGAACCGATTGCGGATTTCTGAGGTGCGTTCGCCTCTTTGACCAGTGCGATCATAGGGTCTAACGCGGCCGCGCTAGAACCTGTTAGTCCGCGGACCTTCGAGCTCATAGGCAATCCTGCGGATGGAAAGTCCGACAATAGGGTGTTTGGTTTGGCCAAGAAAGATGCAATGTCGCCGTCAGCAACCTTAGCGGGAGCCAGGAAACATGCTACCGGAGCGGCCTGGGCCAACGCTGAACCACCCGACAAGCCGAACACAAGGACAGCTAACGTGAGGCTTGTGCTAACGAAATACTTTATTTCAAGGCCCACGGATTAACCCCCTGCTAACAATGATTACTATAGCGTTAATCGCTACACTCTCGCAATGTGGCGTGCAAGCACCTTTAATATTGCTGCACCCCTAGATGTCATTAAATACGGGCATTTTCACATTGATGGTTAAGATCGTTCTATAAAAAGTGCTGCAGCGTGAGCAAAACAACAAAAAACCTCAAGAATAAGCGGCGCGCGTTTCTGACCCCATTTATTCATCTGAAGTGCGCGTAATTATTATTTCAGCTTTCGAATGTAACTGTTGTACGCTCACGCATATTTTCGTGTAATACAGTACCGCCCGTGCACTCCGGATAACCTGGCCGATGACTGAGAATATAATTGTTGCTCCTCAAAATCTTAAACTTCAAATCTTCGTGCAATTCCTATACTTCTTGTCTTTGCTGTCGGCGATTGTGCCGTTCGGTGCGGTCAATCCAATTCCGCTGAGCGCTGCGACGATGCTTGCTTGCTTTGCGGCAGTGGTCGCCGGGATCGTTCTCGGACCACCGGTGAAGACAAGGTGGCTGTTTGCCACAGCTCTAATCCTGGCGGTAGCCACCTCGGGCTGGGTCGAGATCCAGACGCTGTCTGGCCTAGACGACGGCGTCGTGAACCCAATTTGGCTCGGCCTCCAAACTGCTTCCCTTCCTCAAAATGGGTCAATTTCAATTCAACCTGCGGATTCGATCGCCGCACTTTCGTTTTTGGCCGTCCCAATACTGACGTTCTTGACGGGGCTCATGGTCATTCGCTCCGACAGCGACGCGCGCAGGTTTACGGCCATTCTCGCTATTGGCGGAGGCATATTGGCGGTCTATGGCCTGGTCCAATTCATCTTCTTTCCTGAGACTAATCTGTTTTTTCCGAAAACGGCCTACCCAGACAGCCTGACGGCGACTTTCGTCAACCGAAATACCGCAGGCACCTTTCTAGGCCTAGTGTGCCTCACGCTCGCACGCTACGTCTGGTCTCTTTCGAGAGAAATTTCACTGGCGGCACTGGTCCAGTACGTGTTGTCGAACCGGCCTGTTAAGATTGCAGGATTATCGTTTCTTCTGCTGATCTCATTTTTCCTTGCATGTTCTTCGGTTGCGTTGTGTCTGACGAAGTCGCGTGGAGCGATCGGTAGCACGGTCGTCGCATTTCTTTTTCTTGTATGCGTTCTTTCCTTGCAGCGGACGAGGCGGACCGAAAGTTTCTCCGGCGTACCATCTCGGCGCAAGACTCTGTTGAAAGCAACCTTGGCTTGCGGGCTCGTATTATTGGCGGTGGGCATTCTCGGGGGAAGGGTGCTCTTGCGGGCCGAAACGTTGGGCAGGGAGGATAGCCGCTACTGCGTGCTGCCTGGCATCCTCGAACTTGCAAAGACGGAGCCTCTACTGGGGAACGGCTTTGGCTCGTTTAGATATGCTTTTCCGCCCTATCGCGACCCCCAATGTGGCATTACGTTTATTTGGGAACGCGCGCATAATTTTTATCTCGACGGCTTTATCGGCCTCGGCATAGCATTCGTCGTTATACTCGGCGTCGGAATACTGGCACTTGTGGTTGCACAGGTTTTAGGCATGAGAAACAGACGGAGGATGCGCTCCTATTCTGCGCTGGGCCTGGCAAGCTTTGTGCTGGTAAGCCTACATGGCCTTGCCGACTTTTCCCTGCAAATACCGGGTATGGCGGCCTATTTCGGGGCAATAATGGCTGCAACCTCTACGGTCTCTCTCGGCAGATCGGCTCATGGTAGGAGTTGAAGGGTGGCCTGGGGAAGCTTTGCGAGAACTTAGCCGTTGGGTTTGTTATTTGGCCGATCTGCCTGTTCCTTCGTTGGCTGTGATTTTGTCACCTGCCCCTCGGAACCGGGTCAGCCGCCGCGCGGTATAAGCTGTTTCAGAAAGCTTAGTTTTCTGAAAAGTCGAATTAGTGCGTGAATACTTGGGGAAATTTGGGCGCGGAAATAGATCGTCGGCATTACTTATCACCGAAATCACGAAGTTGAATCACGATGAGTTCGCGCCTCAAGGTTATTTTTAGATTTATATTAATCATCCCTATAATCAAAAATGCGATGTTTAGGATTTATTCAGTGGGAAGGGCAATTCTGCATCTGTAAATGGAAACACCAGATGCAAAATATCGGATGCGTGGCCATCGATATTGAAAGAGCGCAATGAAAATCGATAATCCGTTTGTTGCCGCGTTGAAAACTTACCGTCAGATCATTTCATCCACGGTTGTTTTCAGTATAGCCATCAACGCACTGATGTTCGTTTCACCCTTGTACATGCTGCAAGTCTACGATCGCGTGTTGCATAGTCGTAACGAGATGACATTGGTGATGATTACCGGCATCGCGCTGCTGTTGCTGCTCATCTACAGCCTGCTGGAATGGCTCCGATCGCGTGTTCTCGTGCGTGCTGGCTTGTGCTTCGATGACATGGTCTCGAAGGGCCTTTTTGGCCGGGTCGTCACCAGCACCCTCAGGCAACCGCAAACCCGGTCGGAGTTCGCTCTCTCCGATTTGGATCGACTTCGCGACTTCTTCACCGGCTCGGGTCTGATTGCTCTTTGCGATGTCCCTTGGATGCCAATCTTTTTGATCGTTTGCTTTCTCTTCCATCCGCTGGTCGGCTGGATCTCACTGGTCGGAGCCGTGCTTATCTTCGCCCTAGCGATCGCCAACGAGTTTATGACCAAGAGGACGCTGACCGAAGCCAGCGGTTACGCACAGGCGGCGCAGCACTTTGCCAATTCCACGTTGCAAAATGTCGAGGTTATCCGCGCTTTGGGTATGGAGACCAACCTGCGTGGCCGCTGGTACGCTATGCATCGCAGCATGCTGGTCAAACAGGCGATCGCCAGTGACAGGGGAGGCGCCCTACAGTCGATATCGAAGTTCATCCGCATGGGACTGCAGACCATCATCCTCGGCGCTGGCGCTTACCTGGCGATCGAAGGGCAGATCTCAGGCGGATCGATGATCGCGTGTTCAATCTTGATGGGTCGCGCGCTTCAGCCGATCGATCAAGTTGTCGGACAATGGAAGCAGTTCGTAGGCGCGCGCCAGGCCTACCGTCGGCTATCCCAAATGTTTCATGATGTTCCAGAAGAGCAGGTGCGCACACAATTGCCGGCACCGAATGGAAGGTTGGTGGTCGATCAGCTGACCGTCGTGGTGCCGGGATCGCGGACACCGCTGCTGCACGGGATCAGCTTTCACGTACAGCCCGGTCAGGCTGTAGCTGTCGTCGGCGCCAGTGGTGCTGGCAAGTCGAGCCTAGTGCGGGCCTTGGTGGGTGTCTGGCCTCCTGTTGGCGGCACGGTCAGGCTGGATGGATCGGAGCTTCAGCATTGGAATAAGGACGACTTGGGCAATCATTTCGGCTATCTGCCACAGTCGGTAGAACTGTTCGCTGGCACGATCGCCGAGAATATATCGCGTTTCCATGTGAATGCATCGGCTGAGGACATCATCAAGGCGGCAAAGGCGGCGCATGTACACGAAATGATCCAGGACCTGCCTGATGGCTATGACACGCAGATCGGTGCAGGGGGACGATCGCTCTCCGGCGGACAGCGCCAGAGAATCGGACTGGCCCGCGCCGTTTTCGGCAATCCTGCAGTCATCATTCTCGATGAACCAAATGCCAATCTTGATGGTGAGGGAGAGGAAGCACTCTTCCAAGTCATTGGGGATTTGAAAGCGAAAATGAAGGCTGTGATCTTTATCAGCCACAAGATGAGCCTTGTCGCACTCGCGGAAAAAACCCTGTTGCTTGCCGACGGACGCGTGCGCTCTTTTGGCCCGACCCAAGACATTCTCCAGCCAAAGCCCACCCACACGGGTGTGCCCGCGATGGGTGGCGCAATACAAACCCGCAACGTTGCTTGAGGAGATGACCGTGTCTGCTACATCGCTACACCTCGAAGGCAAAACGACGTTTTCTGCTCCGGCAAAGAAGCCAGATGAAGCCAGAGACTTTTCTCCGACTCCCTATATCGCGGCTGGATATCTGACGATCATTCTCGGTTTCGGAGCCTTTGGAACCTGGGCTTCTTGGGCGCCAATTGCTAGCGGCGTTGTGGCCAATGGCACCGTTTCCGTGGAATCGAACCGGAAGACAGTTCAACATCTTGAAGGCGGGATTGTCTCGGAGATCGTTGCTAAGGAAGGCGATATAGTCGAGCCTGGTGATATCGTGTTGCGGCTCGACCCAACGCAGGCACTTGGCACATACACTTACCTGAGAGATCGCGCTGGACTCCTGCGGGCGCAGGAGGCGCGGCTCGTCGCAGAGAGCACCAACGCCGACGTAATTTCGCTTCCCCCCGAACTTGTTAACCAAAATAGCCAAGCAATTGAGGCAGCAATCACACTACAAAAGACGATTTTTGCCGATCGCAAGCGAACGATGGACGGCCAGATTGGTATTCTTAAAATGCGTATTGATCAGCTCAAGGAAGCCGTCGCTGGTCAGCTTGAACAGCGAGAAGCTGTAGATCAGCAGATAAAATCCCTACAGGCAGAGGTCCAGCGCCTGACCCAAGGTCAGGAGAATGGTGCCGTCGCCATCAATCAAATCTCGCAAGCGACGCGTGCGCTACTCAACATGCAAGGCGACCATGGATCGATCAACACCGAGATCGCAAAACTCCGCCAGACAATTTCCGAGACCCAGCTGCAAATCGTTCAAGTCAGCCAGGAATTTGTCGAGCGTGCAGGCGGTGAGTTGCGTGACGTTCGTGACCAATTGAGCGAGGCCACTGAAAAGGCCGGTGCGGCAAAAGACGTGCTTGACCGCACCAATATCCGTGCGCCTGTTCGCGGCATGCTGCAGAACATTCGCGTTCACACCAAGGGCGGTGTTATCCGGGCCGCCGAGCCGGTAATGGACATCATTCCGCTCGACGACAATCTAGTTGTCACCGCGAAGGTGAAGCCGATTGATATCGACAATGTCAAAATCGGCCTGAAAGCCGAGGTTCGCTTCACGTCTTTCTCTAGCCGCACGACGCCAGCCGTGTTTGGGAAGGTAACCGTTCTTTCCCAAGACGTTATCGAACCGACCCAGGCAAACGAGGCACCGTATTACGAAGCCCGTATCGAGGTCGACGATAAAGATGTGCCACCGGAAATTCGCGGCCGGTTGCTTCCCGGGATGCCTGCAGATGTCATTATCTCGACTGGCGAGCGGACGTTTGCCCAGTACATCGTAAGACCTCTGACAGACGCGTTCCACAAGAGCATGCGTGAACAATAAGACCGGAGTGCAATTTCAAGGGTGCCAGGGGAAACTCGACCTCCTTGCATGGCGACGGTCATTTTCATCAGACTGTTCGAAACAGGCAATCTACAATGTGCGAAAATGTCGAAACCTTCCGCTTCGGAAACGCGTGCGGTAAGAAGAAATAGGGCGAATGCGGTTTTGTCGGGGAGGCGGGAAAGGTTTCGGTCGTGGGATCTAACCGATGCGAGCCAAGCTTGATACAGCCGACGCTGCCCTGTCCCACGTTCGCGTTAAAGCGGCGGCATCTGGGCCAGCGGAGTGTGTGATGCGCAGCCGCCCTGATGCCAGTAGCTATCGATAGGGCTTTGGCCGCGTCGGCGGGCGTTGGCAGAGCAGAGAACTCAGTCCTTTGTGGTCTAGGGATGATGTGCGCTTCCCGCCGATGTCAACCACGGCCTTCGCTCAAGCCCAGCCCTTCTCAATGCCAACCGTATCGATAAGTAGCGGAGAGTCTGGTGAGGCCTTGGCGATAGAATGGGAAGGCCTTTTTGCGCCACATCAGCATAGTGAAATGCAGCCGGTGGATCGTAACGTCTGCTCGGATCGATGTGGTCGACGGCTGACAGGATCGACATGTTGAGCGTCAGCACTAGAGAAATTTGGCAGATTGCACTGGCACGGTGCGGGCTGGGAGACTACAGGTCGCAAGCGCCAGATCGTCGTTACATGTTCTGATTGATGGTGGGTCCCAGGGGGCTAACGTATGGACAACCCTAGTCGCGGTGGCCCCGCTGGGGCGCTTAAAGCCATTCGCACCAGGCAACTGGAGCCTACATACATCTTTGTTAGAGGCGGTGACGACACTCGCAACATTAGCATTACAGTTGCGTATTTTTACAAGTTCTGAATCTATAGGCCTCCATGATTC
>NZ_SCFL01000025.1:0-30901 GCF_007000305.1 Rhizobium sp. rho-13.1 | reverse complement strand
ATGCAGAATCATCTTTCCCGCCCTACGTCATCTCAAAATGAGGGGATGCCTGAGGGCTGCTGCCTGATCCATAGCATTGTTGTGACGAGGGAGCGGCCGGAAACGAATCGGCCGTTTTCTATTGGGCCGCGTCTGACTTGGACCAGTTATTTTTAGCAACTTGCCTTTAATCGTATCCAAAATTTCTTCCGGCAACGCGGGGGGCATCAAGCGGCCTTCTTCGCCGGCCCAAAAGGATGCATCCAATCGCAGCGACCTGTATTGCCGCTGCGCAGAGGAACAGCAAGGTTGATCCGGCGGCATAGACACCGTCAGCCCCGCAGCAGACCAAAAGCTGCCGGCGCAAAGGCATGACCAGCCTAACCGATGGCGACCATCAGCGGCACCACGCGCGCGGTCTCTGCTGGGGGAACTCCTGCTGTGCGATGAGTAGCGGTAGCGATGTGGCGTTTCCAACTCCCAACCCAAACAGCGCGATGCCGAGAAAAAGCCACGGCCCACTGTTACCTACAGCAATAATGACCAGTACCGAACCGATTACCTGCACGCCGTAGCTGGCACAGGCGACAAGCCGGCGGCCGACTGAAGGCACGCGTTGTTGCCTTCGGACGCCGGCCGGAAGACGTGGCCGTGATGCCAGATTTCCTGGCGGTGATCGGCCGCACCTCGACCGAGGCAGCCGAAAAGCGGGCTGGGCTCGATCAATGGACGGACATCAAGAGCGCGATGCCGCGTCTCGAGGAACGGCTGGGCCATAGTCTGGCAGGCCGCGATCTCGATGCTCCCCTGCCCGATCTGCCGATCTCGGATCAGCCGCGCAGCCGCGCCGAATTGCTGACCGAACTGGCGAAGCGGGAAAAGCTGACCATCCGTCAGTTGGCGCTGCGGGTTGCTGCAGGACGCGGCCATAACATGCTGGTCGGAACGCCGGTCGAGATTGCCGACCGGATGCAGCAGTGGTTCGAAGCTGGCGCCGCCGAAGGGTTCAATGTCATGCCGCCCTTCTTTCTGCAGGGACTGGAAGATTTCACCCAGTTGGTCGTGCCCATCTGCAGGAGCGCGGCCTGTTCCGATTGGACTACAGCGGTTCGACGCTGCGAGACCATCTCGGCCTCGATCAGCCCGCACTCCTTGCTGCTGCAGGGTGATAAACCGGAAACGTAGCGCGCCGCAGGTGGCCAAGGCGTTTTCGACTGACGCCGGCAATAGCGCCCCGACGCCGCAGCTTCGACCGAGCAAAACCATTTCCTTAAGGCAGGAAGAAAAAGAACAACCTGTCTTTCTCTGTTGCCGTTTCACGCTTAGATGCATTGCTCTATCCGCGGCGGGGTCATTCGTGAAGCGCGCACCATGCAAATCGATTTGCCCGGCGGCTGGACACGACAAACTCGTATCTACAGGCACGGCAGGCGGATCGACCGGTCTGCCAGACACTATCAACCCCCTCCAGCCCGAAGTCGTTTCATGAAAGAGCCAATATCCGACCAGATTCTCACCGCGGTGGGAGCGCTATTTTATCGCGAGGGCATACGTGCCGTTGGCATTGACCGAATCATCGAGGAGGCCAAGGTTGCCAAGGCCACACTGTATCGGCATTTCCCTTCAAAGGACCATCTTGTCGCCGCCTATCTCGAAGATCGCCACCACCGCGTCATCCGATCGCTTCGAGAGGTTCTTGACGAGGCGAAGACGCCACGGGATCAGATCCGAATGATTTTCGAGCAGCTGCACCAGAAAGCCGACAGTCCGGAATTCCGCGGCTGTGCATTCGCGCTCGCCGTTGCCGAACATGGCGATTCGGTGCGCGTCACGACGGTCGCGCGTATGCACAAAAAGACGGTGAAGGATATCTTCCGCGCCGTCATGGCAAATTCCGATCTGGGCTCCGAACCGGCGGCAGCACATCTTTCCCTTCTCTACGAAGGCGCGCTGGCAACGGTCGCCGTCGAACGCGATCCCGGTGTGGTTCTCATCGCGCGCGATTGCGCCATCGCCGTCTTCGACACGGCCCTTCATTCGAACAGAAAAGCTGCAAAGAGCATTCCATGACCAAGAACATCGACTATTTTTTCGGCATTGGTTCGCCCTGGGCTTTCATCGGCCTTGAGGCCTTTACGGCGCTTGCCGCCAAACACGGCGCCTCGATCCGCCCCTTCGTGATTCCGCTCGTTGAGGACAACGGCGCCATCTATTCGCGCAACCGACCGGAAGCCCGCCGCGCCTACTGGATTAAAGACCTGAAGCGCTGGGCAGCCGTCCGCGGCAAGACCCTAGATTTCGACAACCGCTCCACTCTCTCCGATCCCACGCCGGCCGGTTTGATGGTCATTGCCGCAATCGAGCGTAGCGACAACTGGTTGAAGCTGACGGCCGCGCTACAGGCGGCGTTCTGGGAACGAGGAGAGGATATCGGTCAATCAACTGTCCGCGTTGCCATTGCCGATGCTGCCGGGCTCGATGGCACTGCATTGGAGCAACGGGCCCAGGCCGAAGACGTCAAGGCCACCTGGGAATCAAACCTCGAGACGGCAAGAGCGGGCGGCGTCTTTGGCTTTCCGACCTTCCGCTACGATGGTGAGCTCTACTGGGGGCAGGACAGCCTGCCATTCCTCGATCGGCATCTGAACGGCGACAAGATCGTCGCCTGACGGGTGATGCGGCATGGCTGCCGCCACCCCCTCACCAACAGCACTGCTGGGAGCAATCCATGTCCGCTACATTGCCAGGTTCGCTCGTGTCCACCGAATGGCTGTCGGCCCATCTCTACCATGGGACGCTTCCCCACATGCTACCGTCCAGTGCGGCGTTCGAGCGCCATGCCTCGGATCTCGGCATCGCCAACGACGGCGTTGTCGTGATCTACGACACGCCCGGCCTGATGTCGGCGGGACGGGTCTGGTGGACGCTGCGGACCTTCGGCCACGACAGGGTCGCCATCCTCGACGGCGGACTGAAGAAATGGCTGAGCGAGGCAAGGCCGGTGACCGACGAAGTTACCCATCCGGCCAGCACCTCGTTCCGTGCCAAATTCGCGCCGGCTGCCGCCCGCTCAAAGGCGCAGCTTCTCGACAATCTGACGAGCCATGCGGAGCAAGTCATCGATGCCCGATCGGTCGGCCGTTTCACCGCAGAGGAAAAGGAGGCGCGGCTCGGTCTGCGATCAGGACATATTCCCGGAAGCCTCAATCTGCCCTTCAACGCGCTGACCGATCCGCAATCCGGCGAAGTCCGCCCGTTGGCTGAGATCCGCGCGGCCTTCGAGGATGCCGGTCTCGATTTCGCCGAACCCGTCATCGCAAGCTGCGGCTCCGGCGTTACCGCGGCGGCACTCGCCTTTGCGCTGTATCTCGTCGGCAAGCAGGACGTCGCGATCTACGACGGCGCCGCGACCGAGTGGGGACAGCACGGCGACACACCGGCCGCCACCGGCGCGGCAAAAACCGGAGGCGGCGAATGACGCACCTCTCGACAGAACTTTCCGACAAACTCCGCGCCATTTTCGGCGATCGCTTCTCGACTTCGCCTGCCCTGCGCGAGCAGCATGGCCGCGGCGAATCCTACCATACGGCAGCGATGCCGGACGGCGTCGTATTTGCGGAACACACTGACGAGGTGGCGCAGACCGTCCGGCTATGTGCGGCCGAAGGCGTGCCGGTAATCGCGTTTGGGGCGGGCACCTCGCTGGAGGGGCATCTGACGGCGATATGCGGCGGCATCTCCATCGATCTTTCGCGCATGTCGCTGATCGTCCGGGTCGGCGCCGAAGATCTCGATTGTACAGTCGAAGCCGGCGTCACCCGCGAGCAGCTCAACACCCATCTGCGCGACAAGGGACTTTTCTTCCCGATTGATCCCGGCGCCAACGCCTCGATCGGCGGCATGGCGGCGACACGCGCCTCGGGCACCAACGCCGTCCGTTATGGCACGATGCGCGAAAACGTCCTGTCGCTGACCGTCGTCCTGCCGAGCGGACAGGTCGTGCGCACCGGCGGACGGGCCCGCAAATCCTCGGCCGGCTACGATCTTACTCGGCTGTTCATCGGCTCGGAAGGGACGCTCGGTATCATCACTGAGGTGACACTTCGACTCTACGGCATTCCCGAGACAATTACGGCGGCGCTGTGCTCGTTTGCGAGCGTCGAGCAGGCGGTCGACACAGCGATCGCTGTCGTCCAGCTGGGCATCCCCGTCGCCCGCATGGAACTGATGGACCGTGGGCTCATCGCTGCGGTCAACGCCTATTCCAACCTGACGCTGAAGATCGAGGACACACTTGCCTTTGAATTCCACGGCTCTCCCGCTGCCGTACAGGAGCAGGTCGACATGGTGGCGGCGATCGTCGACGAGCATGGCGGCCGGGATTTCGAATGGGCCAACGCAGCGGAAGATCGAAACCGGCTGTGGAAGGCGCGTCACAACGCATTCTATGCAGTGGTTTCACAGCGTCAGAATGCCAAAGGCTGGTCGTCAGACGTCTGCGTTCCCGTCTCGGAACTGAGCGACTGCATTCTGAAGACGCGCGCACTGCTGCAGGGCTGCAGCGTCCCGGCCGCCATTCTCGGCCATGTCGGCGACGGCAACTATCACGTCGTCTTCGCCGTCGATCCGGACAACAGGGCAGAGCTCGACGAGGTCGCGGCGATTAACAAGGCGATGGTTCTGCACGCACTCTCGGTCGGCGGCACGTCGACCGGTGAACACGGCATAGGAACGGGCAAGATCGACTACCTGCGCCGCGAACACGGCGATGCCGTCGATCTGATGGCCGTGATCAAGGCCGCGATCGATCCCATGAACATCATGAACCCGGGCAAGATTCTGCCGGAATGAGTTTCTTGGCCTCCGCTGCGTGAAGAATGAAGAGGTATTCCCGATGAACGACTTCCAAACCCACAGCTCTCATTGGGGCGCTTTTTCGGGGCGCTATCGCGACGGCACGCTTGAAATCCGACCTCATCCGGCCGACCCGCATCCCTCGCCTCTGCTTGGCAATCTGCCGGCTGTCGCCGACAGCCCGATGCGCATCAAACGTCCGGCCGTGCGGCGCGGTTGGCTGGAGGGCAAGAAGGGCAATGCGCAGGACCGTGGCGCCGACGACTATGTCGAGGTGAGCTGGGCGAGGGCAATCGAGCTCGTCGCGGCTGAGCTCGAGCGGGTCTATGGCGACTTCGGCCCGACGGCCGTGTTCGGCGGTTCCTACGGCTGGTCGAGTGCCGGCCGCTTCCATCATGCCCAGAGCCAGGTCCATCGCTTCTTGAATGTGCTCGGCGGCTATGTCCGGTCCGTCAACACCTATAGCTCCGGCGCCGCAATGGTGATCATCCCCCATGTGCTCGGACCCTACGATCACTTCGACCGCAAGAGCGTCACCTGGGACGCGATCGAGCGGAGCAGCGAACTGATCGTCGCCTTCGGCGGCATGGCCATTAAGAATTCGGACGTCCATGGCGGCGGTAACAGTCAGCACATCGTGCGTGACAAGCTGATGGGCGCCAGCACGCGCGGCGCGCGTTTCGTCCTCGTCAGTCCGTTGCGAGACGACTTTCCCTTAGAAGCCAATGCGGAATGGCTGTCCATCACGCCGGGCACCGATGTCGCGCTAATGCTCGCCCTTGCCTATGTGCTTGCCACGGAAGGGCTGCACGACCGCGACTTCCTTGATCGCTATGCCGTCGGTTACGAGTGCTTCGAGGACTATTTGTTTGGCCGCAGCGATGGCCAACGGAAAAGCCCTGGATGGGCGTCTGCCATTTGCGGCATCGATGCAGGCGTCATTGAAGAGCTGGCACGGGCAATGGCGGGGGCAAGAACACTGATTACGATTGCCCACGCCCTCCAAAGAGCCGATTATGGCGAGCAGCCGGTTTGGATGGGCATTGTGCTGGCCGCGATGCTCGGCCAGATGGGCCTCGACGGGGGCGGCTTCTCCTATTCGCTGGGCGCCCTGGGCAACAACGGCAAGCAGCAACTGGCCGTGCCGCTGCCGACCTTCAACCAGTTCCGCAATCCTGTGGCGGATTTCATTCCCGTCGCCCGAATTGCCGACATGCTCCTCAATCCGGGCGAGGCATTTCAGTACAACGGCATTGATGCGCACTATCCCGATACCAAACTGGTCTACTGGGCAGGCGGAAATCCGTTCCACCATCACCAGGATCTCAACAGGCTGCGCGAGGCCTTTCGCCGGCCGGAAACCATCATCGTGCACGAGACGGCGTGGACCGCCTCGGCCCGCCACGCGGACATTGTCCTGCCGGCGACGACGACACTCGAGCGCGAGGATATCGGCGCTTCAGCCGGTGATCCGCTGATGGTGGCGATGAAGCGCCTGATCGAACCGGTGGGCGAGTCGCGCGATGACTACGAGATCTTCGCCGCGATAGCGGCACATCTCGGCAAGGCGGAGGCCTTCACGGAAAACCGATCGTCGCGGCAATGGCTCGCCTTCCTGTATGAGACGACCCGCACGGCGCTGGCGTCCGGCGGCCACGAGGCTCCGGACTTCGAGGAATTCTGGCATCGCGGAGAAATCCGCCTGCCGCTGGAAGCCGATGTGGGCGGTCCGGCGCGGGCCTTCCGCGACGATCCGCTCGCATCGGCCCTGCCGACGCCTTCGGGTAGAATCGAGATCTTCTCTGAAACTGTCGAAGGCTTTGGCTACGACGATTGCCGCGGCCATCCGCGATGGTACCCGGCCCGGCACGCAGGCGACGACCGCTATCCGCTGCACCTCGTTTGCAACCAGCCGCATCATCGCCTGCACAGCCAGCTCGACTACGGCGATTTCAGCCGTTCGACGAAGATCAAGAGCCGTGAACCGGTCCGCATTCACCCGGCCGACGCTGCCGAGCGCAGCATCGTCGATGGGGACATCGTGAGGCTGTTCAATGACCGTGGCAGCTGCCTTGCCGCCGCGATCCTCAGCCAGGACCTGCGGAAAGGCGTTATGCAGCTTGCGACCGGCGCGTGGTTCGAGCCGGACGACCGGAGCGCCGACAAAGCCATGTGCGTGCACGGCAATCCCAACATTCTAACACATGATGTCGGCACCTCAAGATTGGCGCAGGGCTCGACCGGGCAAATAACCCGCGTGCAAGTCGAACGATTTCACGGCGACCCGCCCCCAGTTCGAATATTCGAAGAAATGAAGTTTACCGATGGCGCTCATGGCCCCGAGATGAAGAGGGATTGACAGCAATCACCCACGCTTCCTTGCCATCGATTGAAGCTGCCGTCCCGTGGGTCTGATCGCCGCCAATATCGGCGCCCGAAAAAAGCTGACCCCTGCGCACCTCGAAACCGAACAAAATAATCCATTAAATTGATAGAAAAAGAACAACTGGTCTTTCTCCGGTCAGCTGCCCTGCATACTCTAAACGTATTGATCCGCTTGGAAAAATACAGGACACGATATGACCGAACGTTCCGCATTCTTTTCCCTTTCCCGACGTCGTCTGCTTGTCGGCACGTCCGCGCTGGTAGCAACTGCGTTTGTGGCGACGGTAGGCTTGACCCCGACTCTGGGCGCCGAAAGCCCGCGTGAAGGCGGCGACATCACCTTCCTCATAGATTCGCTGGGTGACACCTGGATTCCCAATAATAGCGCGATTTCCAGCTTCCAGGGCCATATCTGGGGTCATGTGACGGACAAGCTCATCTACGTCGATGCTGAAGGCAAGGTGAGCCCATGGCTGGCCGAAAAATGGGAGCAGAACGATAAGGCCACCGAATTCACACTTCACCTGAAGAGCGGCGTGACCTTCTCCGACGGCACCCCGCTCGACGCAGCGGCTGTCGTCGCCAACCTTGACATCTGGTACGCCGGCCGGAAGAAGGAAGGCATAAACCCGATCGGTCTCTTCCCCAAGACCTACGATCATTCCGAGGTCGTTGACGCCGCCACGGTGAAGGTCGTTTTCAAGAAGCCGACGCTCGGCTTCATCCCGACCCTTGGCTACCACGGCTCGATCCTCATCTCTCCGAAGACGATCGCGCAGCCGGCAACCGACCAGGCTGACCTGAGCAAGACGTCAGGCAGCGGTCCCTATGTGGTTGACTCCTGGAAGGAAGGTGACTTCGTCAAGCTGGTGAAACGCAAAGATTATAACTGGGGACCTGCCGCCGTCGGTCACAGCGGCCCGGCCTATATCGACTCGATCACCTACAAGCTGGTATCCGAGCAATCGCTGCGGATTTCCGCCGTCCAGTCCGATCAGGCCGAAATTGCCTATAACGCTTCGCCGCAGGAGCTTCAGTCTCTCAAGGCGGATGGCTTCACCGTTTCAACGCCGCGCTACCTCGGCTTCGTCAACGGCTGGGCAGTCAACACCAAGCTCGCACCCTACGACGACGTGAAGGTACGCCAGGCTCTACAGGCCGGCATCAATCGCCAGGAGATCATCGACACCGTCTACACGCCGGACTGGAAGCTCGCGACGTCATTCATCCAGAGCAACGTGCCCGGCGCGACCGACCAGAGCGCGCTGCTGGCCTACAATCCGGACCAAGCCGGAAAGCTCCTCGACGAAGCCGGTTGGGTTAAGGGCGCCGACGGCATCCGCGCAAAGGACGGCAAGCCGCTGGTCCTAACACTCTATTCAAACCCCTATCTCGCAACATCGAAGTCGATCGACGAACTGATCGCCCAGCAGCTCGGCAAGATCGGCTGGAAGGTCGATATCCGCGCCTACGACGTGGTCACCTTCGGCCAGAAGGTCGCATTCGGCGGTCCGGCCGTGCCGGCTTACGAGGTGACGCGCAGCTTCATCGATGCGGGAACAGTCGCCAGCATCCTCACCAACGCCAACAACGGCGAGAACTGGTTTGCGCTCGACGAGCGCGACACGAAGCTCAACGATCTACGTGACAAGATCGCGGGTGCAGCCACCGTCGAAATCCGAAAGCCGCTCCTCGAAGAACTGCAGCAATACGTTCTGGAGCAGGGCTACTTCATCCCGCGCACCCAGATGGTCCAGCGCATCTACGTGCAAAGCCCGAAGCTGAAAGGCGAGACGTACAATGGCATCGCCTACGCCAGCTACTACACGGCATCCCTGAGCGAATAGCCGAGAGCACGAAGGATAAACGTGAGGATATGATCGGCATGACCAACCCCTACCTGTATTACGCTGGAAAGCGCCTCATCCAGGCCGTTGTCGTCGTCCTTCTGGCCTATGTCTTTACGTTCATCGTCGTCAGCATCCTGCCGGGCGACCCGATCACCAACGTTCTGCGCAACCCGCAGAACGGCTTCACCGAGGCCGAGATCCAGGAGATCATCGTAGCCCAGGGTCTGGACAAACCAGTGCTGGTGCAATTGTCCAACTCCTTCTCGCATTTCATCATTGGCGACCTCGGTATCTCGATGAGAACCAACCGGCCTGTATCGACCCTGATCGCCGATGTGCTGCCCTCGACGCTGATCCTTGCGTTCACCGGTCTCGTCGTGGCGCTGTTACTAGCGATAACCATTGCCTATGGAACACGCTTTCTTCGAAAGGAATTTGGCCAGGGGCTGCTGCGCGGCTTTCCTTCCCTGTTCCTGTCGGTGCCCAATTTCGTGATCGGCCTGGTGCTGATCCACATCTTCGGCTTCCAGCTGGGTCTTTTCCGGGTGATCAAGCCGGACAGCTTCTGGGCGACCTTCTTCGCAGCCCTTGCGCTCGGCATTCCCATCTCGGCGCAGATCGCGGAAGTGCTCATCGCCAACCTCGATCACGAGGCCGGGCAAGAATACGCCGCGGTCGCCCGCAGCCGTGGTCTGAGCCAGATGCGGCTCTTTGCCAAGCACCTGCTCAAGCCCTCCTCTCTGCCGGTCGTGACCGTCATCGCGCTGACCATCGGCGAACTGCTCGGCGGCTCGCTGATCACCGAAGCGGTGTTCGGCCGCAACGGCGTCGGCAGCCTTGTGCAGCGCTCTGTCAGCACGCAGGACCTGCCGGTGCTGCAGGCAATCGTCTCGCTGGCGGCAGTGGTCTTCGTGGTCGTCAATCTGCTGGCCGACCTTGCCTACCCTCTGCTCGATCCCCGCGTGAAACTGCTCGGCTTTGCCGAGCGGCGGCCGGTCACCGCCGACGACAATTCGGCCGTTCTTTCTCAAGCGGTGAAATCATGACCTTTGTTTCCGGCATTTCCAGCCCACGTTTCACCATGGCTGCTTGGCTGACATCTATCCGGGTGCCGGCGACCGTGGTGTTATCCTTCGCAATCGTCGCGCTGGTGCTCGCCTGGTCACTCGCCCCCGGCCTGTTCACAAGCGAGAACCCGGCCATCGGAACGCCTGCCCACAAGCTGCTTGGCCCAAGCGCCGCGCACTGGTTTGGAACCGACCAGCTGGGTCGCGACCTCTATACGCGTGTTGTCTATGGCGCAGCCTCTTCCGTCAGGAGCGCGCTCATCGCTGTCGTCATCGGCGTTTTCGCCGGTGGTTTCATCGGGCTCCTTGGCGGCTTCTTCGGCGGCCGGCTGGACACCCTACTCGCCCGCATGGTCGACGTGCTGCTGGCGATACCGAAATTCCTGCTCGCCGTCATCGTGGTCACCGCAATCGGCTTCGACACCACCAACGCCGCGATCGCCACCGGCGTCTCGGCCGTGGCGATGTTCGCCCGTGTCACGCGGTCGGAGGTCATCAAGACCCGCCAGGCGACCTTCGTCGAGGCATCTTTTCTCCTCGGCGGCTCGCGCTGGCACATCCTCTGGCGCCATGTGCTGCCAAATGCCTCGCGTTCGGTTTTCCCACTGGCAGTGCTGCAATTCGGCGATTCCATCATGCTGATCGCCGGTCTTGCCTTTCTCGGATATGGCGACCCGCCACCTGCCTCGGACTGGGGCCTGCTGGTGTCGATCGGCAAGGATTACCTGAAATGGCCATGGCTGGTCTACGCGCCCGCCTTCGTCACGATCGCGACCGTCCTCTCTATGAACAGGATTAGCCGATGGCTCCGCAAGACAGACTAGCTGCAGCATACAGCCGTGCCGATGCCTCACCGCTGACGTTGAAGCGTTCAACTCAGCTGCTGCAGGCCGTCGGGCTTTCGGTTTCCTACGGACAAAAGGAGGTCGTCTCAAGCGTCGGTTTCGAACTTGGTCGCGGCAAGAGCCTTGCGCTCATTGGCGAATCCGGCTCGGGCAAATCGACCATCGCGCGTGCGGTGCTCCGGCTGCTGCCCCATGGCGGGCGAGCCAGCGGCCGCATCGTTTTCGAAGGCCAGGAAATTCTCGGCCTGCCCGAACGTCGCTTTCAGCCATTGCGCGGGCGCGCCATCGGCTTCGTTCCCCAGGATCCGGGCAATTCGCTGAACCCGGTGCGCACGATCGGTGTCCAGGCGATGGAGGCGGCCGCCCTCCTCGATGAGCCTGACAAGGCCATCCGCAAGGCTCTGGTCCTCGATACCTTTGCGCAGGTCGGGCTCGACAATCCACAGCGTGTTTTTCACTCCTACCCGCATCAGCTGTCCGGCGGCATGCTGCAGCGCGTGCTGATAGGCCTGGCCGTTCTGCCTCGCCCAACACTGCTGATCGCCGACGAGCCGACATCCGCGCTTGATGTCACCATCCAGAAAAAGATCCTCGATCTGCTTTCACGGCTGCAGCGCGAGTTGGACATGAGCCTGCTGCTGATCACCCACGACCTGGCGATTGCCGCGGAGCGAACCGATGCTCTGGTGGTGCTGAAGGACGGCGTCGTGCAGGAGGCCGGCAGCACCGCCGCCGTCTTCTCCTCGCCGACATCGGCTTACACGAAGAAACTGCACGCGGATGTGCCTGTCCTCAATCCAAACCGGTATGCCGCACTGCGCGACCCCGGTTTCCGGCTGCTCAAGGCTGCCGGCGCCAACTCGCCAAAGATCGAGGTCAGCGCCGTCACGAAGAATTTCACCGTCGGTAACAAGGTGGTGACAGCTGTCGATAACGTTTCCTTCAGCGTTCCGGCCGGCACCACGCATGCGCTGGTCGGCGAGTCCGGCTCGGGCAAGACAACGACGATCAGGCTGCTGCTGGGGCTGGAGCAGCCCGATACCGGTCAGATTTCAGTGGCCGGCGAGGAACTCACGGGGCGTACTCAGGCTTCGCTGCGCTCTGTTTGGCGCCATCTGCAGATCGTCTACCAGAACCCCTTCACGTCGCTCGACCCGTCCTGGAAAGTCGAGGAGCTGGTTCGTGAGCCGCTCGACCGGTTCAAGATTGGAACACGCAAGGAGCAGGGCGACAGGGTTCGTGCAGCGCTGAAAGATGTCGGGCTGGCCGAAGACTTTCTTTCCCGCAAGCCAGGTGTGCTCTCAGGTGGCCAACGCCAACGTGTGGCGATTGCCCGCGCGCTCGTTCTGAAGCCGGACGTCATCGTGCTTGACGAGCCTACCTCTGCACTCGACGTCAGCGTCCAGGCCGGTATCGTCGAGGTGCTGCTCTCGCTGCAGGCCAAGCTGGGCCTGACCTATGTCTTCGTGTCGCATGACCTGGCCCTCGTGCGCCAACTCGCGCACACCGTCTCGGTCATGCAGCGCGGGCGGATCGTCGAACACGGGACTGTCGCCGACATCTTCGACAATCCCCAGCAGCCCTACACTGTGTCTCTGCTGGAAGCGATCCCGTCGGGCGCTGCGAATATCGTGCCGGTGCCGCATCTGGAACCGCGACGGGCCTTCCAAAAGGAAAATATCGCATGAACATCACCGTGCCCTCCAGCACTCTGCCAGCATCATTCCGGGCGAAGAAGCGGCTTGGCTTCAACACAAGGGTGTCTTTCAACGACAACGCCGGCCCGGCACAGGGACTGCGCGACGGGATCGAGCTCTTCAAGGCAGCCGAGCGACTGGGCCTGCAGTCCGGCTGGGCCTACCAAAGGCACTTCGACCACTATCTCTCCTCGCCGCTGCCGTTTTTTGCCGCGACCGGCCAGCACACATCCCATATCACGCTTGGCTCGGCCGTCATCCCCATGCGCTACCAGGATCCGATCCTGCTTGCAGAGGCAGCGGCCACGACCGATCTGCTGATCGATGGCCGTCTAGAGCTTGCCATCTCGACGGGTGCGAACGCCGCGTTCGATGCCGTATTCGGCACGGTCGATACCGACGCCCGCACCGAGGCAAAGCGCCGCCAGTCCCGTTTTCTCGCCGCACTTTCGGGCGAGATCCTGCACACCGTTACCGAGCCGGGCCTTGGTGCGCCGGAAGGCGCCGAACTGCGCGTCACGCCCCACAGCGCGACGCTGCGTTCGCGCATCAGGCAGGGCTCGGGCAGTTTTTCATCCGCAGTGCAAGCTGCGGAAATCGGTATCGGGCTGATCTCAGGCACCGTCCTCCACGACCACGAGGAGGGCGAAACCTTCAGCGAATATCAGGCGCGCAGCATCACGGCTCACCGCACCCACTGGCGCAAGATATGGGGAACGGAGCCGCCACCGGTGATCGTGGCCGCATCCATCCTCGTCGGCAATACCGCGGACTTACGGGAGAAATATGCCGCCTACGACCTGGAGCGGCGCACGCTTGGCATTGCCGCCTCCCGTCCCAAGGGTGCACTTCAGCCCACCGAGCGCGTCAACCAGCCGCCTGGGACACAGATTTCCCCCGTATTCCACGGCGGCCCCAACCAGGTTCTCGAAGCGATCTACAACGATCCCGGCCTCAGCGCCGCCGATGAAGTCATTCTTTTTCTGCCGCCGGCATTTGGCCTGCAAGAGAATATCCGGTTGCTCGCCGACTTCACGGACACTGTGGCTCCAAGCCTCGGCTGGTCTCCCAGCTTCTGATCCCAAAGCCTGACCCGACGCAGCGTTGGAATGCCGATCAACTCCATACCGGTGTCCTAGCGCGAATATTTTTTACAGTTTCTATGGAATAAGAATGACCTGTCTTCCTCCCCAGCTTGGCAGGTTCTACTTTCCACCTACCGATAATCCTCAGGGAGACAGGCTCACATGGCCGCAGAATTCATCAGCGTCACGTTTCCAAACGAATCCAACGATCTCAATCCCATTCCCGATGCACCGGTGGATCCGCTCTTCCTCGAGCGCTATGCCCGCTCCCTCGACGATTACGGCTTCAACTATACCCTGATCCCCTACTCATCGTCATCTTTCGATCCCTTCACCATTGGCGCGACCATCCTCGCCCATACGAAGAATATCAAGATCATCGTCGCCCTGCGGCCCAACACCGTCTATCCGACAGTTGCGGCGAAATCGCTCGCGACGCTCGATCAGCTGAGCGGCGGGCGCGTGGTCGTCCACTTCATTGCCGGCGGTAATGATGACGAGCAGGCGCGCGAAGGCGATTTTCTCAACAAGGAAGAGCGTTACGAGCGGCAGGAAGAATATATCCGCATCCTGCGACTGGTCTGGACATCGACCGAGCCTTTCGACTTCGATGGCAAATACTACCAGTTTAAACAGTTCCGCAGTGCCGTGCGCCCGACGAACGGCCTCATTCCCATCTCGCTCGGCGGTTCCTCCGATGCCGCCTACCGGATCGGTGGTTCGCTGGCCGATATCTTTGGCCTCTGGGGCGAGCCGCTGGCCGAAACCAAGCAGCAGATCGATCGGATCTATGCCGAAGCCGCAAAAGCGGGCCGGGTCGATCGTCCGCGCATCTGGGTCACCTTCCGACCGATCGTGGCCGAGACCGATGAACTCGCCTGGGTGAAAGCACACAAGGTCCTTGATCGGCTTAACGAGAACCGCGAGAAGGGTCTCAGCCGCTCTCCACTTTCGGCTCCGCGCCCCGCCAATGTCGGCTCGCAGCGGCTGTTGGACATTGCATCCCGTGGCAATGTCCAAGATCGCGCCCTTTGGTATCCGACGGTGACCGCCACCAATGCAAGCGGGGCCACCACCGCGCTCGTCGGATCGCCGCAGACCATCGCCGATTCCATTCTCGATTACATCGATCTTGGCGCCGACCTGATCTCGATCCGCGGCTATGACAACTACAACGATGCCGTCGATTATGGCCGCTACATCCTGCCACTGGTGCGCGAAGGCATTCGTGATCGGGAAGACTCGAAGAAGAAGGCGGCCGCCTGAATTCTTCGTCAGGCGCGCACAGACGTTTCGCATACCAAGCTTTTGCGCCGAGCGATCGGCGCAATCTGTCTCGCGGCAGAGAAGGCCGCGCTTATCCCACAGTCAGAAGGCCCCGGCCCATGCCCCATGATACAAGCAGTCTCGACGCAACGGTTCGGATTGTTGCAGAAGCCGCTCCCGATGCTGATCGCAGCGGCTCGTTTCCTTGGGCAGGCATTCGCGCCGTTCATGAAAGCGGCCTTCTGGAAACCACCGTCGGCACCCGCTTTGGCGGCAGGGGCGGCAGCCTTTACGATGCTGCCCAGATTCTGGCAGCGCTCGGGCGCGGCGATCCGTCCGTGGCGCTGATCACCGCCATGACCATCTTCAACCATCTTGGCCAGGCCACCAGAAACAATTGGCCAGAAGATCTCTACAAGCGCCTGCTGGAAGAGGCAAAGGACCGCCCGCTGCTGCTGAACGCCGCCCGCGTCGAGCCGGAACTGGGCTCGCCCGCGCGCGGCGGCCTGCCGGCGACCCTCGCCCGCCGAACCCGGAATGGCTGGGCGATCAACGGCCACAAGCGTTTCGTTACCGGTGCCCATGGGCTTACACACTTCCTGGTTTGGGCGCACACCGACGAAACGACGACACGCGTTGGAACCTTCATCGTGCCAAACGGACTGCCCGGCATCGAGGTGATCGAGAACTGGAACAGCCTGGGCATGCGCGCCTCAGGCTCTCACGACGTCAAATACCATGACGTGGAAATCCCGGCGGAAAACGTGCTGGACCTCGTCGATCCTTCCGTGGCCCAGCAGGACAATCGGGCCCACGCGGCCATGACGCTGGCACTGACCGCGATCTATCTGGGCGTTGCCGAAGCGGCCCAGGCCGAGTTCATCCGCTATGCCCACGAGCGCGTACCGACCAATCTCGGCCATCACATTGCTCGCACGGAGCGGTTCGTCAACCTCTCAGGAGAAATCGACCTGCTCGTTTCCGGTGCCCGCCATATCATCTTCGACTCGCTCGAAAGCGGCCAGGGCGACCCGGAACGGCTGATCCGCGCCCGGATCATAGCCGGTCGGCAGCTGCGCGATGCGGTCCAGCTCGCGGTGCGAAGCCTTGGTAATCCGGGTCTCGGTGGCGATCTGGGGCTTGAGAGGCATTTTCGCGACATCCAGGCAGTTCTCGTCCACGCTCCGCAGGAAGATACATGCATGTCCATCCTCGGGCGCGCAGCTTTTGATCGATGGAGACAGGGCCAGGCCGCCGTATCGCAATATTCCACGGACATCCCCGTCCTCAAGACAGCCTGAAGCAGACGCACAATGAAACGCTACATCATCGTCGGCGCTGGCGCGGTTGGCGCAAGTCTCGCCGCCCAGTTCGAGATCAACGACATTCCTTATGTCCTGGTGGGACGCGGGGCGCAGATATCGCATATCGCGCTTCATGGCCTGTCCTATCGCAGGCCCAGGGAAACGGGAATTGTCCGGCTTAACGCGGTCGATACCGCAACGCCGCCCGACCTCTCACCGGACGATATCCTTCTCCTGACGGTGAAGGCGCAGGATGTCGAGGCTGCAACCAATTTCTGGGCGTGGCGCGATGTAGAGGGAGGCGGGCTTGCATCGGAACTGCCCCTGGCAACATTCCAGAATGGATTGGCCGCCGAGGACATCGCGTTTCGACGCTTCAGCCATGTCTATGCGGCGAGCATTCTCATTCCCGCACGCTATACCGTTACCGGCGAGGTTGTCGTTGCCGGCGAGCCCAATATCGGCGTGGTGACCCTTGGACGCTATCCGCATGGCCTCGATGACACAGCATCGGCCATCACCTCTGATCTGACGAAGGCGGGATATCTGGCAGAGGCCCGGGCCGACATCCGGCGCTGGAAGGCCGCGAAGCTGGAACACAATGTCACCAACGCCGTCGAGCTTTTCGCCGGAGCACCGGAGGCCCGCGCCAGAGCCGCTACCGATCTCGCAAGTGAAGCACGCACCGTGTTGGAGGCCGCGGGATACGACCCCGCTGCATCTTCGGAACGCGTTGTCGATATATCCGGCTGGCGGGTCGCGCAAGGCAGCGGCATCGAGCGCGGCCAGCAATCGACGTGGCAAAGCTTCGTGCGCGGCACATCGAGCGAAGTCGATTATCTGAACGGTGAGATCGTGCGCCTCGGGCGCCTTCACGGCGTAGCCGCACCGATCAACGCCGCCTTTCAGCAGGCGGTGGCGAAGCTTGCTCGCGATGGAGCACTGCCGGGTTCGGTGGACGTCGCCACCGTATTCGGTTGAAACAATGGGACAGCTGAAGAAATATGTAGTCGGAATTACTGACCACATGATCGGCACGCCCGATCTTGAGGCGGAGGTTCTCGGAAGCGATGTCGAAATCGATTTCTTCGGCACCACCGACGAGATGCTTTTCGATCCGAACCGTCTGGCCCGGCTCGACGCTCTGATGGTCTGGGGCGCGCGATTGGGTGCCAGAAGTATTGCCCATCTGGCGCGCTGCAGAGGCGTCGTGCGCTACGGCGTCGGTTATGAAAAGATCGATCTTGCGGCTCTCGACAGTGCCGGCATCCCCTTTGCGAACAATCCCGACTATGGCACCGAGGAAGTCGCTGACCATGCGATCGCCATGATCATGTCCCTGCACAGGCGGCTATGGGAGCATGATGCCCGCGCTCGCGGCTATACGTCCGGATGGCAGATCCACAGCCTGACACCTCTTTCGCGCTCGAATGAGGCCACCGTGGGTGTCGTAGGGGTAGGGCGAATAGGCACCGCGGTCGTCAATCGACTGAAGCCATTTGGCTTTCGGGTCCTTGGCTACGATCCCGGCCAGGCGCCCGGTCATGAGAAGGCGGTCGGGTACCAGCGCGCCCAAAGACTGGATGATCTGCTGGCGCAATCCGATATCGTTACGCTCCATTGTCCCACGACAACAGAGACGCGCGGCATGCTAGATGCCGACGGGCTTGCCTGGCTCAAGCCGGGGGCAATTCTGGTCAATACGGCCCGGGGCGAACTGCTTGATGACTTCGACGCGCTTGAAGCGTCGCTCAAAAGCGGCCGCCTAAGAGCGGCAGCGATCGACACGCTGGTGCAGGAACCGCCTCGCGACCATCCGCTGCTGTCGGCGTGGCGCAACCGTGAAGACTGGCTCGCGGGACGCTTGGTGATAACGCCGCACAAGGCTTTCTATTCAGACCATGCCGCCATCGAGATGCGACACAACGCAGCGCAAACTGTCAAATTGTTGCTTGAAAATGGGAAACTTCGAAATCAAGTAACGGACTAATGCGGCTCGCATCGAGATGGCTCGCGCTTGAAGGGATCCGGATTTAAGGCCCTGGATTATCGCGCTAGTGAGGCATGGATTTTAGCACCAAATGGTGCTAATTATCCGGTTCGAAGATAGGAGTCAGAGCATGCGATCCACTATCAATCTCGATGATAACCTCATGGAACAGGCGAGGTCCCTGACTGGAACAAAGGAAACAGCCGCACTTGTCCGCCAGGCCTTGGAGACACTTGTGCGGGTCGAATCCGGAAAGCGTCTCGCTGCTCTCGGGGGTACCATGCCAGATGCAGAGGCAGCCCCTCGCCGCCGGAGCGAAGCGGCGAAGTGATATTGGTAGACACCTCGATCTGGATTGATCATTTCCGCCATGGTGACGTGGAGTTGCGCAAAGTTATCGCGGACGACCTGCTACTCTGTCACCCCGTCGTTGTCGGAGAATTGGCGCTCGGCAGTCTTCGCGACCGTGGGGCCGTCATGGCGTTTTTTTCGGCGCAGAGAGAGGCACTAGTCGCTAGCCATTACGAAGTAATAACGATGATCGGTCGGCACTCGATTTTCAGCATGGGGATCGGGTACACGGATGCACATTTGCTGGCTTCGATACTGCTCGATAGGCGATCGTTGCTATGGACCAGAGACAAGCGTTTAGCTGCCGCGGCACGAAAAGCGGGTGCCTCACTGTATGCACCCACGAGCGCGCCAAACTAAAATTCGGAAGGATGGCATCCGAATACGTACGCCTTGAAGGGATCTGAACCAACGACCCTGTTATTTGAATAGAGCTAACGCGCTGAGATGCCACAGCGGGGAAAGTCGTTTGACTTAAGGGGGAAAGGCTGATTTTGGGGCCGAGAGTTGACTGTCCGGTTTTAAGCGACTGGACTGCGAAATCTGCCGTTCTACTATTGATACTATTGCGATCGTAAATCATCTCTGCGACGAGCGCTAAAGGCAGACTTCGATCCCGAGAGGTTCCCGTGTCCGACGAACCCGTAGTACGTACCCATTCGACCGCCCCTGCCGCTCCGACCACGGACGTCGCGATCCCGCTCGACGTCATAACGGGAAAGTCCGGCGGCACGGTCACGATCCGCTCCGGCATCACCACCCTTGTCGGGCCCAACGGCAGCGGCAAGACGCGGGCGTTACGGTCCATCCAAAAGGCGCTTCGAAGTCGGGGCGCGGAGGCCGCCCATGTCCGTTTTCTACCCGCAGGTCGCACCGGACCGGTCGAGCGGTACCGAGCGGCCACCGATTCACCTGGGGTGGGATCAAGTGCAGGCGAGGCGTTTTACGGACACGTAAGCTATCGTCCCAATTGGCACCAAATCGAGAGCGTTGTTGGCGACGTGATGAACCTCGAGCAGCGCGCGGATTTGCGGATCAAGGTCGAAACGCGGCTGCAACAGCTCTTCGAACGGGGAATCGACTTCCAGTGGAATCAGAATGGGCTCGCGATGTCCTTCACCGCCATGTCCGACAGCGCTCGCTATCAGTCCGGGCTCGAGGCAAGCGGGATCACCCAGCTCGTTTCGCTGCTTGCCGCGATCTACGATGACACGATCGGAACTCTCATCATCGACGAGCCCGAAATCTCGCTTCATCCCCAGCTCCAGGCGTTCATTCTCGAGGAGATGGAAACGATCGCCGGCGACTGGGTCGATTCTGGCAAAAAGCGGATCGTCATCTCGACCCACTCCCCGTCGTTCCTGCTCCTTAGTTCGCTCGCCGACCTTTCCGGCATCGTCTTTTTCGGCGGCAATGCCGATTGCCGCCAGATTCATCCCGCCGACGGCCTGCTTCAATCGTCGAAGCTTAAGGAATTCGTCGCGCGGATCAGCCTGTCTCATCGGCAGGCGCTTTTCGCCGAGCGCATCCTGCTCGTCGAAGGGCCAAGCGACGAGATCGTCGCGGCACGCACCGCCCGGCGTCTCGGCCTCAAAATCGAGGCGCGCAACACCCAGATTCTCCCCGCACTCGGCAAGGGCGAGTTTCGCGAGGCAAGGAAGCTCTTTACGGCAATTTGGTATGCGAGTGACTGTACTTGCTGATCTCGATGCACTCGCCGACGACAACCGCATTGTGAACGACTTCAGCGCAGCGGACGGCGCGAATGCGATCGCAAACGCTATGGGCCATCCCTCGCTTATCGACCTCGACGGCAAACTGCGGTCCGAACTCGCCGGGCTGATCGCCGAGAACACCGCGACGATTGACGCGGCGGTCGGGGTGTATCCCTACTGGTCGGACAAGCAGGACCCAGATGTAAAGCGTCGGCGCTGTACGCTCGCCTTGCTCCTGACTGACCCCTCCACATTTACTGGTGAGCTTGGGGTCAAGTTGACGGCGCTGGCCACTCGCTACCGCGTGCTGCTCGACGGGCTCGAACGGCTCGGCTGCTTCTTTCTCCGCCGTGGCGCGATCGAGAACTACTACGCCGACACCTCTACCGGAACACGCAAGCCCGCACGCGCGAGCGCCGAGGCCGATCGCCTAGGCACGATGACGCCCGCGCAGTTGACGGACGAGTATCCCGAACTCGTCCGCGCGCTGCGCTGCGCTGCACCCGGACGCGACATTGATGAGAGCGTACTCCTACGCGGCAAGCTGGCGGCGGCGCTGGGCGCCATTTTCCAGTCTATGGAACCTGGCTCGAGCGATGCTCAGATCGAAACCATGGTGATCTCAGTCCCACCGGCAATCGAAGGACTTTTCACCTTTCACAACGCTTCGAGTGTCAACCAGCCTGCGGTGCGCGTCGAACTCCGTTCGAAGATTTTCAACCTGACCGGATTTCCCCTGACGGTTGCGAGGAAGGACAACCTCAACGAAGCGGTCGGACAGATCCAACCCGGCTGATCGTCCGCTCAGTGGCGCTCCTTCTTCATCTCGTGGCCATAGATCGCTCCCAAGCCAAGTTGTTCAAGGTGACGTAGTTGCCGGTTACTGGCGGAGGACAGATGAAACGGGAATAGAAAACCTTATTGCGGTCCACGCTCGGCCAAGTGAACGGCAGCCCTTGGGAAGAGGTAGCACCCACCCGAACGACGGAGATGAAGGCGCAAAGCTGCCATCGGCAACAGCCCTTGTTGAGCAAAAGGTGGAACCAAGATTTCAGGTCTTGAAGAGATACGAACTGCCGACCCCGCGCACCGCGCAGAAGTTAAAAAACGTAAGCTAAATCAATGGAGACAAGCGTCACGCCCGTCCGTGGAGCTTTTTCTTGAAAGGACGGCATCAGTCGCAAAGATCAGGCCAATCCGCTTTCGTTAACATCATCGTCTCAGATGAAACGATCCGGCGACGGGGCGGAATTTCGGGCCTTCATATCTCTTCGCCAAGCCTACGCGCTTAACCCTCCAACCAACGCACTTCTTCAGGAGTAAGCATGATCTGAATGGCCGAAAGGCTGTCTTCCAGTTCCGCCACAGTCCGCGGACCGATGAGAGGAATGACCGGAAACGGCTGGGCGATGACGTAAGCAAGGGCGATGTGGATTGGGCTGCAGCCACGCTTCCCCGCAAGCTCGATTGCGCGGTCACGGCGGTCGAAATTGCGGTCAGAATACCAGACCCTAACAATCTCCTCATCGTCGCGCTTGTCGCGCCCTGCCCTATCGGTAAAGAAACCTCTCCCCTGGCTGGACCAGGCGAAGTTGGGAATCTGTCGCTTCATCAGCCAGTCTTTCCAAGGGTCGTCGGACGCCGCGACGCAGCCTGGCCAGATGGGATCAAGCATCTGCGCCAGCGAGAAGTTGTTGGAAAGGGCGGCGGGGGCCGTCTTGCCGCTTTTCTCGGCGTAGACAAGGGCCTCATCCATGCGGTCACGTGTCCAGTTAGAGCCACCAAATATACCCCGAATGCGCCCGCGTCGAACTTCCGCATCCATGGCATCGACGAATTCGCCGACAGGGATGTCGGGATTGTCGCGGTGCATGAAATAGATATCGACGTAATCCGTCTTCAACCGCTCTAGCGACTGGTCTAGTTGCCGGGCAATCACGTCGGGATAACATAGAGGCAAATGGGCGCCTTTGCCAATCAGAACGATATCCGCGCGGTTGACCTTGCGGCTCGTATGCCAGTCGCCGAAAATGCTCTCGGTCTTGCCGCCATTATAGACGAATGCAGTGTCGAACAGATTGCCGCCCGCCTCGTAGAAGGCATCGAGTGTCAGTGAGGCAGATGCGAAATTCGGGAAGAACTCGAAGCCCAGTGCAACCGCGGAGACTGGCTTGGCCAAGCGGTGGATCTGCCTCTTGGGCACGCACCTCCCGGCGACAACCGCCGCACCCGTAATGTTAGTTGTGCGCCCGGCAGCGGTCTCGATCCCGTATTCGAGACCGACAGATGCGCGCCAGCGATCGAGAACGCGCAAGTTGGCGAGCGTCTCATCGGTGTTCATGCCGGGGAAGGTGAACTCGCTGCGGCCGGCACGGATGGCCTCTCCCACCGCATCGACTTCGAACGAATACAAATAGCGCTTTTCTTCGACCTCGATTGTCTGCTGTCCGTCGCCCCGGATGATTTCGATTTGCCCTACTCCGCCCCGTTTCCCCGAGGCGAACCAGAAATCCTTCACCTCGATGCGGCCCTCCGAACCGATGATGCGAAGGACGTTGTCCTGCTGTGCCATGATCGAGCAGGAAACCTCAGCGACGATGCCGTTGGGAAACTTGAGAACCGCCGAGGCCCACTCATCGACGCCGGACCCGCCGATATGGGCAACGCCGGAGACCGTCAGCGGTTCGAAAAAGGACTTTTTCTCCGCAGCGCCCGCGAGCATGCACACCATCGAGACCGGATAGCCGCCGACATCGAGGATACCGCCACCGGCCAGTTCATTGGCAAAGAGGCGATGCTCGGGGCGATGGCGGCCCATGTCGAAGCCGAAACTCGAACGGATGATCCGCACTTCGCCGATCGCGCCGTCCCGCACCAATTCAACGAGGCGGGTGGTCTGGGGATGGAACCTGTACATGTAGCCTTCGCCGGCGAAAACGGCGGCCTTCCTTGCCTCATGGAAGATCGAGTCCGCATCGAAGGCTGAGAGCGCCATCGGCTTTTCGATTAACACATGCTTGCCAGCGCGCGCTGCCTTGATCGCCCATTCGGCATGGCCGGGATGCGGTGTGGCGATGTAGACCGCGTCGATCTCCGGATCGGCCAGAAGCGCGCCATAGCCATTTACAATACGTGCACCGGGGAAGTCGTCATGGAGGCCGAGCTTTCCCGGACTGCGAGTGCCGACAGCCACAAGGCGGCCTGTAGCGGAATGGACAACTGCCTCGGCAAATGTCCGCGCGATGGTGCCGGGACCGATGATGCCCCAACGGATCTCTTGTTGTTTGCTCATGGAAAATCCTCCTCAATTGGTCCCGATAGCCGACTTCACGGTGGGCTGCTCCTCATCGCCGGCGCATGCGGATCCCGCGGCTAATTCGCGCGAAATATTTTACACACATTGAAAACCACCTTTTTCCAATTGCGGGTCTCCAGCGACCTGGGCACATTATCCCAGGGCAAAAATCTGTCTCGTTCAAAGGGAATGTGGATTTGTCGGAAAGTAAGATTGTCGAAAGAACTAACTACCAGGCGGGTGCTGGCAGCATCGAAGGGATGCCATCGCGGTTGCAGTTCTTTCACGCCCACCCTCGGGTCATGATACGCCCGCATTGGCATGCGCAAATCGAAGTAAACTATATGGTGCGAGGCTCGGTGCATTATCGCATGGGCGGCCACGATTTGCGGCTCTGCGCTGGACAGATGTGCCTATTCTGGGGAGGCCAGTCTCACAGGATGGACGAATCTTCCGATGATTCAGTTTATGCCGGCGCGCATCTACCGCTGGTGCATTTCTTCCGTATGCGACTGCCGCCGGCAGTCTCCACGATGCTCATGGGTGGCGCGACGATGCTGACGTCCGAAACCGACTGCGCTGATGAGCAGAACTTTAAGCGCTGGCATAGCTGGGCCAGTTCCGGAGGCGAGGAAAAGGCCCAGCATACGGTGGAAGAACTGCTACTGCGCGTCGAGCGAATGTTTATAGAGCCATATACGGTCGTCTCGTCCGGCAACGAACCCAAAGCCGAAGGCGGCTTAGTCCCGCCCTCGCTTGGCGTCGTACGTATGTGTGATTTCATCGCCAGCAATTATCTTGAGGAGATTGATGCAACCGATATCGCCGTCTCCGCCAATCTGCATCCCAAGTACGCCATGAATTTGTTTCGCAAAGCAACGGGTATGACGCTGGTCAAATACCTAACTCTGCTGCGTCTGTCGCGAGCGCAAGCCATGCTGATGGATGGCAATGATAGCGTTCTGCAGGTAGCTATGGATTGCGGCTTCGGTTCGGTAAGCGCGTTCAACAAGGCCTTCCGGCAAATTGCCGGCAAACCGCCTTCGGACTTCCGCCGCGAGGCTCGTGCCCTATCGGGGTGAGCCCAACCGCGACGGCTAACAAGCAACGAGGCAACAGCTATGACATGATAGGGTCGCCCTGCGCCGTTATAGGTTGCTGAAAGCTGACCCAAGTTTACGCCACTTCCATTTTCGCAATAAGTAGAGTCGGGTCCCACCTTACGTTGTTCCAAAGGCAGCAATTTTCGTATCGAAAAAATCAACCATTGCGACATTGTCATGGTATTAGCGTTCGCTTTATCGCCGCGTGGTCAGAGGCCAGCTGAGCGCTACGAACGCCATCCCAGCAGCAACCAGGACGAATGCTGCGTTCAAATTCCAATGCTGCGCAACGAACCCGATGGCGGCGGGCCCGACAAGCATTCCGGAATAACCGATTGTTGTGATCGCCGCGATCGCGTGGCTCGGCGGCATGAGGGTTTGCCGCCCTGCAGCTGTAAACAGCACTGGTACAATATTGGAAGCCCCCAGTCCCACCAGCAGGAAACCGGCAAAGGCCAGCACTTGACTGGGAGCGATGACCGTAAGCAGAAAGCCGAGCGCGGAGATCAGGCCGCCGCCGACCACAACCTTCATGCCGCCAAGCGTTTTGACGATCCAGTCTCCTGACAGGCGACCGGCCGTCATTGCAAAGGCGAACATCGTGTAACCAAACCCGGCATGAGCCGGATCGACCAGCTGGGCGCCGATGAGAAAGATTGCGCTCCAGTCCAAGACTGCGCCTTCGGCAAGAAAGGCCAGAAAGCACAACAGGCCGATGAAGGCTACGATACCGCGTGGTAGAGTGAACAGCGGAGTGTGTCCGACTTCGCGATTGCCGTAAGGCAGGAGACCTGAAAACGATAGGACAAGCAGGCCGACTAACAGCGCGCTGAACATCAAGGTCGCTGTCGATGGTGCAACGCCAGCTCCGAGCAAAAGGCTCATACCACCGGCGCCCAAGATGCCGCCCACGCTGAATAAGCCGTGAAAGCCGGACATCATGTTACGTCTGCTGTCCTTTTCGACGATGACGGCTTGGATATTGATAGCTATGTCCACGGCACCCACACTCGCCCCAAATAACGCCAGTGAGATCGCCAAGCCTGCGATGGTGTCGACAACAGCAAGCAATGGCAGCACAAGGGCGAGCACAAGTGTGCTCGTCACGATGACGGTCCGGCAGCCGAAGCGACTTGCGAGTATTCCAACCATCGGCATGGAGACAATGGAGCCAAGCCCGAGGCAGAGCAGTACCATGCCAAGAGCGCCGTCAGCAGCTCCAACGCGTAGCTTGGCAAGCGGGACCAAGGGCGCCCATGCAGCCATGGCCGAACCCGCAATCAGGAAGCCGGCACGGGTAGCCCACTGCTCCCGTTCTCCAGCCAGGGGATGTTCGTTCATGATTTGGGAATGGGACATTTGAGGTACCTCAAGATAAACAGGGCGGGATTGTCGGACATGGAGGTGAGGCGGAGCACTGCGCACTCTTGTCAGAACACGTAACAATGTGCAAGAACGTGCAACAACATTACCTGAGGGAGATTGTTCGATGCTAACGGAGGAAAGGCTTGACCGCATCCGAGAGCAATTGACCGCCAGCGGAAAAGTCTTGGCCAGCGATCTTGCTATGCAGTTTGAAGTTTCCGAGGACACGGTACGCAGGGATTTGAGAGAGCTAGCCAAGCTCGGATTTTGCCGGCGGGTCTATGGGGGGGCCTTGCTGCCTGCACCCGATCTCGGCACGCTGGCTGACCGGAGAGCCATACAACAAGATGGGAAATTAAGACTGGCGCTGGCTGCGGCGGCGCTGGTCGAAGATGGTCAGACGATTTTCATCGACGCAGGATCAACAAATCTGGCTATCGCCCGGGCTCTGTCTCCAAGTCAGAGGCTGACTATTGTTACCAATGCTCCCTCGATCGCCACGGCGCTGTCCGAGAGACCGAACTATACCATCATCGTCTTGGGCGGCATGTATGATCAGTGCAAGGGCGCTTGCCTTGGGCCACAAGCGGTGCGGGAAGCCAGAAACGTCTTTGCCGATCTGTTTATTATTGGCGCGTGTGGCGTCGACAGCACCGTTGGCGTCTCGGCGCTGGATGCCGGGGAGGCCGAGCTCAAGCGAACCATGGTCGGCCAGAGCAGCATGTTGCTTGTCGCCACCACTGCGGAAAAACTCGGCACAGTGGCGCCGTTCAAAGTCGCAGACGCATCAATGATAGATTACTTGATCGTGGAAAATGATGATTTCGATAAAGCTGGTTTTGCGCGGGCTGAGGTCCAGGTGCATGTGGCACCAGCTGTTGTGCGCGGGGTGGTATGATCCGCAAAGGTCGAGCGCTATCTGCTAGCGTCGAGAACGATCAGGCTGGCATCGATGGTAAATCCTTTGCCGCCGACTGTGATTCGACCTACAGAAATGACCCTATCATCATGCGTATCTGCACCGGGACCCATCGCCGACTTACACCTTACTTTCCGAGAAACGACAACTCAGGCTGCCACCACCCTGGCGAAGGCGCGAGCTCTTCCACCATCAAGGAGCTTTTCTCGGTCTACGTTCCTTTCGCCGATATCGCGTTCCCAGACCCGAAAACCCCATGGCTAAGATCCATCCACGGCGAGGTCGCAACATAACCGCCTTTAGCAGGAAAGCCTGAAGCAATCCTGAACACGTAAAACTCCACTGACCCCGCCGCGCAATACCAAAGGAGCCGCGCTGTGCCCGACGTATTTTCCGTGAAAGCGCGCTTGCTTTCCAATCTTTCCAACGAGGTGCGGCTACAACTGCTCTATATGATCATGGACAAAGAAGTGTCTGTTGGAGACATGGCACAGAGCCTGGGAATAAGGCAATCCGCGTTGTCGCAACATTTGGCGAGGCTGCGAGGCGATCGGCTCGTTAGGACACGTAAAGTTGCCCAGACGGTGTATTATCGATGCGACCACCTGGCCGTGCGACGTTTACTGGAAACGCTAAGTGAGATTTATAAAACGAGACCCTCCGCAGAGGCTGCATGAGGATCAGTAAGCTAATCGAACGAATGCATCGAGCAAATCCGGATCAAAACGACCCGGGGAGCGCAACATCAGATCCGTTGCCTCCGCTTGCGACCAAGCCCGTTTGTAGGGGCGGATGGTGTATAGTTCACAAACTAGGAGCGGGTCTGCAGATTGTTTCTGTGTGCACGCCTTGAATAGATGCGATCCGTCGACGCCCTATCTGGAGGTTAAGCGCCTGATACATCGAACTTACGGGTATGACGTCACTCTCTGGACGTACGGTCTTGAATAGTCGCGCTAGCGTTGGGCGCGAACGATATCGACAGTCATGTCGGCACGATCACTTGCTCCCCGCGTCTCCCAAGCAGAAGAAACCCTAAAGCAAACAGCTCACAAATTGCACCCACCAGGCCGATCATCGCCAAGGAGGTCCATTGGACCGTCGCCGCTCCCAATACCGCACCGATTGCTGCCCCAAGATAAATAGCCGAGGAGTTCAACGACAGTGTCACCGGCGCCAGGTGCGGATCGATCATCAAAAGTCTGACCTGTTGCACTGCCGGTAGCGACCAACCGAAAAGCGCCCAGACCGTGATAGCGCCGATTACACCGCAGAATGCCCATCCCGCAGGAGCGAAGGCGGCAAGCAGTGATAGCGCAGCAAAGGATAGGACCATCATCGCTGTGGCCAGAATTAGAAATTGGCGCTTATCCCAGCGGTCGGCAACATGTCCGCCGATAGTGTTACCCACCGCGGCAGCCACGCCAAGGACAAATAGTGTCAGCGCCACGCCCTGCGGCGATATCTTAAACACGCTTTCAAGATAGGCGCCGAAGTAGGTGTTGACCGCAAACGCGCCGATTAGGACGAGGACCGTCAACACCAGCACCGCCAGAACATCGGGCCGCCGGGCAACAGCCAACCGCCGGCTAAGGCTGATAGGTGGCGGGCTTGGCGAACCCGGCAACCTGGCGATGATACCCACCAGAGCGAGTGCACTGAGAGCAGCGACACCCATGAACGTCGCGCGCCAATCGAACCGGGCTGCGATCAGCGTTCCCATGGGGACCCCTAGCACAAGCGCAATCGTCATCCCGCTATATATGAACGATAGCGCACGGCCACGTCGATTCGGTGCGATGGTCATAGAAGCGTAACCGGCCGAGGCTGGCATGAATGTCCCGGCCGAAAGCGCTAGCAGGACGCGAGCAACGGCAAGCGCTGTATAACCGGGTGCAAACGCAGCCGCCAGATTGGACAGGGTAAACGCGGCCATCGCGCCAATCAGAAGTGCTTTTCGCGGAACGTTGGCGGTCGCAACGGCGATGAGTGGCGACCCAACCGCATAAGCAAATGCGAAAATCGTGACCAACTGTCCGGCCTTGGCAACCGACACGTCCAGATCACGCGCCATTCCTGGAAGAATTCCCGAGATCATGAACCCTTCGGTGCCGATCGCGAACGCTCCAAGAGCCAGCCAGATCAAATTACAATACATGATACAATAATTCCAATGTTCAATAACTATTGAATATATGCGCCTCACGAGGCTTTGATGTCAAGTAGTTCAGCAACCATTGAATTAAGAGATGACGGACGCTATCATGGACCCATGGCTAAGGAAATCTATCACCCCACGATCGAACAGATCGACCTATCGACGGTGCTCGACGCAATGAGCGACCCGACACGACGCGATATAGTCCTGCGGCTTGTTGAGTTAGGCGAAGGAAACTGCTCTGGCTTTTCGGAGTTTGGTTCGAAGACTAATCTTACCTATCACTATGCGCGATTGCGGGAAGCCGGTATCACCTCAACCAGGGTTGAAGGCACGCAACGGATCATATCATTGCGACTGGACGACCTTGAGACCAAGTTTCCTGGTCTTATGACCGCCATTCTCTCTGCTGCACTACGGAGCAAATTCCGGGCCTGAGGCCAGCCTTCCCACTTGCGCCGAGCTGCGTTCGGCACTCAAAGCAATGAGCCTTGATTCCCAAAGCCACCAAAATTTGGCTCCAACAAGAGAGACTAAGATGGGTTGGAAAACGCCACAGTTCGAATACGTTAACGGTTACAAGATTGTGGAGGCGAACGGTCCCGTTTTCAAGGTCTTCGACGGAGATCGCCAACTTGTTGATGATTTCCCCTACTCTGGAGAAGCCGCTGCTCACGCAATGTCTCTACCCAAACTGGATCCGGCCCGGCGATAAGCCGACCTGATTGTAAGAGGGATATTGCGCAACGGGCTTGGGGCGTTGGGCGGTTGCTGCCGTTCAGTCAAAATCTATGCGCTTGAAAGGAATTGAACCGCCTTCCCATCAAGTTCGCAACGATTTCTTTGGTCAAACAAGACGTTAAAGATGTGTCAGCAGACTGGCGCACGGGCTGTGGGTCCACGCGGTCCCTTGGGCTTCGACGTCCCGAAGTCCGGTTGAAACAGGCTGGCAGCAAGCAGAACAGATTCGTCGCCGATGACCATGATCCGGCTTACCGCAATCGGTTGAGGAATCCCGGGTGCTTGGGCTGCTGCTCTTTTATGCGAACGCCTTTCACCAGCTCAGCCGCGTCCTTTGAGATCGCCGATGGCCCCCTGACGAAATACGACAGACCCTGCACGGTCTCATCCGTCTTAGAATAGATGATCTTATCGGTGGCATCTAGCACGATGACCGCACGTGTACGCGATGTACCGATCAAAGATGCGCCGATGTTGCGGTCAGTCCATGAGCGATCGAACACATTGTCGAGATTGGCGATCGCCTCGTCCCAGACCGTCCAGGCAGTCAGGGAAAATTCAACCTCGCTGATCCAGATAGAGACGTTCCGTTCGACCAACATTTCCTGCCGTCGCCGGGTTTCCGCATCTAGCCGCCTCACTCCGAAGTATGAAATGGCGGCCATACCGGCGATCAGGACAGCCACACCGAGAATAGTCGGGCCAACCAGTTTGAAACGAACGAAACGCATACGAGGCCGATCGATAAGGGGTCGCTCACCCAAGAGCTATGACTTGATAGCCGGCAGTCCTTTCGATCTTGAAGGGATACGAATAGCCGACGGAAGTTCTTCACGCCACTAATCGCTGATACAACGAGATTTGTTAGAGGACTTAGCAGGTCGCGGAAATATCCCCCATTTTTCCGCCGATCCTGGCTAGACAGCTCGAAG
>NZ_SCFL01000024.1:0-31302 GCF_007000305.1 Rhizobium sp. rho-13.1 | reverse complement strand
CGACCTCCATCGGCAGATAGCTTGAATCAGACCCGGACCGATTTGCAAAGCCCCAAAGATTCAATCAGTCAGGGAACCGCTCTAATAACTTTAACGCCGTGCTACTGTTAGAGAAAGACAGAGGTGCCCTTGATCCACGAGTGCCTTGAGATGATCCTTGATGGTGTGACGGCTTGCGTCGGTGATCCGTGCAGCCTCCGCGACCGTGATCCGCCCGTGTTCGCGCGCCAATTCGAGCAATGTGACAGATAATTCCGGCATGTCGGCGAGGATAATGCGCTCGCGCTCCATTTTCTTCTCAAGCCGCGTCTTCTGCAGATGCAGGGCTCTCAAAAAGAATTCGATCCAGGGATTCCAGTCAGGCTCGGCGCTGCGGATCGTTCCTTGCGTGCGTCGAAGCGAGATGTAATAGCTCTCCTTGCTTTGCTCGATGATGCTTTCGAGCGAGCTGTAGGGGACGTAAGCGTAGCCGGCCCGCAGGAGCAACAAAGTGGTCAGAATACGCGATCGGCGGCCATTGCCATCCTGGAATGGATGGATTTCGAGGAAAACGACAACGAAGATCGCAACGACCAAAAGTGGATGGAGCCGCTTTTCTTGCCCTTGCTCATCCAGCCAGGCGATCAGCTCTTCCATTTCGACACGGCGTATCGAACGGTGATGCCGTTTCGAAAACGATGCCAAGGCTCTCGCCCTGCTCGTTAAACGCTTCCACGTTGTTGGAGAGGGTTTTGTAGGCGCCGCGATGCCGCTCGTCCTTTGTCGAATGCGCAAGAAGGTCGCGGTGGAGCTGACGGATATGATTCTCGGTGAACGAAATTGCTTCGTAGGCACTGAAGATGGTCTCCATTACCTCCGCATAACCGGCAACCTCTTGCTCGTCGCGTGTGGTAAACGACCCCAGGCGAATGTTTGCCAGTAGCTTTTCCACCTCCCGATCGTGAGGCGTGCCCCTTCAATACGTGTGGAGGAACCGACGCTTTCGCTCGTAGCAACCCGCCGGAGGCTGGATAGCCGCTCAGGCGCGATCCGGCCGATCGCACGCCAAGCACCTTTGAATTCATCGATTTCGGCGATCAGCGACAGGATTTCGGGCGTGATTCGGACGGTCGCTGTGTTTAGAAACTCCATTTGCCCATCCATTCGCATCCGATACCTGAGACGCTGTCATATGCTGTTTATTCATCCATTTCCATCCAATTGCTACGACACACTTGTCAAACGTGCCGGTTGATCGCGAGCGACCTCAAGCGAATCCAAACTTTTGCAGCGAGACGCGAGAAGATGGGCGAGGACAGCTCTAAAAATTCGAGACGGTCATCCTAAGTGGTTGGCAAGGCACTAGCGAACGAGCTCGTGGATTGGGATTTCTAAGTCTTTGACATCCCTAACGGTCCGGATGAGATCGACGCGAAACAACGGCGCGGTCGTAGGTTCGACTCCGCTCAAGGCGCCCACCAGCTCAAATGGGCTTATCTATATCTATCCAGCTGTCATGCTCTTGGCCTCAACGGCAATGGCGATGGCCATGGCAAGTGCGATAAGGCTTGCAAAGACGGCCTAGGTTGTCGCCACTGAGGCGCCGTTGGTCTCGTAGCCGCCCGTGGGTGCGTCAGCAGACAGCCAATTTCCAGAGGATGCCACCTACTCGGATACTTTGACTGGATAGCTCCCACGAAAGCGACGAGCGGCCGGCTCCAATTCAGTTCGAATCTCTTCGAGCGCCGCGATGGCCTGCTCAGTGAAATCGCTTCGACGCAAACTGCACAAGCGGATCCGTCTTGACGCCCTGTCTGTTGTCTGGAGAACGGACACACCTCTCGAGTCTTGCGGATATTCTGGTCTGCCACCGAAGCTAGAACCATCCCGGATCAAAATATTTGCCGCACGAATTGATAGTTTCGGCATACCCAAGATAAGCGGTCTTAAGTGATCTCAAGAAAGGCAGCCTTTTAGGAAAATCTCTCGAAGAGGTCGTGGCTCAGGCTGGAAATACATGTGCATCGGCCGGATCTATCGTTACATGAACGAGGCTTCCGACCTGAACATCTGCGCAGCTACGGCTCGGCCAATCGACGCGCAGCCGTACCGGGCCCTCTTCCAGATCAAGCTGCAGATAAAAGCGCGTTGTCTGCCCCTGAAACATACGCGCATCGACGCGCGCCGGATGGCCTTGACCGAGCTGCATCATGCGGATGTCCTCGGAACGCACGAAAACCTGCGCCCTGTCGCCAATGGCGCCGACCGAAAACAGCAGAGCCTTGCCCAACTGGACAGAACCGTCGCGTACCGGCAGATCAAACCGGTTTCTATTGCCGATGAAACCGGCACTAAAATCGGTCGCCGGCGCATTGTAGAGGTCGGCAGGCGTCGCAACCTGTTCGGCTCGACCGCTGCGCATGACGACGACACGATCGGCGACGGCCAGGGCTTCGGACTGGTCGTGGGTGACAAGTATGGCGGTGGTTCGAATGCTCTGCTGGATGCGGCGGATTTCGTCTCGCAGGTAATCCCGCACGACGGCATCAAGCGCCGATAGCGGCTCGTCGAGCAGGAGAACCGCAGGATCGGGTGCGAGCGCCCTGGCAAGCGCGGTGCGCTGCTGCTGGCCGCCGGACAGCGTGTTCGGATGGTGATCGGCGCGTTCGTCGAGACCGACAAGCGCGAGAAGTTCGTCAACACGGGCTGCGATCTTGGCCTGAGCCATTCCCCGCACCTTAAGCGGGAAAGCGATATTGTCGCGCACGGTCATGTTTGGAAACAGCGCGTAGGCCTGGAAAACCATGCCGATCGGTCGTCCTTGGGTTGGCAGGTCAGTCACGTCCTCGCCACCAAACAGAATACGGCCTTTGTCCGGCTGTGCCAGGCCTGCAATACAACGCAGCAGAGTGGTCTTGCCACACCCGGAACTGCCCAGAAGCGCGATCATCTCGCCGCTTTCCACCTGAAGACTGATATCTTCCAGGGCAATCTTGCCGCCATAGCGTTTGGAGATGCGGTCGATGGTGATCGTGCTCATTTTCCAGCCTTTCCCGGCATGGGGGTGCCGACGGTCGAGGCGCGCCCGAGCTTGAGCGCGACCACGCCGATCGATAGCGCCAGTGTGATGAAGAAGGTGATGATAGTCATGACGGCGAGAATATTGAAGTCGGCATCCGTGCTCTTCAGGAGGTTGAGCGTGTAAAGCGGCACGGTTTCGAAGCGGCTGCCGACCAGCACCTGCACGATGGCGATTTCGTTGAAGCTGATGCCGAAGGCTAGGATGGCCCCGCTGGCGATGCCGGGGCCGATATTGGGAAGGATAACGCGGCGGATCGTCGTCCAGAGGTCGGCGCCGCAGGTCCGGGACGCCTCGGTAAGCGCCAGAACGTTGGCAGCAGCCATCGACCCGTCGATGGCCCAGTACACGAAGGAAAAAGCCACCGCGACATGGGCTCCCACGACAAGCCCGACCGTTCCCTGCAGGAATGGTGCGTTATCGCCGGTTGCCTTCAGCAAGCCGAAAGCGATGACGAGGAGCGGCACCGCGAAGGGAATGGCTGCGAGAAGTTCCAGGACCGGTCGGATCGCGGGATTGCGGACCCTCTGCCAGTAGACCGCGGGCGCCACTAGCAGCACGTCGATAGCAGCGACAAGCACGGCAAGCCATACGGAACGCCAGAGAACGGACAGAAACCGCATGTCGATGAAGGCGTCTCTCCAGTGGGCGAGCGTATATCCGTCCGGCAGAATGCTCGTCGACCAACGGGTGGCCACGCCATAGAAAAAGACGGCAAGCATCGGCACCATGATATAGGCGATCGTCAGTACCAGCAGCAGAAAGGCAGCAACCGGTAACCGCCGCGTTCGCGCCAGCAGACCGACAACGGCGACCGTCGGCGTGGCTTGCGGCGATTGAGTGGTTTGGAGGCTCAACTCAGCCATTGCGTCCCTCGTCGAACGATAATGCGGTAAAGGGTGAGGCTGAATGCCGCGAGAAGCATCAGTATGACGGCTAGAACCGGCATGCGCTGCGACCCGAACAGCGAACCCAGCATTGACTGGCTCATCTCGACGGTGACGAGACGAAAAGCCGTGGGCGATGTACCGAGAAGCGCGACCGGCACCCCGTACATGCCGACAGACCAAGTGAAAATCAGAAGCCAGCAAGCGAGCAGGAACGGCCGCAGCACCGGCCATCCGATCCTGCTCCAGAACTGCAGACGGGAGGCCGAGCAGGTTTGTGCCGCCTCCCACCATTCATCGCGCAGAAGGCTCATCGCCGGCAGGCACAGAAGGACGAACAGAGGCACGTTGCTATATTCGTAGGCTATGACCAGCCCCCAGAACGTGTTGGGTGCGGGCGGTTGCACGGGCAAGCCCAGCGCCTGAAGCGACAGTGTCACCATGCCGTAGGTCCCGAGCGCCGCCACGAAGGCAAAGCCGAGGCCGATGCCGCTGAAATTGGTGGCAACGTTGAGGATGCCGAGATGGATCGCCCGGTTCAGCCGGGTCATGCGCGACACGATCCAGGCAAGCGGCGCGCCGACGAGAAGCGCGATCGTCGCGACAGTGAAGCCGAGCATCAGGCTGTTGATCATCGCGGCGCGCAGCGTCTTGGCAGAAAAGACGCTTATCCAGTTGGCAAGCGTGAAGCCGCCTCCCGTCGCGTCCGCGAAACTCTGACGCAGCATGACCAGACAGGGCACGAACAGCATGAAAGTGGCGACGATGATGATCGGCAGAGCCAGCGACCAGTCGACGAACCAGCGCTTGATGATGCGCCAAGGCGAGGCCCTTGTGGGGCCTCGCGATGCGGCGGTGGAAACGGACCTGCCGATATCGGTCATCGGGATCAGCCTTCCGCGACCCGTTCCTGCCAAACGGCGGCGATCTTTTCGACGGATACCTTCGACCAATCAGGAATGATCTTGACGCCGGCGTAGTCGGCATCCGGTAACCATCCGGCCGTTGCTTCCTTAGGAAGTTTCAAGTCGCCGAGCACCCAGCGGATCGGACGGGCGCCGAACTTGGCAAAGGCGATCTGCGCTTCGTCGGACAGGACGAAATCGAGAAGCAGCTTGCCTGCGTTCATCTTAGCCGTGTTGTAGCGGTTGATCATCAACGCCGACGGTGCGTAGATCGATACGGTCGGGATGACGACTTCGGCCTTGACGCCCTTTGCGCGCACGGTCTCGGCGGCGGCGATGCAGTTGAAATCGTATTTCAGCTGGATCGGCAGTTCGCCGCGTTCCAGCGTTTGCGCGTTCGAAGCAGCAGACGAGAACTGCGGCAGCATCTTCTTTGCGAAGTCGACACCCTTTTCGATGTCGACTTCGCTTCCGCCGTTGGCATAGGCCCATGCGATGAACATGGCGACATCGGTGCCGCTGGAGCCACCGGCGTTGATCGCATTGATCTTGCCCTTATATTCTGGCTTCAGCAGATCATCCCAGGTCTTCGGCACGTTCTTGATGACGTCGGTGTTGACGACCATGGCCGGCACGCCCGTGTAGGTCGCGACCCATCCGCCATTGGCGCCCTTCAGGCCGACCGGCAGCTTGGCTGCGCGCGGCGGCATATAGTCGGGCACCACCTTGCGGGCTTCGGCAACCGGCCCGAAGAGAATGCCGATATCGGCGGAGATCGCGACTGGATTGTTCTTTTCGGCGTCGAACTTGGTGATCTCCTCGAGCGAGCTCATGTCGGTATCGACGTGGGTCAACGAGAAGCCGTTGGCTTCGGCCATCTTCTTCAGGACTTCGCCGTAGTTCGCCCAGTTGTCGGGCATGCCATAGCTATCGAACTGAGCGGCTTGGATCTTTGCCTTGGCGAGATCGACCGGAGCGGACCAGTCGGCATCGGCGGCTGCGCGTGCAGCGTTTGCGCCGAAGAGCGGCAGGCCGAGGCTTGCGCCGGCGGCAAGGACCGTCGCGCCGGCCAGGAAGTCGCGGCGGTGCAGTGCCGGCGTCGAAAGGGATTTCGGAAAACGAGTCATGGTCAAGGTTTCTCCTGGGCGTTGAAAAGGCCGCACCCTTGGGTCGGTGTTGGCCCGATGGTTAAATTCTTGCAGGTCAAGTCACGGCCTCAGCCGGATCACTCCGTCATATGGATGTTGTGCCTCCCGGCCGCTCGCCGCGGGCAAGTCGCGCTTCGATGTCCGTGATGACCGGCATGAGATCGGCGACGGTATCGATCACGTAGTCGACACCGTGCGACGTCAGCGTTCGCGTTGCCTTTTCGCGCAGGGCATCGACATCGGCCTTCGTCATTGCTGCCAGTTCAGCGACCGTGACGCCGGCTTCGTTGCCGCTGAGGGCGACGCCGACCGTCCAGCATCCCGCTGCCACGCCCTCATCGATACCGACACCGGTATCGTCGATCTTGACGACGGCCGAGGCCGGCCAGACATTGAGGTCGATGAAGCAGCGATACATGTTCATCGGCGTCGGCCGGCCCTCCGGCAGGTCGCCCGCGCAGACGAGATTGTCGGTCTCATAGCCCTGCGCCTTTGCCAGCGGCAAAAGCCGCTCCATGATCGAGCGCGTATATCCGGTGGTGGAGCCGATCTTCAGGCCCATGTCGCGCAAACGGGCCGCAATCTGTTGGGCGCCCGGAACGAGATCGGCGAACTTGTGAACGACCGCTTCGTTCATCGGCACGAAGACGGCGTAGATGCGGTCGATATCGGCCTTCGTCGGCTCCGTGCCGTGCTTGTTCGCCCAGACTTGCCGGATGCGCGGCTGATCGAGCATGGCGGCAATATGATCCCATTTCGGCCGGCCCATCGGCTCCCTGGCCTCCACGACGCTGACCTCGATGTCGAATTTCGCAAAGGCCTCGACGAAGACGCCCATGGGCGCCCGCGATCCGAAGTCGATGACCGTACCGGCCCAATCGAACACTGCAGCCTTGAGGTGGGTCACGAGAGGACTCCGTGTTGTGAATGTGCCGATCCGTAGAGGTCCGCGATCACCTCCTCGCCAAGCGCGAATGCCGTGGATGCGCCGGTGCCGCCCGTCACAATGACCAGGCGAACGTTCGGTTGAGGAGCGTCGACCAGCACTGTCCTGTCTGCTGCGTGCGCATAGGAGCCTGTCCAGCGCTCGATGACCTTTCGGCCTGGCATGTCGAAGACGCGGTCGAATTCGTCGAGCATCAGGTCATCGAAGCGCGCGCTGCTGAAGGGCGCCGGGGCGTTGCCATAGACATGGGTGTCGCCGACGACGAGGGAGCCGTCAGCCGACTGGACGGCAATGAGGTGGATACCGGCCGCGCGCTTCTCGGCGTCTTCGAGATCCAGGCGGGCACCCAGGGCCTGGGCTTCGGGCAGGGCGGAGAAGCCTTCGTAGCGGGCAAGGCTGAGATCGGACATGACAGCCGCACCGAGCGTCGCTGGTGTCGCAGGGGCTACACGCAGCATCTGTAGGGTGCAGACATCGAGCCCGTAGGCGGCGATCCGTTCGGGATAGAGGCCGGAGTAATCGTCGCCTGGACAGACGACAACGGCATCTGCGCTGACCATGCCGCGACTGGTCTCGACGCCGTGGTCGCTCACCGCCCGGGCCGCCGTTCCCCAAAGGAAATCGACGCCATACGCATTCTCGAGATGGGCTGCGACCTTGGCAACGGCCTCGCGGGATTCGACGCGCAGCTCATGCGGGCTGTGGAGGATCGCTTCGATCCCGTCCAAACGCAGCGACGGCACGATATCCAGCGCCTCCGCTTTGCCGATCATGCGACAATCCTCGCCCGTCGGCGTCGCCAGGAAAGCCTCGAGTACGGCAGCGGCCTCTGCGCGCCGGGCCGGCATGACAAGGCCGCGATGATGCACGGCGATGCCGGCCTGCACGACGAGGTCTTTCCAGATGTCGCGGCTTCGCATCGCCCGCGCCCAGTGGGCGCCGGCCTGCTGCCCGGTAACCGTGACGAAGCCGAAATTGCGAATGGATGCGCCCACTGCGGCCGGGTTGCGCTCTATCACGACAACTTTTCGGCCCTGTGCGGCAGCAGCCAAGGCTGCCCCAAGTCCTACAATTCCAGCGCCGACAACGGCAACGTCATACGAATAAGGCACACACGGCTCCTTGAAAATCTCATTCGACCCGTCATCGTAAGCGCAGCGCCGGCACGGTTGCGCGATCACCGCGTACCGCAAGGCGCGCGATCTTGAAAAACAAAGGCCGCAAGCTGACTAAGTTTGATATTCGCTCGCCAGAAGCGGGTGGAGCGCTCTTCCGGGCGTCCGATCCCGCTCTGATCTGGCAGTGCACCCACGCTAGCCAGATTATGTGACAGTTTTAATAATGAGCAATATATATAGATATAACCTATAATTATATCATTCCCGTTTGTGTCTATTGAGCGCCGCTACCACGCACGCCTTCACAGTTTCGGGCGTGCGCGCTCCTGCGCACGGGGCGTTGCGCCGGATGCGACGAAACGATGCTGGGCGGCAATCTTGAGAAAGGCGGCGATTGCTAGGTGATCCGTGCAACTCGGCAGCGCGATGATATAGTGGCCGATATTGGCCGCGGCGTCGGACAGGAGGGCGATGTCAATATACTCGTCCTGTGACACCTCCCCTTCGATCGCCACGGCGAGACCCATGCCTGCTGCTGCCGCCGCATAGGCGACGTCGAGCGTTGCCACCTCGACCACGGGCTTGAGGATAACGCCATGTTGGGCTGCCAGCGCTTCTACCTTCATTCGGGTACCGGACGCACGGTTCCACAGGATCATGTCCTGCCTGTGCAGATCGGAAACGGCAATCGTGCCGGTTGAGAGCAGCGGATGGCCCTTTTTCCCATAGATGACGATGCCGCACCGGCGGAGTTCCAGATTTTCAAAGCGCGGATCGGGGCCCGCTTGCGAGACCGAGGCAACATCCAGCTCGCCTTTGAAGACCGCAGCGGCAAGTTCCAGCGATGGTCCGCCACGCGTACTCAGCCGCATCTTCGGAAAGGCCTGCACGAAGGTGGCCAGTGCCGGCATGATCAGCCTGTGGGCGCTGAAGCCGATCGACAACTGTCCACCGACCAGGCGACCGCTGTCACCAAGGGCCCGATCGACCTCATCGACGCAATTAAGCGCAACTCGGATTTTCGCAAGAAGCGCCTCCCCATCCGGAGTGACCCGTATCGCGTGACCTTCACGGATGAAAATACGTGAGCTGCAGAGATCCTGAAAAGCCTGAACTTGCGTTGAAACCGTGGGCTGACTGACACCCACCGCCGCAGCAGCGCGTGAAAAACTTCCGGTGCGAGCCAACGCATCGACGGCTCGCATCTGAGCCAATGTGACAGACGCCATCGCAAGAACCCCTCAATATCGGCAAATGCCCGCGGCGTTTCCGGTGCTCGTTGGGGCGGGAACCTGAAGGTTATCCATTATGACAATGTCGCTTACGTACCAGCTTTTAGATCTTTTCTTCAAGCGACTTATGCAATTTAACACAGTCCAAGGCGACCTCCACCAGTTGTGTTGGCGTCGTTTTTTAGTTAAACGCTAAGATTTATAGCATGCTAATATTATATGCCCCGTTCTCAATTTCGTTTGCGCAAGATGCGCGGTACCGTTCACGAATGGGGTCGAGGCTGGCGTGCAGACGCAACCTCGACCCTGTACCATAAAGCTATGTATCAGGCGGCCACCGACCACTGTTCGGGCTTATCCCGCACAAACATCCGGTCGAGATTTAAAAAACAAACCATGTCTGCGCCCTGGACGATGATGCCATCGGAATAGTCGGCACCAATATCAGTGGCAGGAGGAACTGGCTGCAGAAGGTCGGCGGTTACGGTGAGAATGTCTGACACGGCATCCACCAACAGGCCAACAACACCGTTGCTGACCTCAGCAACGACAATGGCGCTGCGCTCGTTCGCCTGGGTACCGTCCATGCCCAGCTTGATGGCAAGCTCAACGATGGGAATGACGGTTCCCCTGAGGTTGATCACGCCGACGACCTCGTCTGGCGCCTGAGGCAGCGGCGTCACAGGTGCCCATCCGCGAATTTCGCGGATCGACGTGGTCCTGACTCAGAACTCCTGTCCGTGCAGCCGAAAGGCAAGGATCTCGAGAGATGCGGGATTGGCTGAATTATTCGGCATCAGAACTCCTCCCAGTTGTCGGCCTTTGCGGCCGCCTGCTGACTCACGGCCCGGACGACTTGCGCCACCATCCGCCGTGCTGGCGAGGCAACCGGCCTGTGCTGTTCGCGGACGACAGTCGGCTTGCTTTGGGTCCGAGCGGCCTTCCCGAGGCCATTGCCTGAATTTCCCTGCGCGGAACCGATCTGAAACTGCGATATCAGATGGCGTAGGCGAACGGCTTCTGACGCCAGTGACGAGCTTGCGGCAGTCGATTGCTCGACCATCGCCGCATTCTGCTGGGTCACTTGGTCCATCTGGTTGACCGCGATATTGACCTCGGAGAGACCGACAGACTGTTCTCGCGATGACAGGGCAATGGCATCCAGCTGGACATTGATGGTGACGACGTGGCCTTCGATCGCCTTCAGAGCATCACCGGTCGCGCGCACCAGCGTCACACCGTTGCTGACTTCGCCAGCCGAGTTGCGGATCAGTTCCTTGATTTCCTTAGCTGCCTGGGCCGAGCGTTGCGCCAGTTCACGCACTTCCTGGGCGACAACCGCAAATCCTTTGCCCGCTTCACCGGCCCGCGCCGCCTCGACGCCGGCATTCAACGCCAGAAGGTTGGTCTGGAAGGCGATTTCGTCGATCACGCCGATGATGTTCGAGATCCGGCTCGACGACTGTTCGATGCGCTGCATGGCGTCCACAGCATTCGAAACCACCTCACCAGATTGACGGGCAGACTGTTTGGCCTCTATCGCCACGTGACGGGCTTCTTCGGCACGCTTGGAAGAGTTCGCCACGTTCGTGGTGATCTGGTCGAGCGCTGCGGCCGTCTCCTCCAGGGAAGCTGCCTGCTGCTCGGTCCGCTTGGAGAGATCCTCGGCGGCCTGGCTGATTTCACGCGATCCGCTATCGATCGCGCCTGTGGCTTCGGCAACGGCGCCTAAGGTTTCAGAGAGTTGTACGACGGCTGCGTTAAAATCTCCGCGCAGGCTTTCAAAGTCAGAGGCGAAGGGCGTGCCGAGGCGAAAGTTGAGATCTCCGTTCGACAGGTGCTTCAAGCCGTCTGCCAGGCCGGATGTGGCTTCGGCCATCTCTTCTGCCCGCTTGCGGTCGAGATCAGCGACACGGGCCCGTTCCGCCTCGCTGGCGTTGCGAATGCTGACTGCCTCCTGCTCAAGCTCGCGGGAGCGCAGGCCATTTTCCTTGAAGACCTGGACGGCCTTAGCCATGCTGCCGACTTCATCCTTGCGGTCCGTTCCAGCCACATCGACGCTAAGATCGCCATCGGCGAGACGCTGCATCGTGTCTGCAATGCCGCGGATAGGCTTGACCAGCCAAGAACGGATTGCAACAAAGCCGATTGCGAGCACGATCAAAAGACCGGCGATAATGCCGCCGACGGTCACCGTTACCGTGTGGTAGGAGTCAATAGTCAACTCATCGCTCTTGTCGTTGGCGCCCTTGTTGACCTCCTCTACGATCTGCGAGAATTTCGGGGTGATGGCGCGGAACGACGACTGGCATTCATCGATGAAAGTCTTCTGCGCGCGCGCAGCACTTTCGTCCGAGCGGCTGGCGTTGCCAAGCGCGATGGTGTTCGCGCAAGTCGTGTCGAGAATGCGCAGGCCTTCCGCTTTTATGGCGCCAAGATCGGAGCGCTGTGGAGTCCCGGCGATTGCGGCATCCATGAACTTTGCGAAGACGGCGCGCGAAGCCTCAAGTTCCTTGGCAGAACTCGCGGTATCCGCGTCGGTGCGCGCGATGGTCAGTTCGGCAATGGCAGTGCGCGCGCCTTGAAGAGTACGGTTCGCCCTGGCGAGCGCGATTGCTGCGGCTGCGTCGTTGGAGAGAAGATTGCTGTAGGACGTATCGATGCTTAGAATACGCGTTCCGGCGTAGCCTGCAACTCCAAGCGCAAAGACGCCGAACAGCGCCATGATAGTTAAGAATTTTCCAACGATTGGTATGTTTTTCATAGACGTGATCCGGCGGGGGTTTAATTTTCGGACCCAAAAGTCTCGAGTGTGGATCTGGTTCCCGATGCCTTGTACCGGTGCTTAACAGCGAATGTACGGAGACGATACAAAGCTGCAAAATGCGCGTGTGTGAAATTGACGTCCGCTGTCTCGCCCTCGACAAAATCTATACCGATATGGAAAGAGCAATGGCAGAGGAAAGCGAAACATGCGCCCCGAGTGTAGCTGCAGAAGTGGACGCGCAGACAGAGGCCAGATCTGATCAAGCGCATTTGCAATTGCCCCGCCGATTCAAACCTATTGAAAAGCAATGCGACAACTGTCACATTGTGCGCGACATCTGACGCAGGAGACGCACTATGGTTATTGTGGCCCAAGGGGGTATTCAAGATGGAGCAAGTGGAGCACTGCAAAAGGTGTCGGCCCTACTCGGCGGAACGCGTGTTTTATCGCGACGCCTAACCAGCGCGCTGGATGCCCATGAGCTGTTGCTCCACGGTTTGCCCGCATCGGCGGTCGATCACCTAGTAGGGAACTTGGTCTTTATCGGCAAAAGCCAATCCCTTGAGAAGGCCGTCGGCATGAGTTTGCGGACTTGGCAACGGCGCAAGGATGCGCCTTCAAAGCCGCTCAGCCAGGAACAAAGCGGACGGGCATGGAAGTTTGCTGAAATACTGGCAAAGGCGACTGATCTCCTGGGAACCCAGGGAGAGGCCGAGCAATGGCTTGAGCGTCCGGCAATCGGGCTGGACCAGCGTTGCCCGATCGACCTTTTGGGGACGCCCGCCGGTGTTGAGCTTGTCGAGGACTATCTCCAGCGGTTAGAATACGGCGTCTATGCATGACGTTTTTGCCCATCTCGCTTGGAGGCTCCGAGCTAATCGCATGGCGGCTCGATCAGGCGGCGTTCGCATCGACGTGGGACAGCGGCGAAGGCGCATACCGGGTTGGTGGCCGGTGGAATAGTAGGGGCATTCGTGCGGTATACTGTTCCATCGACCCAGCTACCGCAATCCTCGAGGTTGCAGTTCATAAGGGATTTCGAGCGCTCGATACCGTCCCACATGTCCTTACGGGTGCCGTTGTCACAGACGTCTCCGCGGTTCACGTTGTTGAGCCCGCTGACATTCCGAATCCAAATTGGCTCCGGCCGGGTATTCCAAGCGCCGGTCAACAAGCATTTGGCGACGATCTTTTGCAACGGCACCGATTTGTCGCCATCCCAAGCGCAGTCTCCTCTCATAGTTGGAACTTTATTTTCGTGGCAACCTTTGCCACGGGCTATTATGAGCCGAAATTTCAAGAGGCGTTCGCGCTCGACACGAGGCTACACCCACCCTCAGCATAATCATTTTTGGCCTGAAACACTCTCGCCCTGGCATCATTTGCGCTATACAGCACGCAAATTCACTTGGAGTATCTATGATAGAAGCCGCATTGCCCGACGAGCCGAAACCGTCGGTGGAACTGACGCCTGAACAAGCCGAACAGGCGCGTCGCGCTTATCTCCTCAAGCGTTTTTGGCGCAGTGCGCGCGGCTATTGGGGCCGTGATGGCGACAGGCTCGCATGGTTTTGCTCGATTGCACTTCTTTCTCTCATTGGCTTCAATGTCGCATTTCAATACGGGATTAACGTTTGGAACCGGAAACTTTTTGATGCGATCGAGCAGCGCAATGCCGGCCAGGTCTATTCCTTGGGCGCCTTGTTCCCTCCACTTGTGATTGGAAGTGTCTTTCTAGTTACCGTCCAAGTCTATGGGCGTATGCTGATGCAGCGCCGCTGGCGTTCCTGGCTGACAAAATCGCTCGTTGCACGGTGGCTCACCAATGGACGATACTACCAGCTCAACCTTATTGGCGGGGATCATCAGAACCCTGAAGCCCGCATTTCGGAAGATTTGCGTATTGCAACCGAAGCGCCGGTGGATTTTACAGCCGGTGTGATTTCGGCCTTTGTCTCAGCATCGACCTTCATCGTCGTTCTTTGGTCGATCGGCGGGGCGTTGACGCTCCCGCTGTTCGGCGCCTACGTCACTATCCCGGGGTTCCTGGTCATTGCCGCAGTCGTTTACGCGACAATTACATCCAGTTCGATCGCGTTTATCGGTCGAAATTTCGTAAAAGTCTCAGAGGCAAAAAACCAGATCGAAGCGGAGTTTCGCTACACTCTGACCCGCGTTCGGGAAAATGGCGAGAGCATTGCCCTTCTCGGTGGCGAGGAGGAAGAGCGCAACGATCTGGACCGCACTTTCAAAAATGTTCGAGAGCAATGGCGACAGCTTGCGCGCCAACACATGCGCACAACCCTTGTCTCGCAAGGGTCGATGTTGATTGCGCCAGTCGTGCCCGTTTTGCTATGCGCGCCGAAGTTTCTGGACGGCAGCATGTCTCTCGGGCAGGTCATGCAGGCGGCGTCAGCATTTACCATCGTCCAAGGTGCTTTCGGCTGGTTGGTCGATAACTACCCACGGCTTGCCGATTGGAATGCCTGCGCCCGTCGAGTGGCCTCATTAATGGTCTCCCTGGACGGACTTGAGCAGGCTGAGCAGAGTGAAGATGTTGGACGGATCAAACGCGGACAGACGCAAGGCGACACGATGCTTAGCCTGAATGATCTTTCGGTATCCCTCGGGGACGGTACCGCTGTGGTGAAGGAAACCCAGGTCGAGATAGAGCCAGGTGAACGCGTTCTCGTGTCTGGAGAGTCCGGCTCCGGCAAGAGTACCCTTGTTCGGGCCATCGCTGGTCTGTGGCCTTGGGGCGGGGGGAGCGTCAGATTCCGCGACAATATGGAATTTTTCATGCTCCCGCAGAAGCCCTATATCCCATCGGGAACCCTTCGTAGGGCTGTTGCCTATCCCAAAGCTGCAGACAACTGGACGGCTGATGACATTAATTCTGCCTTGGAGAAGGTTGGCCTTGGTCACCTGAGTGAGAAGATTGAGGAAGAAGCACCGTGGGATCACACCCTTTCAGGCGGTGAAAAACAGAGGCTGGCGTTCGCCCGTCTTCTCCTGAATAAACCTGATATCATCGTCCTTGATGAGGCAACGTCGGCGTTGGATGAGAAAACGCAGGACAAGATGATGCAGATGATGATCGATGAACTGCCGAATGCTACTGTGCTAAGCGTGGCCCACAGGGTGGAACTAGAGGCGTTCCACAGCCGTAAAATCACTCTGGAAAAACGGGAAGGGGGGGCTCGGCTTGTTAGCGATGTTGATCTGGCTCCGTTTGCCCGCAAAAGGTACGTAATATCAAACCTTCTCGCGCGACAGGGGAGGAGGCGAAAAATTTGACGAGTTCACACGGCATCACCATAAGCATTCTATGTTGATATTTTGGGGCACTTGCATTTTTGGCAGGTCGTCGACTTCAGCAATTTGCAGCAGGTCATCAGAACCAACGCTAAAGACATAGCTCAGGAGAAGTGTTCAAGCACCGCCAGAAACGTATGCCGGTCGCCCTGTCCCTCTGTCAGTTTAACGCGTCCCTCGATGTCGGCGAGATGGCAGTCCATCAGTTGCTTCGCTTTTGCGGCGTCCTTGGCCTTGACCGCCGCCACGATTATGCGGTGATGGTCCGCGCCGCAATCGTCCTTCCGGTCTTCCTCGTAAAGGGCCATGACCAGCGAGAGACGCGCGACAATCTTTGCCAGCATCTCGGTCAGGACTGCATTGCCGGCGATTTCCGCCAAGGCGATGTGGAACTTGCCGGACAGCACGGTCTTGGATTTCTCGTCGCCATGATGATGGATGTGCTCTTCCTCATCCGTCAGCCTCTGCAGTGCATCGAGCTGCTCGTCCGTCGTCCGCTCCACCACGAAATAAGCAGCATCCCCTCGATCTTGCGGCGTGCCTCGAACAGGCTTTTTGCCTGCTCGATACTCGGCTCTGGTCAGCTGCCATTCTGTTCGACGAGCGGGTCGTTGCTGCGGTCCGCCGCTTTATAGATTTTACTGCAAGCAGTTGTGTTGGCAGAACTTCCGACACCCGCGAACCGGTAATTAATGCCACGCCCCGCTGAGCTGCGTATGCAACTACCAACTCGCTGGCCTTGTTCTCGGTGCTCAGAATTGACGGGTCGGTGGTTCGAACTGGTTCAAGACCGCCAACCCCGTCGATTGTACGATATGACGCGACATTCTACGCCTTAGATGCCTGATCGCTTGGTGCCATATGGCGGGGTCCATTTCAATGCTCGCGGTTGAGACAGAAGAACGAGAGCGCAGCGCCGAGAAACAGCAGTACCACAGCGACGATGAGCGAGAGATGCATGCCTTGCATGAACGCGGCGGGCGCTGTGTCGCGTACGAAATAACCGCACGTAGCGACGCCGAGCATGCCGCCTACCTGTCGCGCCGTGTTGAGAACGCCTGACGCGATGCCCGCCCGTGACGGATCGACTGAGGAAAGAGTGACATTCGTCATAGTCGGCACCATCAGCGCGATGCCGCTTGCCGCCATCAGCATCGGCACGACCAACTGCCACTTGGAGCCGGTGACACTGACCGGAAGAAGCAGAAGATATCCACCCGCTGCCAGCAGGAGGGCGAACACCATGAGCCGGCGTACGCCGAGGCGTGTGATCAATCGGCCTGCGATGATGTTCATGAGCATGGGGACAATGGTCATCGGCAGGAAGGCGATGCCGGTTTCTTGCGGCAAAAAATGCTGCTCCAGTTGGAAGAACAGGCTGAAGACGAAGATCAGGCCGTAATAGGCGAAGTTGACGATGACGCCGGTGATCGAGACGATCGAGAAGGCGGAACTGGAAAAGAACGCCAGCGGCAGCATCGGTGCACGGCTTCGCGCCTCAATGAGGATGAAGCTGATTGCGGAAAGGACCGCTACGCCAAGGGCAACGAGAACCCGCGGATGCGCCGCGTCCGTCAGCGCCGTTGCCAGCGATGCAAGCGCTATCACGGCGGCTGCCTGTCCAGGCAGATCGAGCGACCGACCCTCGTTTTTGGGACTTGGCGCGGAATAGCGCAGGATCAGTGCCAGGCCAGCCAGCCCGACCGGAATGTTGATCAGGAAAACGCTCCGCCAGCCGAAATGCGTGACCAGAAAACCGCCGACCACCGGGCCGGCCGCCAGTGCGATGCCGCCCGCCGCTCCCCACCAGCCAACGGCGCGGTTCCGCTGTTCCTTGCCGGGGAACGCTTGGGCAAGCAGCGACAGCGAGTTCGGAACCAGCAGTGCCGCGCTCACGCCTTGCGCGAGACGCGCCGCGACCAGCGTCGGCAGCGTCGGCGCCAGCCCGCAGCCAAGCGAAGCGAGCGTGAAGAGAACGAAGCCGGCGATGAAGATGGCGCGCGCGCCAAAGCGGTCGCCTAGGGCTCCGGCCATGAGCAGCAGGGCGGCGAAGAAGAGCGTGTAGGCATTGACCACCCATTGGAGGCCGGCGACATCGGTGGAAAAGCTAGTACGCAAGGCATCGAGTGCGACGTTAACGACACTGACGTCGAGAAGAACGACCACAAAGCCAAGCGCGGCGGCAGCAAGCGTGATGCGTGGGTGTGGGGGGGAAGAAACAGTCATCGAGACAACCTTTCGAAGATAATTTGTCTCGAAACTACATCGATGATTTCTGTGCGAAAATTCGGTATATATGCCAGTGAACCTTGAGAAATCGCGCAAATGGCCGATTGGGAAAATCTCCGTCATTTCATCGCAGTGGGGCGCAGCGGCACCCTGCCCGGCGCGGCGCGTGCGTTGAACGTTGACCACGCTACCGTCAGTCGTCGGCTGGCGGCGCTCGAAGCCGAACTGGACGTGGCGCTGGTCGAACGCTTGCCCCGATCCTGTCGCTTGACGACGATCGGCCAGCAGGTTTTCGATCAGGCGGTGACGATGGAAGGTGCGGCGGACGGCATCGCCCGGATTGCCCGCGCCGCGCATATGCCGCTGATCGGAAAGGTCACGCTCAGCGCTCCGCCGGTGCTAGCGGCGCATCTGCTGGCGCAGCACCTCGCACACTTCCGATCTCGCTACCCGGATATCCGCCTCTCTCTCGCTGCGCAGGCGCAGCAGGTATCGCTCAGCAAAGGGAGGCGGATCTAGCTCTCCGGCTGGTACGCCCCGAGGAGGCCGGCAGCGTCGCACGAAAACTCGCGGCCATGGCCTTCGGTCTATACGTACGCCATGACTACGAGCATCGCGATGTGCCCGATCGATGGCAGTTCATCGCTTACGACGAGAGCTTTGCCGACATGCCGCAGCAGAAATGGCTGCTTGGCATTGCTGGCGCACGGCTCATCGCGTGCGAGTTGAGCGACATCAGTGGACATCTACTTGCGGCGCGGGCCGGCGCAGGTGTCGCCGGGCTGCCCTGCTTTTTGGGCAACGCCAACCCGGACCTGGTGCGCGTCGGTGAGGACGTTCCGCCCTTCTCCCGGGATATCTGGCTCCTCGTCCACCGCGATTTGCGCAAAACGCCGTCGGTCCGCGCCGTCATGGATTTCGTCGTCGCACTCATCACTGAGCATAACGGCTTTTCCGCGCGATGAGGATCGCCATGCACACGATATCGGCGATGGCACATCGCTGTGCCGATCTGTCATGGTGCGAGACTACGAGACCGGTCAGGGCTTTCCGCGGCATATCGTACGAGCGGTTCCGATCACGGACGAAGGTGCATAGATCCTGCGATGGATCGGCACGAATACCGAAGTCGAGGAACTGAGAGCCACTCGCGAGAAGCTCGACGACCTCGATCGCACGCTTGAACAACGCGTCGCCGAGCGCACCGCCGATCGCGACCGGATGTGGCGGCTGTCGACCGACGTCATGCTTGTCGCATCTCTGGACGCGAAAATCGCAGCAATCAATCCTGCGTGGACGTCAACCTGCAGCTCTTGTGGAAGGACGTGACGGGCAACGAAACGGCGGAAACGACGGATGCCAAGGCGCTTGCCGGCGTCAACCGCGGTTCCAAACCCGCAGCCCAGCTGCTTGCGTTGGGTCGTCGCCAGGCGCTTGAGCCAAGAGTCGTGAATATTGGGCGGTTGGTCCGCGGTATGGACGAGATGCTGAGTCGTACGATCGGGGAGGGGGTCGAAATCGAGACCGTCATATCCGGCGGGCTGTGGAACGCGCTCATCGACCCGATGCAGATCGAAAATGCTATCCTCAATCTGGCGATCAACGCGCGCGACGCGACGGAGGGGTTTGGCAAGCTAACCATCGAAGCAGGCAACGCGTATATCGATGACGCCTACGCCCGCATGCATGACGACGTTACAACCGGGCAATATGTCGTGCTTTCGGTAACCGATACCGGAACCGGCATGTCCCCGGAGATCATGGCAAAGGTGTTCGATCCCTTCTTTTCCACCAAGCCTGAAGGGAGTGGGACGGAGCTCGGCCTGTCGATGGTGTTCGGTTTCGCCAAACAGACCGGCGGTCGCCGGGAAACGGCTGCTCGCTGCGGCACGATGATGACCGCAATGGGGCCGTTAGCGGACCATCCGCTATAAGTTTCGGTTCGCGAGAGCCGCCACTCGCAGACTGTGGGAATGCCAATTTTCAAAAACAGCAATTTCTCCTGCCCGTTTGTAGCATGTGGAACCGGATGTCATTCGCGCGATATGGACAGCCCCGCAAGAAGTGGAGTGTAGGCGGCGAGCCGGTGGGTTATGAACTCCGTAAAGAGCCGCACGCGCTTCGTCTTGCGTGTCTCACCTTGCGTGAGATTCCAGACCGTTCCGTACATGTGCAGGTCAGTGCCCGGCACCCTCACCAGCAGGGGATCGGCATCTCCGACGAAGCACGGCAATGTCGTGATCCCGAGCCCTTGCCGCACCGCCGCGATCTCCGCCGCGGCGTCCGTGACTCTGAAGGGGACCCCCGTGGTACGAACCTGACCCGTGCTGGCCCACTCCGGAATTCCATGCATGCTTATCACGATCCATCGGATGGGATCAGGCGCGCCCTCACGGTAGGCGGCCAGCCGATCGCGGGATATGTAGACACCGCCGAACAGCTCCGGTCCCTTCAAGCCATGAAGATTGAGTGGAAGTGTTTGGCGATCGTAAACGACGCGGATCGCGACGTCGGCTTCTCGGTTGGTCAGGTTTGCCAGCTCGCCGGACGATAGAATTTCCATCTCGATATCAGGATGCAGACGCACGAATTCGGCGAAGTCCGGCATGAGCAAGTGTGTCGCGAGGATCGGCGTCAATGTAACGCGCAGAAGACCGCGCACGCTCTGGTCGCGCCCGAAGACGCGCGTCTCCAGCTGGTGCGACGACGCTTGCATCTGGTCCGCGAACTCAAGGACCTCCTCGCCTGCTGCCGTCAGGCGGTAGCCCGAGGGCAGCTTCTCGAACATCTGTGCCCCGAGCCGTTCCTCAAGCTGAGCGACGCGTCTGAGCACGGTCGCGTGATTTACCCCCAAGCGCTTGGCCGCAGCCCGCACCGAGCCGCCACGCGCTGCGGCAAGAAAGTAACGAACGTCATCCCAGTCGATCATGGTGCATTCCCGCGCCGCAGCTGCGCCTGCTGAAATGCAATTTAGCACGCTCGGTCACCGATCGCACGACCGTCGCTGCGTTGAATCATCTCTCTGGATCGTTTTTGCACCGCCGATGTGCGCGCTTCCGCACTCACCGTCCGGCTCCGGCGGGCCTATCTTCAGGTTCAGCAACAAAAGGATGGCTGACGTGACCAGATTGAATGGAAAGACCGCCGTGATCACCGGCGGCGCTACGGGTATCGGCCTTGCCGCTGCAAAGCGCTTCATCGAGGAAGGCGCCTTCGTCTTCATTTATGGCCGTCGGCAGGAAGCGCTCGAAGCGGCTGTCGCCGACCTCGGGTCCAATTCCCGCGCGGTGAAGGGCTCGGTCTCGGATGAGGCCGACCTCGACCGACTATACGCTGCAGTGATGGCGGAGCGCGGGAGGCTCGACATCGTTTTCGCCAATGCCGGGGCGGGAAGCCCGCTTGCGCTCGGCAAAATTACCGCCGCACACATTGACGAAACCTTCGACACCAATGTGAAGGGCACGATCTTCACTATCCAGAAGGCGTTGCCGCTGATGGGCGCTGGCGGTTCAATCATCCTGACCGGATCGAGCGCCGGCACGACCGGAGCCCCGGGATTTACCGCCTACAGCGCAAGCAAGGCGGCGGTGCGCAACCTTGCTCGGACCTGGGCGGAGGATCTGAAAGGCACCGGTATTCGGGTCAACGTGCTGTCACCGGGAGCGACGGCGACCGAATTGGCAAAGGAAGCGCTCGGCGAAGAGGGCCAGAAGGCCTACGGCGCGATGACCCCGCTCCAGCGCATGGCCGATCCCGCAGAAATCGCCGCCGTAGCCGCCTTCCTCGCGTCGAACGACAGCAGCTTCATGACCGCCAGCGAAGTCGCCGTCGACGGTGGCCTCGCCCAACTCTGACACCCGGTGCGGTTCCGCGCCCACTCACACATAGCGAAAGGCAAAGATTATGAAAAAAGTACTCGACGGCAAAATCGCAGTCATCACCGGCGGAAGCAGCGGGATTGGCTTGGCCACAGCGAAGCGCTTCGTGGAAGAAGGTGCGCAGGTCGTGATCGTGGGGCGACGCGAGAAAGCCTTGCAAGAGGCTGCGGCCCTAATCGGGAAAAACGTGACGACAGTCATGGGCGACGTCTCGCGCCTAGACGATCTTGACCGGCTCTATGACGTCGTGAAGGAGAAACATGGTCACATCGACATTCTCTTCGCAAACGCCGGCGCAGGGACAGTCGCGCCGCTCGCGGCAGCGACTGAGGCCCATTTCGACCAGACCTTTGATGTGAATGTGAAGGGCCTGTTCTTTACGGTGCAGAAGGCCCTTCCCCTCTTCAAGGACGGCGGTTCGATTATCCTGAACTCGTCGGTCTCGAATGTGATGGGCCTGCCAGCGTTCAGCGCCTATGCAGCTAGCAAGGCGGCTGTTCGCAGCTTCTCGCGGTCTTGGACCCAGGAGCTGAAGGATCGCAATATCCGCGTTAATACGATGAGCCCCGGCGCGATCGAGACCCCCGCCCTAGCGACAACGACCGGCCTTACCGCCGAGCAAGCCGAGGCGGCAGTCGCCCAGTTCGCGTCACAGATCCCCATGGGTCGCAGGGGCAAGCCAGAGGAAATCGCGGCGGCCCTCACGTTCCTCGCCTCCGATCAAAGCTCGTACATTACCGGCATCGATCTCGCCGTCGATGGTGGTTGGGCGCAGGTTTGACACGGCATTAGTACAGATAGGAGAAACATCATGAGCTATGCAATCATCGGATTCGGGAATATCGGCCAGGCTCTGGCCAAGGCGTTCGCGCGCAAGGGCATCGACGTGACCGTTGCAACCACGCGTGACCCGGAAAGTTTTGCAGTCGACGCAGCGGCGATCGGGCCCGAGGTCATCGGCAAGACGCTGGCGGACGCCGTCAAGGCGGACTTCATCTTCCTGGCTGTCGGTTTCGAGGCGCACTCGGACGTCGCAAAAGCACTTCCGACCTGGCAGGGGAAAACAATCATCGATGTGACCAATGCCTACGGCGTTCCTCCCGAGGCGCTGGGAGGACTGCCATCTTCGAAGTTCGTCGGGCGAGCCTTTAATGGCGCAAGGCTGGTCAAGGGGTTCAACCACCTGGGCGCTGCCACCCTTGCCCAAGATCCAGCCGCACATGGCGGCAGACGAGTCGTGTTCCTGGCAAGCGATGACGATGCTGCCGCCGCGGAAGTTGATACGCTCGCGGAAAATCTCGGTTTCGCAGCCGTCAAGCTTGGCGGACTGTCGGAAGGCGGGCTTCTCGTGCAAGCGCGCGGAAACAGCTGGGGTCATCTGATCTTCAAGGATCTGGTCAAGTTCGACTGACGAACACGACGTGCCAACCGGCAGGGCTACGATGCGCGGATCGGATCGAGCGCGAACCGATCCGTGCGAAATGGAGGAATCCCCATGAGTATTGAGAAGAACATCCAGACCGTGAAGGACTTCTTCGCCGCGATCGGCCGGGGCGACGGAGAGGCTCTGCTGGCGCTGGTCACTGAGGACTTCGAGTGGATCATCCCGGGCGAGGAATGGCCGCTGGCCGGAACCTACCGCGGGCACGCGGGGCTCGCGGCTTTGCTGGAGACGGCATCCAAGTCGATGGAAACTTCCACGGAACCTCGCGAGTTCGTGGCGCAACGAGACCGGGTTCTCGTCGTCGGCTTCGCCAACGGGAAGGTCAAAGCCACGAACAAGCCGTTCGAGGATGACTGGATCTTCGCCATGACGGTCCGGGACGGAAGACTGACCAACATCCGGGAATATGTCGACACGCAAGCGCTGGCGCTGGCCGCGCAGATGGACGCAGGCGTCCGGGTGTAGCTCAGGCGATCTACTGCCCGGGCGGGCAACAGATTGACCAGTCATGGATCGGCCCATCGCACGCCAGGCGCTTCGAATACTAACCCTGAAGGAGATACCTATGTACAATCAATCCAAGCAATCCGAGTTGATCCGTTTCGCGCGAGCCAATGCGGGCTCCACCGTGATCGACGTTTACCCAGGCGATGGCGACTGGACCCGTCTCTTCTCCGACATCGTGGGACCCGAAGGGCGGGTTTACAGCTTCGTGCCTGCCGAAGTCGCCCACTTCAGGAACGATCCAGTCGGCCTCATGCGGACCCTCGCAAAGGAGCCGGGCCGAGAGAACGTCGACGCTGTCTCGTCGGATCTTGTGGAGATGCCAAAGGTCACGCAGCCAGCGGATGTCCTGTGGCTGCACCTGTTCTATCACGATCTCCACACCGCGCTGATGCAGACCGGGGGCGCGACAGCGGCCGATTTCAATCGAGCCGTCTACGAAGGGTTGAAGCCTGGTGGGTTCTACGTCATCGTCGATCACTCCGCCGCCGTCGGCTCAGGCACGAACGACGCCCAGTCGCTCCATCGGATTGATCCTGCTTCCGTTCGAGAAGAGGTCGAGGCAGCTGGCTTCCTGCTGGACGCGAAAAGCACAATGCTGACGAACAGGGACGATCAGCACTCGATCAAGGTGTTTGATCCCTCGATCAAGGGCGAGACGGATCGCTTCGCCTATCGGTTTGTTAAGCCGTGACAGGGGCCAGCGCCTCCCTCAAGTCGACTTCCCAAGGATACAAGGATACAAGGATACTGCGCGACTGCGTGAGTTTGCAGCAACGACAGCTTTCGGAGCTGGCTGGAGAGCCTTCAAATGTCGAGCTTGCAAAGTCTTATAGGATCAACACCCTTGTGCATGACGATCACTTTTGGTTGCTCTCACCCTACCGCACGGCGGTAGCAAAGATCAGCTCCTGGGCTGCAGCAGGGCCAGCACGACCGTGCATGCGGCCAGGATTGCGGTAAGCGTTAGGGGTCCCGTAGCACCATAGGTGTCTACGATGTAGCCTCCAACGACCGCGCCAATCGTGATTGCCACCTGGAATGAGGTCACCATCAGGCTGCCCGCGGCCTCCAGCGCGTCGGGTGCGGCGCGGGACAGATTGGTTGGCAGCACCACCGGCGCCATGCCGAAGGCGAGGCCCCACAGCGCCGCGAAGCCGAACGCAACGCCGATGTGCACGCCCCAAAGTACCAAAGCAAGCGCCGCAAACGCCATTAAGCCGGCGGTGACTGCGAGGGCAATGCGGATATTGGCGTCGGCCATGCGACCACCGGCGATGTTACCGATCACAGCGGCAATGCCAAATCCGAGCAGCGCCAGCGCAATCGGACCGGTTGTTAGATGCGTAATCTGTTCGAGGAAGGGGCGCACATAGACCGAGCCAGCGAAGTGCCCCGTCATGAGCAAGAGGATAGCAAGCATGCCGATCTGAATGCCACGCCGCCGTGTAAGCCGGAAAACGTCGGCAAGGCTGTTGCGTGTGCTTGCAGGAAGGGTCGGGAGACTGAGCCACTGCAGCAACATGGCAAGTGCGGCCAGCCCCGCTGTCACGGCCATGGCGGCGCGCCAACCCAACCAGTCGCTGATCAATGCACCCATGGATGGTGCGGCGATGGTGGCTAGCGAGACGCCAAGCGTGACGATCGCCATGCCCCGGCCTGTTGCATTGGCGCCAACAAGTCTTGCTACGACCGCAACTGAAAGCGCCCAGAAAGCGCTCAGCGCAATGCCCAGCCCGGCTCGACCTAACAACAATAGCCAAAATTCGGAGGCATTCGCCGCAAGAATGTTGGAGCCGACCGCCAAGGCACTCAGACCAACCAGCACCGTCTTGCGGTTCAATCGGCCAATCAGAACATTGCTCAATATAGCCGTCACGGCTCCGACGGAGGCGGTGGCAGTAACGACCTGTCCGGCCATTCCCTCGGTGACACCAAGATCGCGCGCCATTGGTGTTAGCATGCCTGCTGGCATGAACTCCGCCGACACCAGAGCAAAGCTGGCGGCCGCCATCGAAAGGACCGCGAACCAGGTGGCCGAGCTCCACGCGGCTGGCGGAGCGGTATCGGAGTCTTTTACTGCGCCTTCAAGCTGGAATGTTGTGTCCGTCATCGAGATGTCTCCAAGAGTTGAAGATCTTCATAAACAACTTTCCTCGGATGCGATGTGCCTTAAAATCCGAAATCCATGTCTGTTCGTCCGGAAATTGTGCGACGCACAACGCCCGGCGAGACGTTGGTGATACGCTTGAATGCGCGCGCGAAGGACGCCTCAGACTCGTAACCCAACCGCGTGGCGACGTCGGCAACCAACATGCCGTTTTGGCCCAACAACTCCCGGGCAAGCTGCATACGCAGACGGGCGAGATAGTGTGCCGCGCCTTCGCCTAAAACAGCGCTGAAGCGCTCCGCGAAAATCGAACGCGATTGACCTGCAACACTAGCGAGCTTTTCCAGGGTCCAGTTATGGCCGGGGTCTCGGTGCATGGCTGCCAAAGCGCGGCCGATATTGGGGTCGCGGATGGCGGCGAGCCAACCGACGGTCGAGGCGCCGGTACAATTGACCCAGCAGCGGATCAGCCGCGCTGTGAGGAGGTCCGCCATTCGTGACAAGATAGTGGCGCTGCCCATCTGTGGATGTGTTGCCTCTTCTGTCATCGCTGCCAGTAGGGGGCCAACGATCGGGTCATTGCCTGCCACGTCACAGCCCTTGATAATGGGCGGCATCAAATTGATCAGGGGATCGAGAGCACAAACGCCCAAGGCCATCGAGCCACAGAAAAGGGTGCTTGTTGCGCCTGTGCCTTCTCGCACCACTTCGCAAACGTTGCTCCCCACCTTGGTCACCTGACATCCGTTGAGAGCGTCATCGACAACATCTGGCGCACTGGCAAGTCGGTGGGCGATGCCCTGCGGTAGCAGTACCAGATCGCCATCGCGCAATTCTTGCCAGCCTTGGGCTGCCGTATGGATCCAGCAAGGACCTTGGCTGACAAAGTGAAAACGAAGCAGTTGTTGTTGTGGAAAGGCGATGCTCCATGGGTGCCGGAGCTCACAGCGGCTATAGCTAACGCCACTCAATCGGAAGTCTTGCAGGACTTCGCTTAGCGCATCCACTGGAATATATGGCGAAGACGGTTGGGACGGACGGTCAAGCATTTGCGCATTATAGAAACCAAACGTCCGGTAGGCAATCGGGAAAAAAGTTCGTAGATTCCCCATTCGATCTCTTTGTGTACCAAGGTGAGGCTGGACGAACGGCGTGCGAGAACACATCCTGCCTTGGCTCAAGTCCCAAACGCTTAACTGCTGCATAATCAGGACCTAACCCCACACCGTTGTTCGCACGATCCTAGTACGGGGTGGTACCTAAAGTAAGTTCCATAAATTACGGTTACGCTTTAGGCGTTTCGTTTTACTTACGTTTTTAATTTCTGTACGCGTCGGTAGTTCGCATCTCTTCAAGCGCAAAAAGAGCAGGGATTCCGTGAAGTGCTCCGGTCTCATGAGGAGTTGGAGTTCGCCGTTGCGGCAAGCAGGCACGGCGAACGGTAGGTGCTGGCCGCTCATGAGCGACTTCACCTCGTGGTTCGCCGGCAGCACGTTCTTCTTGGGGATGGCAGAAGTCCGCCACAGACAGGGTATGGATCTCATCAGCCTCAGCGTTGCGGGCCGGATTGCGAACGCTCTCCAATAAGTGAACCGCATTATGCAAACGTCCTTGACAACCCGCGGCAAACCCGGCCAATTTGACGTGTGGTATCAATGTTACTTGGCAGTCAACCTCCAAAAGAGATCAAGTCCTTTGCCCTGCAGCGAATGGCTGAATGAGGCGGATAGATAATGACTTACACATCTCACGATGACTGTCCCGAGGAATTCAGGCTTACCCGTCGGAAGTTGATGGTGGGTGGCGTTCTATTCGCCGGAGGCGTGTTGCTGCCCCCGGAGGTTTTGGCTCAATCTTTAGATGTGAGCACGCCGGATTTTTCGCCAAAATTCATGGAGGTGTCGTCTCTTCTGATCGACCATCGTTTGGATCCTGAGGTCGGTGGACGCATGGCTGCGGCCATGCTGCGTATAAATTCAGAGATTGCGCAGGATATTGGGGCGATTATTGACATCGCAAAGAAAAAGAATGCCAAGATCGTTGAGGATTTCTTCGCGGATATCCCGGATGGACGCCTCAAGAATAGCGCCTTGGCCATCATTTCGGCCTGGTATACGGGCGTAGTGGAAAATTCAGCTAACGCGGAGGTCTTTGCCTTCGAGACGGCGCTTATGTACCAGCCGACCCATGACGTCATGACAATCCCGACCTACGCTATATCCGGTCCGAATGGATGGAATGCGGAGGCCCCGCCGCTCGGCGACATGCCGACATTCTAACAAAAGCCGCCACTTGCATGAGACCGCCGCTGGCGGCTTTTACGTAAGTCGAGCAAGAAGCCCTCTCGAGGACAGAGCCCTTTGACAGGGTTAGGCGGGGTTGACGTACCTACTCGGATCCTTGGATAGTTGGAATTAGTCAGATGGCAAACAATTATAGTGCGGACGTCATTGTCGTTGGAACAGGGGTTGTAGGTTGCCTCGTCGCCGAGCAGGCACTGGACGCAGGCCTGTCTGTTCTCATGCTGGAAGCTGGCCCTCGCGTCGAGCGCTGGCAGATTGTTGAAAACTATCGCAACGTACCGCCTCGGTTTAAGCAGAATTGGAATGCGCCTTATCCGGCGAAACCCTGGGCACCGCATATTGAATCAGAGCTGGCAGACGCCACGACCGACTACCTGCAGCTACAGGGGCCGAACGGGCGTGCATATCGGCAGGGTTATGTGCGTTATGCTGGCGGCGCTACGTGGCATTGGGCGGGCATCTGCTGGCGTCTGCATCCCGACGATATGCGGATGAAAAGCCTTTACGGCGTTGGCCGGGACTGGGCGTTTAATTACGACACGCTTGAACCGTATTACACCCGCGCCGAATACGCTTTGGGAGTGTGCGGTCCGTCCGAGGTTGACTTGCAATGGCCTCCGCTGCCGCGCTCCAAGCCCTATCCAATGGGCCGCATTCCTTTTGGCCAGGGAGAGCAACGGTTTACGGAGGCTGCTGCACGAGTTGGCATCACCAATCTTCCTGCCCCGCAGGCACGCAATAGCGGAGTTTCCTACGATGGACGACCGCCCTGTTGCGGCAACAACAACTGCTTCCCGGTCTGTCCGATCTCCGCGAAATACGATGCGGCCTCGGCCTTGCCAAGGATCGAAGCAAAGGGTGGCAGGATACTTGCGAATGCGGTTGTATACCGCGTCGAGACGGACGCAAAGCAAAACATCCAAGCAGTTCATTTCTTCAATCCCAACAAGGAATCGCAAAGGGTCGTCGGCAGGCTTTTCGTCATTGCCTGCAATGCCATAGAGACGCCGAAACTGCTTCTGATGTCAAAGGACGAGCGTAACCCGAACGGCGTTGCAAACCATTCGGATCAGGTCGGACGCAATCTGATGGACCAGCCCAAGATCAGCGCGCAGATGGTGCTCGCAGAGCCCATGTGGACGGGCGTCGGCCCGGTCCAGGGCAGTAGCATCATGATGACAGGGCAGGGCGATTTTCGAAGCCAACATGCCGGCGCTATGCTTCGCTGCGAAAATGCCGCTCTCAGTGCCGTGGGCGGTCAGGCTGCGCTCGCCAAGGGACTGGTTGGCAAAGCGCTGGACGCCGAGATCCGCAGGCTCTCGGCCTGCACCGCGCGGCTGACGATTGAGCACGAGATCCTGTCGGATCCCAATAACCGGCTGACGTTGTCGGATAAGAAAGATTGGCTAGGCCTCAACAAGCCCAACATCTACTATGATGTCGGCGAATACGTCCGCCGCAGCCATCAGGAATATACCCTGCCACTGCTGAAGAAACTGATCGCGGAGCTTGGCGCCGTCGAAAGCAACATCGCCACGACGTTCACCAATAGCGACCATATGATGGGGAGTTGCATCATGGGCACCGATCCCACCGACTCAGTCGTCGATGTCGATTGTCGCGCGCATGATCATCCGAATCTTTTTCTGCCGGGTGGCGCGGCGATGACGACGGGCGGATGCGGCAACAGCACCATCACCATGGCGGCTTTGGCCATGAAGGCCGCCGATGCCATCGTTGACCAGTTGAAGCGGGGCTGAGCATGGACACTCTCCTCCGGCTTTTCGGTGCTGCAATCTGTCTTATGTCTGCGAGCTCGGTGGCCTTCGCTGCTGACGATGACGAGCAAGCCGCCTCAGTTAAGCGGGGGGCCTATATCGCAACCGCTTCGGACTGTTCCGCCTGCCACACCGCGCCAGGTGGCAAGCCATTTGCCGGGGGGCTGCCCATCGTGTCCCCGGTGGGTACGATTTTTACGACGAACATCACGCCTTCCAAGACTGCGGGGATAGGGCAATATACGGAAGCGCAATTTGCCCGGGCCGTGCGGTCGGGCGTTCGAGCCGATGGTGCAAACCTTTATCCAGCAATGCCGTACACATCATACAAAGTGTTGACGGACGCAGATATACACGACCTCTACGCTTACTTTCAGCACGGCGTCTCGCCCGTCGATACGGTGCCGACGCGTACCGCTCTGCCATTTCCGATGAATGTCCGCTTATCGATGATGGGGTGGAATCTCTTGTTCCTCGGCGACGGTCATAGCGAGACCGATGCTACACAATCGCCTGATTGGAATCGCGGCAAGTATCTTGTCGACGGGCCAGCGCATTGCAGCACCTGCCATACGCCGCGCGGCTTTCTAATGCAAGAATTGTCTGGGCATCATCTGGGTGGTGCCCAAGTCGGCCAATGGTACGCGCCAAACATCACCTCGGATACCAACAGTGGGATTGGGAGCTGGAGCAAGGACGACCTCACTCGCTATCTGTCGACGGGCTCGTTGCCCGGTAGGGCCCAGGCTGCGGGTAGCATGGGGGAGGCAATTGAGCACAGCTTTTTAAAGCTCAGCCAGCAAGATATCTCGGCGATCGCCACTTATATCAAAACCGTGCCGCCGCTGCACGATGCGTCGGACGACCAATCGCGGTTTGGCTATGGGAAACCCGTCTCGCAGCTTGCAAGCTTGCGCGGGGCGAACCCGCTCCGCTCGGATACGGACGCGCAGGCCAGCGGAGCGGTACTGTTCTACGGCAATTGCGCCTCGTGCCACCAACCTTCCGGCCAAGGCAGCAAAGATACCTATTATCCGAGCCTATTTCACAATTCGGCGACAGGTGCGGCCAATCACATCAATCTGATTGCCACGATTCTAAACGGCGTTGACCGGACTACGCCCAAAGGCCAGGCATTCATGCCCGGATTCGGCGGCAAGGCGAATGACATCAATGCATTGAATGACAGCCAAGTCGCCACGTTGGCAAATTACGTGATTGATAACTACGGCCGGTCCGGCACGCCGGTCATGTCTTCGGATGTCGCCCAGGTGCGTGCTGGTGGTCCGGCGTCTTCGCTCCTGCTTCTGGCACGCATTGGTATTGCTGTGGCTGTCGCTGTGGCTTTCGCGATTGTACTGCTGCTTGTTGTTTGGTGGTCGCGACGGGCCAAGGCGGCTTGACCGGCATCTCAGCCGGTTCTGTCGCGCGCGCATCAGCAATATTGGTGTCGTAGCCGCAAGCAGCTATGACAAGTCTGTTTCGTCAAAAACTTAGCTCACTAGAGAAGTGTCGTTGGTTAAGATCCCCTCAAGGCGGGAGAATGATCTCAGTCTGTTCCAAACTTTCCTATTAGCCACCAATACGGTCACATTCATTCAAGACCAACATCGCGCCGATCAAAGGTATCCATCCGAGGTGAACCGCAGGATTTTTGCTTTTGCGCGTGGTAAATTGGCG
>NZ_SCFL01000023.1:0-36143 GCF_007000305.1 Rhizobium sp. rho-13.1 | reverse complement strand
CCGACCAAAGGGCGTCGTCACACTTCCTGTCTGCATTTTCTCGTCACCTTCAATAAGGCAATAGAAATCTGCACGCCAAACGGAGCCAAGATTCTTGATGGTGTTTCCGGAAAATGCGATTCGCAAGCTGCGAGACTTAGAGAAAGCTTCCGTGACGGCAACGTTCGGGGGCTTTTTTCTTTTGCGGTACAGTCCTCTTTTGCTTCGTTAATACGGGTTCGCGATGCTGGGGCTTAATCTGCCTGTCGCTCCGCGAGATAGGATTGATGCAGCTGCGCTAGTCGTGCGGCGACGTAATCGGCAAAAGCCGGTGCCGTCTTTTCGTCGAACACCATATTGATCTTTGAACCTCCGCGCTCGAGCGTCGCCAGCTGGACACCGGCACTGCTTTTCACAGCTTCGGGCTTCTTGCGCGTCTTCTGGACAGCCAGACATTCCATCACCTGACCGAAACGGCTGTCGCTGTCGGCATCCTTGAATGCCCGGCTATCGAGCAGGCTTTGAAGCGCGGAACCCTGTTTTGCATCGGCGAGACGTTCTGCAAGTGCCACCCATCGCGGACGGCCGGCCCTCGGTGCCGAGCCTATCGCTTCGATAAGCGACCGCGGCACCGAATGGGCGACGCTCATCAGCCTCGACAGCTGCGTCTTCTCCATGCCGAGCGACGACATGATGACGCGACGGTCGAAGCCGCGTTCTTCCAGCGCAAGAGCAAACAGTCCGCGCTCGATATAGCTGAGGTCGGCACGTGCCGAATTTTCCTGCCCCTGGATAACCACCAGCTCTTCATCGCTGAGGTTCTGCACCACGGCCTTCACCGGCCGCTTGAGGGCCGCCATGACGCGTACGCGGCGATGACCGAAGGCGATCTGGTAGCTGTCCGGCTTGTCAGGGTGAGGGCGAACGAGGATGGGACTTTTCTGGCCGGATTCACGAATTGCATCGGTGAGACGGGCCAGATCGACACCATCGTCAGCGAGGCGATCCGAAATGAAGGAGGCTTCTATTTTATCCGTCGGTATTTCGACAACAGCAGCGCCAGCTGCGATCAGCGCTCTCGCCTGATCGGCAGCGCTGGCGATATTGCCGAGGGAGCGACCCATCGCACCAACGGCACCGGAACGGATGTGATGAAGCTTCTTTTCCGCTGGCAGTTCGACCTGCGGGGCAGGGTCACCAGCTGTGGAGTTGCCAGTTGGCAACTCCTGTTCACGGCGCGAAAGCATGGCCTTGAGAGTGTCTTTTCTGCTCATGTTGCCCTCCGCCAGGCCTGCCTGATCAGGCTCTCGATTTCACCGTTGACTGCATCCAGAGATTCGATGGCGCGGTCATAAGTGTTCTTGGAAAAGTTCTCCCGGCCTACCTCGTAGAGCGTCTGCTTGGAGAGACCGGCATCCGACACCGCCGTCGACTTCAACATGACATTCGTAAGCACGCGTTCACGGAACAGCGACCGCATGAATCCGACCATCTGCGCCTGCGGCGCATCGGAGGGCTCATAGCGCGTCACCACATAGCGGATGAAATCATAGTCGAGATCCCCGCCGGACTCTTGCACGACACCGAGAAGATCGGATGCCATCAGCAGGAACTGGCACATGGACATCACATCGAGCATCTGCGGATGGGCCGTGATCAGCAGGCCGGTCGACGCACACAAGGCTCCGAGCGTCAAGAAACCGAGTTGGGGTGGGCAGTCGAGGACCATGACGTCGTAGTTGTCCGCGACTGTCCCCAGAGCCGATGCAACGCGCCCGAAAAACGGTTCTGCAGATCGCTCGGCAAGAGCGCGCGGTGTATCGTGTTCGAACTCCATCAGCTCCAAGTTACCCGGCACCAGATCGAGACCCGGTATATAGCTGCGGCGGATGATGTCGGTGAGCGGGCGCCGATCGCCATCGTAGCGGACGGCGCCGTACATCGTCTCGTTAGGGCCGATATCGTATTCCGGCTGATAGCCATGCAAGGCAGTCAGAGACGCTTGCGGATCGAGGTCGACAGCAAGGACACGGTATCCCTGCAGGGCGAGATATTGCCCAAGGTGCGCCGCAGTCGTTGTCTTGCCGCTGCCGCCCTTGAAATTGACCACTGCCATGACCTGGCAATGCTCGCCCTCGCGACGACGAGGCACGTAGTGCTTGCCCTTGGAGTTCTCATCCAGCACAACGCGAATCTCGTTGATCTGATCGAGCGTATAGGAGCGACGACCGCCGGCGGTTATTGTCGGCTGCGGGCCCTTGCCATTCAGCGAAAGCTGGCGAAGATAGGCGTCGGTAATGCCGATAAGCTTTGCCGACTCGACGGACGAAAATGACCGCAAGGTTTTCTGCGATACCGGCGGGAAAAGCGCCTGACGCATCGCCAGCAGCTCCTGCGACAAAGCAGCGCCATCGGCCGCAATGACTTCCGTCATTGGACGCCTCGGCATCAGGGTATCCCCAAGCTGACTACGGGCCTTCGTCATAACTACGCATTTTCTCCAAGGTAAGAGGATTATCCGTAGGTGAGGATGCTCCGAGTCGCAATGCTTGGCAAGAAAATAAGGGTTAATGAGCAGTTAGCGCCGGAAAGGGTGTTGCTCTGCTCTTAACGAAGTTGCCACCTGGCAACTTATCGGCGCCATATCTTGAAACGACATGCACAAGGTCAGCGCATTGTTACGACAGTCTCTATGAATCGCCCATGCGGGCCACAACGGCAGCGGCGTCACTGCGGCCCCCATTGGCGAGATAGCGCTGCTCGAAGGCGTCGACAGTCATCGGCCTGCCGTAGAGATAGCCCTGCCCCTCGTCGCAGTTGTAGTGCCGCATCAGCATTTCCTGTTCCTCCGTCTCGATGCCCTCGGCAATCACCTCCAGGCTGAAGCCGTCGGCCAGTTTGACGACGGCCTCGATTATGGCACCATCCTTCTCGCTGCGATCGACACCGCTGACGAAGGAGCGGTCGATCTTCAGCCGGCTGACAGGATAGTCCTTCAGCAGGCTGAGCGATGCAAAGCCGGTCCCGAAGTCGTCGAAGGCAATCCCGACGCCGAGGGCACGAAGGCGGCGCAGGGGCTGCATGATCCTTTGCTCGTTCTGAAGAATGATGTTCTCTGTTATCTCCAGCTCGAGCGCTGCCGGCGGCAGATCGAACTCTTCGAGTATTGCCTCGACAACCTCGGCAAAATCCCGGGTCCGGAACTGGGCTGCAAAAAGGTTCACGCCGATGCGAAAATCCGCAATCCCGGCACGCCGCCAGCGGGCCGCCTGCCGGCAGGCGGAGCGCAGGATCCATTCGCCGACGGGCACCGCAAGAAGGCCGACCTCCAGCACCGGCAGGAAGGCAGACGGCGACACCACTCCGAGCGTCGGGTGGTTCCATCTTATCAGCGCTTCGGCGCCGGTCAGGCGCCCGTCGGCAAGGTTGACCTGGGGCTGATAGTAAAGTTCGAATTCCCGGCGCTGCCATGCCTGGCGCAACGACGAGCTGATCGCGCCCTTGCGCGAAGCGCTCTGGCGAAGTTCGGGCGTAAACACCCGGACCAGATGACGTCCGTCGCCTTTTGCCTGGTAGAGCGCTAGATCGGCGTTGCCGAGAAGTTCTTCGTAGTTGCAATCGCCGGCAATCGTCACGGCGATCCCGATGCTGGCACCGATGTGGATCGGCTGGTCCTCGAATTCGATCGGTTCCTCGATGAGGGCGATCAGCGACAGGCCGAGATTGGCAGCCTTGAGAGGATCGGCCGTGCCAGTGAGAAAGATCACAAACTCATCACCGCCGAGACGCGCCACCATCTGGTCGTCGGCAGTCGCCTTCCGCAGTCTTTCGGCAATGACCTGCAGCACGAAGTCTCCGGCCGAATGTCCAAGCATATCGTTGACGTCCTTAAAGCCGTCGAGATCGATCAGCACCACGGTTGCGTGGGCGCCGACCGAACAGGCACGGTTCATCTGACGGTTGAGGCTTGGGCGGTTGGAAAGGCCGGTGAGATGATCGAATTCTGCAGCGAGCTTCATCTGGCGTTCTGCCTCGGCCCGCAGCGTGATGTCGCGGATGATCGCGCCGAAGAAGCGCTCGCCGCTCTCGGACCACTGGGAGAGGGAGAGTTCAATCGGAAACTCGGAGCCGTCGCGCCTGCAGGCGGTGAGGTTCACCGACGTGCCGATGATGCGGGCAGGGCCGCCAGCCGCCACGCGCGCCAATCCGGCACCGTGTCTTGCATGCATAGCCTTCGGCACGATGATGTCGAGGGACCGCCCGAGCGCTTCCTCGACGGAGTAGCCGAACATGGCCTCAGCTGCGCCGTTCCACGACGTAATGCGATTGTTGCTATCAGCGCAGATAATGCCGTCCGGCGAGGTCGAGGCAATATTGCGGAAGCGGCTGCGGCTTTCCCGGTCGGAACACTCCAGACGGCGGAACTCCATCCGATCGAGCACCATGGAAGCCAGATCCTGAAGCACCCGCCTGTCCCGTTCGGAGAAATCGAGCCTCGGCTTGTTGTCGATCAGGCAAAGGCTACCGATACCGTGGCCCTCCTTGGTCAGCAGCGGCGCGCCGGCATAGAACCGGATACAGGGATAACCGGTGACCAGTGCATTGTCACTGAACCGTGGGTCCAGACTTGCGTCGGGAACGACGAAGACGTCTGCTGCCATGATAGCGTAAGTGCAGAACGACACGTTTCGTCCGGTCTCGCACACATCGAGGCCAACCCGCGCTTTGAAGAATTGCCGGTCGCGGTGCACCAGCGAGATCAGTGCGACCGGAACGTCGAATATCCGCGAGGCCATCTGCACGATCTGGTCGAAATCGGAATCCGGGGACGTATTCATCTGCCCGAATGAATCCAACGCCCTGATGCGCTCATCTTCGTTGTCGGCGAGGGGGTAATTCATCTGGATGCTCACGGCCATTCACGTCAGGGATCGCTTATAACACTAGACCCTTAATTAGCTGACAAAACGCAGCTACAATTTTACCGATAGTAATGTTTTTCCATGCCTGAGACTGTCGTGGAGAACTCCCTCGAAGGCGGCCAAGCGGCATTCGATCACATCGGGCGACAATGACACGGCAGCGAGGCGGGGAAACGTGCCGGCACAACAGCCGACGGTGCGCCAGTGATGGCGCGGAAGCGCAATTCAGCGCTTCGAACTATAGGATTGTGGAGGCGTGACAGCTACTGCAAGCCTCAGGCAGCGTGAAAAACTTCATCGGTTAAGAGCAAGAGGAAATCCTCGCCCTCGAGCTTGTTTGCCACCTGACCGTCCTCGGTCATATAGTCGAACACCGGCTCTATCGGTTGGTTGGCAAAGGCAAAACGCGGCCATTTCTTCTGCTCGATAATGACAATGTGGCGCCCGGCATCGTCCCGGCACCTTATTCTCCTCGTTTCTTCGAACCGCGTCATCTTTTTGCCCCTTATCTTTTGCAGCCAAGTTTAGAGAAGATGCAACCGGAGTCAATCCAGCTTGCGCGATTGTCGGAATCGACGTTAATTCACCGTTATATTACAGTAACTTCAGATTCCAGCGGCGGTGATCATTAACAAAGTATGCGTTGCAGCGCGTGCTTCAGTTTAAACATGCTGCCAACACAAAATTGCCTTGGTGAACGACTTTGACTGCGGCCCGGAACCATGCAGTCAACAATTGGAAACATTGATGGAAAACGACGCCACGGAAGCCTTCGAGCATACCGAGCATGCACAGCACGCTGCCCATAGCGGCAACTCCTTCCTGTCGAGGGTTGCCGTCAGCATTGCCATTCTCGCCGTCCTCGCTGCCAGCGCCGGCAGTCTCGAAACCATCGAGAGCGGGGCTGCGACAGCGGCACGCTCCGAGGCGGTGCTCTTTCAGAACAAGGCAACCGACAACTGGAATTTCTTCGAGGCGAAGAGCCTCAAGAAGAACATGTACGACATCGCCGCCGCCCAGGGCGGGGCGCTCGCGCCCGATTGGCAGGTACAGGCAAGACGCAACGAGACCGAAAGCCAGGAAGCCGCCAAGACCGCGAAGGAATTCGAAGCCCGGTCGGAGCAATCGAACGTCGAAGCTACACGCCATGAGGGCCGTCATCATTTTCTGACGGTCGCCACCACCTTTCTCCACATTGCCATCGCCATCGCCACGATTGCCATCATCACCGGCGGCCAGCGCTGGCCATGGTATGCCTCGCTGGCGCTTGGCGTGGTGGGAACGGCGATCACCGCTATCGCCTACCTGCCGTAATCCCCGACGATGGTCACGGCATATTGCTTTTGCCCGATGCCTCACCGAGATATAGCGATAGTCCCGGACAACATTTGGGAAGCTGCAGATACAGGAAACAACGATGACGAAAACTAAGAGCCGCAGCGCAGACAAGCCGCAGGTCGTGCTGTCGGTCGATGTCGGCGGGTCGCATGTCAAGGTGATGACGAGCGCTGGCACGCCGGAGCGGAAAATTGAATCGGGAGCGTCCCTGACGGCGACCGCCATGGTCAGCGCTGTCGAGACGCTTGTCAGCGATTGGGAATTCGATGTGATCTCGATCGGCTTTCCCGGTCCTGTTCGCCGGAATTTCGCCATCGAGGAACCTGTCAACCTCGGTGACGGCTGGGTCGGCTTCGACTTCGCCCACAGCTTCGGCAAGCCGGTCAAGATCGTCAACGATGCGCTGATGCAGGCTATCGGCAGCTACGATGGCGGCCGCATGCTTTTCCTCGGACTCGGTACCGGGTTGGGCTCTGCCATGGTCATCGAGAATGTCGCGCAACCGATGGAGCTCGCCCATCTGTCGCACAAGAAAGGCAAGACCTTTGAAGACTACCTCGGCGAGGCCGGGTTGAAAAAACGTGGCAAGAAGAAGTGGCGCGGACACGTCTTCGATGTGGTCGATCGGATGAAAGCAGCCTTGCTGCCGGACTACATCGTTATCGGCGGCGGCAATGTCGACAAGCTGGACGAGCTTCCAAAATCCTGCCGTCGTGGCGACAACACCCTCGCTTTCGAAGGCGGCTTCCGTCTTTGGCGCGATTCCACCTTGATCGTCTGAACCGCAAACGATCCGAAAACACAATATCAGGCGAAACGAAAACGGCCCCGGCAAATTTGCCGGGGCCCTTTGAAGAAGCCTTTGATGTCCGAAATCGGATCTTAGAACTGCTTGCGGAGACCAAAGGTCACAGCGTTGCTGCGGAAATCAGTGCTGGACGACGTGCCGTCGCGTGCCGTGAAGTCGAAGTTGTCGGCTGCGGTGTAGCGATAGCCGATGTCGAGCGTTGTCTTTTCGAACAGCGACGAACCGGAGAAAATCGGCTGCAGGTTGATGCCGACGCCGGCGTCGAGGTGGTAGGCGAATGCCGTGTTGCTGTCGTCCATGAGCGTGCCAACGCCGCCAACGCCCTGCTTGCGCAGCTTGAGGTTCATCGCACCGACGCCGCCGCCGACGTAAGGCGTGAAGACCGACAGCATGCCGGTGTCGCCAGCCGGTGCCAGCGGAATGTCGAGGTAGCCGTTGACGAAGCCCTGGATGGTGTTTGCATCGCCGTAGGAATTGATCGAGCTGAAGCTGCCGATGCCGGTGACGCGGTGCTGGTCGACCGAGGCCGTGCCGTAGCCGACTTCAAGTTCGACGCGCGGAGCGACGAAGCCCATCGAGCCAAAGTTATAGCCGCCGCGGAGCGCGCTGTAGAAGCCGGTGTCGTACTTCGTGTTGATGTTGACACCCAGGATGTCGAAGTCCGTGTGCTTCAGGAAGGAGACCGAGCTCAGCGAGCCGATGTAAAAACCCATGCCGTTGTCAACGGCAGCTGGTGGCTGCATCGGTGGCGTCATGTCAGCAGCGGCTGCGACGGAAACCAGCGAGGTTGAGACCAGGGCCGCGAGGAGGAGCTTCTTCATTTGATTTCCTTGGACATTTTTTAAGGTGTTCGGTTCAGACGTCTTCAATGAATATTGCATATAGGCGCATGTTAGCGGTTTGCATTGCTTCTATTCATATTTTTAGGGTTTCTGCCTAAAGCTAATGACATACCGTTGCGAACTTGCCACAATGCCTGCACCGGCCTCAACCACAGCAACGTAACGCTACTTCAGCATGCAACTCCGGCAAGCGCTGATGCGTTTTGCGAGAGTACAAGCTGGTTATTAGCGGCCATCTTCGGGCTTTTCGGACAGCAGCTTTGCCACTTCTTCCAGCAATTCGTGCCGGTCCATGAGTCGGTGGTTGTCTTCGAGGCTGAGCGGATCCTCGGCTTCATCGCCACCCGCAACCTTTGCATTGACACTCAGTCTTTGCTTCAGCAGGTCCTGGTAGCGCTGCGCGATGTCGGACATTTTCAAACCGCCATCGACCCAGGCTTCCAGCCAGCCGCGCAGGATGGGATCGGCGTCGATGGGAACGCCGGCCCCGCGGAATTTCTCGAGAGTGTTCGCCAATATGTCGGCACGTGTGTGCTGCGTAGTCATAGATGCGTTTCAAGCCTGTCATGAGATCTGCGGCAGATGGATTGAAGCAGTTCCGCCTAGGATGCGCGCGCGCGCCGCTTTCCCTGTATGATGGACAAGGACTTCAACAATGCCGCCTCTATCTTCCCAAGGCTCTGCGGTTTCGGCACGACGCAGACGGCGTCGGAGAAATCAGCGACCATCTCCGGATTCCCCGTCATGAAAATCACTTCGATCCCGTATCGATCGATCAGTTCGCGAGCGATTTTGGGGCCTGTCGGACCATCCGCGAGCTGTATGTCGACAAGGGCAATGTCGGCTTTGGGAGCCAGAGCCAGCGCCTCGACCTGCGTGCGCGCCAGCCCAGCAATCTCGAATCCATTATCGAGGACGAGATTTTCGAGGTCGAACGCGATGATCGGTTCGTCCTCAACCACTAAAACTTTCATGTCTACTCCACCCTAACGATCGCTGCCGAAGTAGGCATCCTCAGAGACACTTCAAGAGTTGATAACGTCTTGTTTATGTGCAGCCGTCTGGGACGGTCCGAAAGCGGACGATGGAGCGGCGGGCATCATCCGGCGTTCGGGTGCCGGCGCCAAAGCCCAGGCAATTGGGCTGCGGCGCCCCTCGTTCAACCCTTGTTGCGGGCCGCCGTGTAGCGGTTGACCGGCATCGACAGGCCGAGATTTTCGCGCAGCGTCGGGCCCTCATATTCCTCCCGGAACAGGCCGCGCCGGCGCAATTCCGGCAGCACCAGTTCGGTGAAGTCGGTGAGGCTGGACGGCAACGTCGGGAACATCAGGATGAAGCCATCGGCGGCACGTGTCTCGAACCATTCCTCCATGAAGTCGGCAATCTGGGTTGGCGTGCCCGTGATACCGTTGCCGGTATGTTTCTCGGCATAGTGCCGGACAAGTTCGCCGACGGTGTGGCCCTTGTTGACGAAATCCACCAGCTCGTCGAACAGCGCCTTGGAGCCGCGCGGCGTTGTCGGCAGCAGGTCCATGGGGAAGGGCTGGTCGAGCGGCACGCCGGTGAGATCGGCCTCGAGAAATTCGGACAGCATCAGCCGGCCGACATCGGGATGCAGCTTGTCGATCATAAAATCGACCTTGGCCTGCGCCTCGGCCATGGTCGCGCCGACATTCAGCACCACCCCCGGCATGATCTTCAGGTCGTCCTCGCTGCGTCCATAGGCGGCCATGCGTCCCTTAACGTTCTTGTAGAAGGCGCGGCTACGGTCGATATTGGAGGCAAGGCCGAACACCACCTCGGCGGTGCGGGCAGCAAGATCCATGCCGGCCTCGGAACCGCCGGCCTGTGCGATGACCGGACGACCCTGCGGCGAGCCGGCAATGTTGAGCGGCCCCCGGACCTGAAAATGCTTGCCCTTGTGGTCGAGCGTATGCAGCTTGTCCTTATCGTAGTAGATGCCGCTTTCCCGGTCGCGCAACAGCGCATCCCGCTCGAAACTGTCCCATAGGCCGAACACGACATCGACAAACTCCGTCCCGCGCTCGTAGCGCACCGCATGCGGATCGAGGCCCTCGCGGTTGAAATTATAACCCGTTTCGTTGTGGTCGGACGTAACGACGTTCCAGCAGGCGCGACCTTTCGACAACTGGTCGATGGAGGCGAAGATGCGGGCAACGTTGTAGGGCTCGTAATAGCTGGTGGAAACCGTTCCCACCAGGCCGAGATGGGTGGTGGTGACAGCCAACGCCGAAAGCAGCGATGTCGGCTCGAAGCGGTTCATCTTGGTCGGCTGGCGCGCCAGCGCATCGGCATCGCCGACGGCCGAGGCCGCGGAGTCGGCGAGGAACATAAAATCGAACTTCGCCTCTTCCGAGAGCCTCGCGATGTTGAGAAAATGACTAAACTCGTTCGCACCGTTGACATCACTGTCGGGATGCAACCATGCCGCGGGATGAAATCCAAACGTATAGACAAATGTCCCGAGCTTCAGCTTATCGTGACGCGCCATCGGTTCTGTTCCTTGCATGGTAAAGCCTGGCCTGCAGACCGCAGGGACCCCGATGCTATTGCTGCCCGCACCATTGAACAAGCCGCCAACCGCACCCCGCCCGCACTTTCCCGTACTTTCCCCTGGCAGGATGAGAGAGCAGGGGAGGGGCGAGTGTGACGGGTCAGGAACGAGGGAGCGGGACGCAAATCGGGCAACGCGCTGGAATATGATGCGTATCCAAGCGCCCGAACCCATCTAAACATATATCCATAATTGCCGAACCCTTGAAGGTCCGACCTCGCCTGGGGTGCCCCCCACTTTCCCTCGTCACAGGAATGGGGGAAGTCAGGAGGCAGATCAAGCAAGGCATTGGAAACTCGAATTTATCGCGGTGTCCAACTCTGTGAAAGAAGGATCACTGCTGCCACGTATTCTAAGATCCAACCTTGCCTGGGATGCTCCCCAGACCCTAATCCTGTGCTCGTCACGGGGATCCAGTCACGGCGCGTCTGCGCCGTGACTGGATCCCCGTTGGTGGAGAAAGTGCTTATCGCCTAGGGACTTGGGCGGCTGGATTCCTATGACGGGCACAGGAATGAGGGTAGGCGGCGGTGGTTCTTTGCGGTTGATCTTTCTCACCGACACACACTCCTCTCTCGCTTCCCTCCATCGCCCCTGCTCGCAGCACCTCATGGGGATAAACCGTTGGGATTTTCGTTTGGAAAGAATGCCGGCATCATATTTTCATCCCCGTGCTTTCGTCCCGATCTATACTCACCCCGTTCCGCCATCGGATACACCGGTCTGCGTTGCCGGCGAGGTGGGGACGGATCTTGAAGGGGTTGCCGTCTACGCAGGCACTCCTTCAAGGGTCCGCAGAAAGTGGATCCCTTTGGGCCCCTAAGCTCGGCGTGCCTGTGTGGCATAACTCCGGCAGCTTTTCCCTCAACGGGACCTGGGTCGGAAACAGAGGATCCGGAGTTGCGGATAAAAAGTGTCGAACGGGGCACATCGCGTGTCACTTCACTAAAAAATCATCAGGCACACGGTGTGCCCCGGCCATCAGAATTTCATGACACGGACCGAAAGGCCTCGTGAACGGGGAGGCGTGGGCCAATCTACGAGAAGCCATGCAGACGACAATTGCAGGTAACCAAGCCCTTGGATCAAACCGATGCCATCACGCGGAACTGCGCAGCATGAGTTCGGCATTGAGCAGGATGCGTTCCTCGACGGTAGCCGACGGCGTGGAGCCTGTGGATTCGCCGAGCTTGTTGAGTAGGAGTTCGATGGCGCGCTTGCCGATCTCGTTGTAGTTCTGCGCAACCGTGGTGATCGGCGGACAGGCGTAGCGCGACAGCGGATGATCGTCATGGCCGGCAACGCGCAGGTCGCAATCGGCGCCGTGCCCGACCCGCATTCCCTTCTGATAAGCGGCGGAAATAACGCCGAAGGCGACGCGGTCGTTGGCGCAAAGGATGGTCCTGGAGGGAAAGCCGCATGTCGACGCCAGGATACGGTTTGCCTCCTCGAAACCAAAACGCTCGAAATCCCAGCTTGCAACGGGGGACAGCCCCACGAGTTCGGGGGTGAGGCGGAACCGCTCCATCGCCTCGATATAGGCAAGGCGCCTGGTCGCGGCATTGGTGTTGACGTCAGGCATTCCGAAATAGCAGGGCGGCTCGCCGGAGCGGCAGAGGTAATCGACGATGAGGCTGAAGCTCTGGCGGTTGTTGGTGCCGACAAAAGCAGAGGTCTCGTCGAGCGGCGAGTCCACATAGACGAGGGGAATGCTCTGGCCGAGCTGCTGCAGCGTCGCGTGGTGCGATTCTATCCCGAGCGGCGCGATGATGGCGCCGGCAACATTCAGCGACTTGAAGGTCTTGATCGCCTCGTCCTCCATTCCGGCCTTGCCATCCGAGGACAGCACGAAAGCCAGAAAGCCGGCCTCGTTGGCGATGAGTTCGATCCGACGGGTGAGCGCCATGTAGAACGGATCGGTCGAATTCGGGATGATGACGCCGATGATATTGCTGCGCCGGCGGTTGAGGTTGACGGCGAACATGTTGGGACGAAAGCCGGATTTCTTCAGCGCATCCTCGATGAGATCCCGCGTCTTGCGACGCACCGAGCTCGGATCGTTGAAGTATTTCGACACGGTCGGACGGGACAGGCCGACGAGTTCGGAAAAATCCTCCATCGTCCTTATCGGTTTCGCCACATTGTCTCTCCCATCGATCAGGAGTTCACCTGTAGATCACTCGTAACCGGGCGAAAAGCCGGAATCGGCAAGCAATCGAGGCCAGAAAGTCACTTAGTCGGCGACATATTGTACCTTCATGGTCGCCGCGTCCTTCGAGTTGCTGGTTAGGTATGACAGCACCTCGGCGAGGGGCAGTCGGTGCGACACAAGCCGCCCCATCCGATCCGCATCCCGCTTCAGAATCGCAAGTGCATCGGGAATGGTCCTGTTCAGCGAATGGGAACCGACAAGCTTCAACTGCCGCCTGAAAATCTCGAACGGTGCGATCGACACCCGGGCATCCGGCGCGCAGACGCCGAACACCAGCATGGTGCCGCCATCGGCGGTAAAATCGGCCATGCCCTCGACGACAGAGGATATTCCCGTGGCATCGGCGACAAAATCGAATTGGCGTCGGGAGCGGGCCAGATCCGCCGACCCAGAGACGGCGGTGGCAAGTCCGAGGCTACCGGCAAAGTCGAGACGACGTTCGTTGATGTCGGCAACCGTCACGGCGGCGACGCCCTCCGCCTTCAGCGAGAGGGCGAGCAGCAGCCCGATCGGCCCGGCACCGAACACCAGTGCCGTCTGCGTGCCGTGGGCACCGGTGACAAGGTTGGCACTGCGGAGACCGTTGAGGACGCAGCCGAGCGGCTCGGCAAGTGCTGCGAGCTCGAAGGGCATGTCGCCGATCTGGTGCAGGTGCCCGGCGTCGACGGCGCTGTAGGCTGCAAAACCGCCATTGTGGGTGACCCCGTAGGCCTTCAGCGTCCGACAGAGATTGCCGAGCCCCTTCAGGCAGGCGTCACAATGGCCGCAGGTGAGATTGGGATCGACGACCACGCGGGCGCCGACCTTGACCGACCGTACATCGTCCGCGACAGCCTCGACGACGCCCGCATATTCATGGCCAGGTACCACTGGAAAATGCCCCTCGCCATAGCGGCCGTAGAGAACGTCGATATCCGTGTGGCACAATCCGGATGCCTTGACCCGGATCAGCGCCTGGCCGGGCAAGAGCGTCGGCATCGGCAGGTCGGCGATATCGGCAACGCCGAGGGCCGTATAATTGATGGCTTCCAAGACGTCCTCCCGCACGCTTTCAGACGATGGCCGACCGTAAGGTCAGCTCATCCAGTTTCCGCCGTCGACATTGTAGGTCTGGGCGAGAATGTAGTCGCTTTCGGAGGATGCGAGAAAGACAGCGATACCCTTGAGATCGTCGGGTGTCGCGAAGCGGCCGATCGGCACGGACTTGGCGACGGCTGCCTTTTTCTCGCCGGGCTGCAGGCCTTCCCACTTGGCGAAGCTGGCGTCGACGACATCCCACATTTCGCTGTCGACGACACCGGGGGCGATGGCGTTGACGTTGATGCCGTGCTTGACGAGGGCGAGCGCCGCAGACTGGGTGGCCGAGATGATCGCCGCCTTGGAGGCGCAATAGAGGGTCACCAGCGCTTCGCCGCGACGACCGGCCTGACTCGCCATATTGATGATCTTGCCGCCGCGACCGCGTGCGATCATGGCGTTGGAGACCGCTTTCATCATGAACAGCGGCGCCTTGAGATTGATGTCGAAGATGCGCTCATAGCTCTGCTCGGTAATCTCGTTGATCGGCGCCATGTCGAAGATGGCGGCATTGTTGACGAGGATGTCGATGCCGCCGAACTCCTCATCGACCGACTTGACGACGCTCTCGATGGCCGAAAGATCGGTGACATCGAGCTTCACGGCGCTGGCGCGATCGCCGATGACAGCGGCGGCCTTGGTGGCACGGTCGATGTCGATGTCGGCGATAACGACCCGCGCTCCTTCCTTGACGAAGGCTTCTGCAAAACCAAGGCCGATACCGCGGGCACCGCCGGTAATCAGCGCGACTTTGTCCTTCAATCTCATAACACGCTCCAAATTCTAGATACTAACGAATGTCTGCCGGAAAGCCCTGGCTTTGGGAAGGTTAAACTTCCAGCGCCCGGGAAGGTGCTCGCGGCGGCAAGCCGCGAGCACTATCGATCATTTCGGATAGCCAGCCTTCTTCATATCGCGCTCGACCTGTTTCTGGGCATTGTCGAGGGCGGCGGTGACGGTCTGCTGACCGGCAAGCGCGGACGATATCTGCTGGCCGACGATGGTGCCGATGCCCTGGAACTCAGGAATGGCGACGAACTGGACGCCGGTGTAGGGCACCGGATCCTTCGTGGCCTTGGTCGGATCGGCCGACAGGATGGCCTTCAGCACGGCGGCGGCAAATGGCGCTGCCTTCTGGTACTCCGGCAGGTCATAGGTCGATTTGCGCGTGCCCGGCGGCACGGCGACCCAACCTTCCTTCTCTCCCACCAGCTTCACATAGTCCTTGGAGGTCGCCCATTTGACGAACGACTTGGCGGCCTCGACCTTGGTCGATGTTGCCGGGATCGCCAGGTTCCACGACCACGACCAGCTGGCGCCGTTCGGGGTGACCGCTATCGGGGCGGCCGTGAAAGCGATCTTGTCGGCGACTTTGCTCTGTTTCGGATCGAACACGCGGCCGGCGGCCGACGTCGCGTCGATCCACATGGCGCAATGGCCGGTCGCAAACAGCGCCTGGTTTTCATTGAAGCCATTCGATGTCACACCGGGAGGACCGTATTTGGTCAGCAGCTCGACGTAGTCGGTGACGGCCTTCTTCCAGGGTGCCGAATTGATCTGCGGCTTCCATTTCATGTCGAACCAGCTGCCGCCATAGGTGTTGATCATGGTTCCGAGGAACGCCATGTTCTCGCCCCAGCCCGGCTTGCCGCGAAGGCAGATACCGTACTGCTCCTTCGACTTGTCGGTGAGCTTGGCCGCGTATTCCTTGATCTGGTCGTAGGTCGGCTGCTCCGGCATCTTGAGACCGGCCGCATCAAACAGGTCCTTGCGGTACAGCGTGAACGAGCTTTCGGTGTAGAACGGTACTGCGTAGAGCTTGCCGTCGACTGTCAGGCCGGCCTTGATCGGTGTGAGAAGGTCGTCGTAGTCATAGTCGCTGCCGAGATCGCCAACCGGCTCCAGCCAGCCGGACTTGCCCCAGATCGGCGCCTCGTAGCCACCGATGGTCATGATGTCAAACTGGCCGCTCTTCGTGGCAATGTCGGTGGTCAGCTTCTGGCGAAGGACATTTTCCTCGAGCACCACCCAGTTCAGCTTGTTGCCCGTCTTCTTCTCCCACTCGGGCGCCAGCTTCTGCATGATGATCATGTCACCGTTGTTGACGGTGGCAATCGTCAGTTCCTCGGCCTGGGCCATTCCCGCCATCAGGCCGATGCCGACGGCGGATGCGGTCAGCGTGCGAATAATTGTTGTCATGACTTCGTTTCTCCTCCCGAAAGAAAACCTACACATAAAATTACATGCGTAAAGTTTTATCGCAACGAAGCGCGCTGCTGTCAATCGACCGGAGATGGCCGCTGCCGAATTTTCGGTCATATGTCGAAAATCACTTAGCATAATGGCTGTTTCGTTTGCTTGATTGCGTTTACCTGCACAGGCGATAGGCAATTCGTAAGGCGTGCTTTAATTTACTCGCGTCAAATTTTGTTGACTCACGATTTCCCTTTCTTTAGCCAAGACGGACCGCCGCATTGCATTATCCGTCCTTGGCGGGGCGAGGGAGGTAAGATGTCTGCTTTACAGACCGGAGGGCTTGCGCCTGAAGCGCTCGGGCCGACGATCACGATCGGCGAAATCCTGGTGGAGATCATGGCAACGACGGTCGGCCACGGTTTTCTGGAGCCGCAGGCCCTGATCGGCCCCTTTGCCAGCGGCGCGCCCGCGATCTTCATCGACCAGGTCGCGCGCATGGGCGGATCGGCTGGCATCATCGCCAGCGTCGGTAACGACGATTTCGGCAAGCTCAATATCGACAGGCTGCGGCGCGACGGTGTCGACGTCTCAGCCATATCTGTCATCGGCGATCTCCCAACGGGGAGCGCTTTCGTACGTTACCGGCCGGATGGTGCCCGCGATTTCGTGTTCAATATCGCCAGCTCCGCTGCCGGCCGGATCCAGCTGACGGCGCCTGCAACGGCGCTGATCGAGCGCAGCGGCCACTTGCATGTCATGGGATCGGCTTTCGCCATTCCGGGCGCCTCCGACATCATCCATTTTGCTGTCTCGGCGATAAAGGCCCGCGGCGGCTCGGTATCCTTCGACCCTAATGTTCGCAAGGAACTGGCGAATGGCGGGGAGGGCAGGCAGCTGCTCGACGATATGCTCGCCGTCACCGACCTCCTGCTCCCGTCCGACGACGAACTGCTGCTCGCAGCCGATACCAGCGACGAACCGACGGCCATCGACAAGCTCCTTGGTATTGGCATTGGCGAGATCGTGCTGAAGCGCGGCCGCCATGGGTCTTCCTGTTTCGCACCCGGCTCGCCGCCGCTTCATGCAGCCGCCTTCGCGGTTTCCGAAGTCGATCCGACCGGCGCCGGCGATTGTTTCGGCGCCACCTATCTTACTGCCCGGCGAATGGGCTCGACGCCGGAGCGTGCGCTGTTGCTGGCCAACGCCGCCGGCGCCCGCAACGTCACGCGGCAAGGGCCGATGGAAGGTGTCTCCAGCCTTGAGGAACTGCAGGAATTTGCGCGAACCACACCGAGGGTGATCTGATGAACCAGCTGCTGACACGCCTCGCTTCTTCCCGGCAAGAGGGCTCGCCGTTCGGCATCACCTCTGTCTGCTCCGCCCACCCGACGGTGCTGCGGGCAGCGTTGCGCCGCGCCAGAAACAACGGCCGGCAGGTGCTGATCGAGGCAACGTGCAACCAGGTCAACCAGTTTGGCGGCTACACCGGCATGACGCCGGCAGACTTCATCGGCTTCGTCTGCGGGATCGCCGCAGACGAAGGCCTCGAGCGCTCCCGCATCCTTTTCGGCGGCGATCATCTCGGTCCAAACCCCTGGAAGAAAGAGACTGCCGAGGCGGCCATGTCGAAATCTGAGACGCTGGTCCGACACTACGTTCTGGCAGGCTTCAGCAAGATCCATCTGGATACGTCAATGGCTTGCGCCGGCGAGCCAGCGAGCCTCGGCGACCGGATCATCGCCGAGCGGGCAGCCCGCCTTGCCGCAGTCGCCGAGCAGGCCGCCCGGGCCAACGGCCTCGCCATGCCGGTCTACGTGCTCGGCACCGAGGTACCGACACCCGGCGGCGCCGACCACGCCCTCGATACAGTGGCGCCGACTTCAGCCCTTGACGCACGTTCGACCATCGAGATCCACCGCGAGGTATTCGAGCGGGCAGGACTTGCCGATGCCTTCTCCCGGGTAATCGCCTTCGTCGTCCAGCCCGGCGTCGAATTCGGCAATGCCAACGTCATAGCCTACAGGCCAGAAGCGGCATTCGATCTCGGCGCTGTCCTCGACGCGGTCCCGCAATTTGTCTTCGAGGCCCATTCCACTGACTACCAGACCGTCGAGGCGCTGTCGGCTTTGGTGCGCGATGGCTATCCAATCCTGAAGGTCGGACCGGGCCTGACTTTTGCCTACCGCGAATCGCTGTACGGGCTCGACCTGATCGCGTCGGAACTGGTCCCGGGCTATGGCGACCGGTCGCTTATGCGAGCCATGGAAGACACGATGCTCGCCGATCCCACGAACTGGCTTGGCCATTATCATGGGGAGGGGAATGCGCTGAGAGTGGAGCGGCATTACAGTTACAGCGACCGGATCCGCTATTACTGGGGCAAGCCGCAAGCGACGGAGGCAGTGGAAAATCTGCTGCTGGCGTTGCGGGGCGTCGTCATTCCGGAAACCGTCGCCAGGCAGTTCCTACCGAGCCTTGTCATTCCGTCGGGGCGGCCGATAGATGCCGAACTCGTTCTCATCCAGTCTGTCGATGCCGTCCTTGAGACGTACGACGCCGCGTGCCTGGAGCAACCGACGTCGGCTCGATGCGGCGGAGACATCGCTTAGCGCATCGGCGGATAGGTGATTTTCAGGGGGGGCATGGCGATCGAGGTGCGAGCGCCATGCCGAAGATCATTAGATGCCTGGGATCACTCTGCGGCCTGCAACGCGGGGATCTCGGGGGTACCCGAAAGCTCCCCCCTCATCGCGGCCGCAAACTGGACTTCGTCCAGCTCGTTTTCCCAACGTGCCACGACCACAGTCGCGACCGCATTGCCGACCAGATTGGTCAGCGCACGGCATTCCGACATGAAGCGGTCAATACCGAGGATAAGCGCCATGCCGGCGATCGGCACAGAGGGGACAACCGACAGTGTTGCGGCCAGCGTGATGAAGCCCGCGCCGGTGATGCCTGCAGCGCCCTTGGAGCTCAGCATCGCCACTGCCAGGAGCAGGAGCTGGTCGCCGAGCGTCAGCGGTGTGTCGGTTGCCTGGGCAATGAACAGTGCCGCCAGCGTCATATAGATATTGGTGCCATCGAGATTGAACGAATAACCGGTCGGAATGACCAGCCCGACGACCGACCGCTTGACGCCGGCCCGCTCCATCTTGTTCATCAGGCCCGGCAAAGCAGCCTCCGAGGACGACGTGCCGAGCACGAGCAGAAGCTCTTCCTTGATATAACGGATCAGGTTGAGGATCGAGAATCCGTTGTACCAGCCGACGGCCCCGAGCACGACCAGCACGAACAGGAGCGACGTCAGGTAGAACGTCCCGATCAGGAAGGCGAGATTGGCAATGGAGCCGATCCCGTATTTGCCGATGGTAAAGGCCATTGCACCGAAGGCGCCGATGGGCGCAAAGCGCATCAGGATGGCAACGAGACGAAAGATCGGGGCCGTAAGGGCCTGAAGGAAATCCGAAACCACGCGTCCACGCTCACCGACGGCACCGAGCGCGATGCCAAAGAACACCGAGAAGAACAGCACCTGCAAGATATCGCCCTTGGCAAAGGCGCCGACGATGGTATCGGGGATGATGTTCATCAGGAAGCCGATGATCGTCGCATCGTGCGCCTGGGCGGCATAGGTGTTGACCGCCTTGGTGTCGAGAGTGGCCGCATTGATATGCATGCCCGCGCCGGGCTGCAGGACATTCGACACCACGAGGCCGACGACGAGAGCAAGCGTCGAGAAGATGAGAAAGTAGAGCAGCGCCTTGCCGACGACGCGACCGAACTTCTTCAGGTCCGACATGCCGGCGATACCCGTCGTCACCGTCAGGAAGATGACGGGGGCGATGACCATGCGTACAAGCTTGATGAAGGCATCGCCAAGCGGCTGCATGGAAGCGCCGACCTGGGGATAGAAATGGCCGAGCAGAATACCGGCGGCAATGGCCGTCAGTACCTGCACGTACATCTGTCGATAAAAGGGAAGTTTGCCCTTGGTCTGGCTACCAGCGTCAGGAATTATCACAAGATCCTCCTCTTCGCCCAAACCGATCTCTCGGCCCTCCGGGCTGCAAATGACAAGCAGCCCTCCGACTGCAAGCTACATGTCTTGCAACATCCATGCCAAACTCCGCAAGCGTCATAAGTGTTTGCGTAAAATAGACTTTGGTGAAAGCCGTTCGGCCAATTGGGCGCTTGTAGTGCGGAAATCCGCACAAAACCATTGAGGTCTGGCCGGGATTATGCACAGATGCAGCATGCTTCATCGCCCCCAACCTCCCAACCAGACGCCTCTGGACCTTGCCAAGCGACACCGCCGCGTATGGCTTGCCTTTGCTGCTACCAGCGCGCTGGTCCTGACCGTTGTCCTTTATACGGCCGGCGTCTATGGACAATCGGTTGCAGTACATGCGCTGGCAGACCAGGGGCGGACCGATGCCAATCTGAAAATCGCCTTGCTGCGGGCAGTCCTCGAGCGGCCACGCGCCCTGCCGTTGCTGCTGGCCGACGACCTGCAGGTGCGCGACGCCCTTGCTACCGCAGACGACCAGCCCGTGCGGCTACTGGATCGCAAACTTGAAAGCCTGGTCTCCGGCACCAAGGCCTCCGTGCTCTATGTCATCGACCGAAACGGCATCGCGATTGCCTCCAGCAACTGGCAGGACCAGCTGACATTCGTCGGCAAGGATTACTCCTTCCGCGACTATTTTCGCCGCGCCATTGTCGACGGAACGGCCGAACATTTTGCCCTCGGCAACACCAGCAATCGGCCCGGCCTCTATATCTCCCGCCGCGTCGGAGACCCTCGGTCACCCATCGGCGTGGTCGTCGTCAAGATGGAGTTCGATCAGCTGGAAGCCGACTGGCGCGAGACGGCGCGCCCTGCCTATGTCACCGACGACCGGGGCATCGTCCTTGTGACCAGCATCCCGTCCTGGCGTTTCATGACGGATGCACCGCTGGCAAGCGACCGCCTGTCGGCCATCCGCCGAAGCCTGCAGTTTGGCGACGCGACGCTCACTCCCCTGCCGATCACCGCGCCGGTGGCGCTCGATGCGGATGCCTCGATCGTCCACGCCGTGCTGCCTGGCACCAACGCTGGAGAATATCTGCGCCTGAAAGCGCCGGTGCCCTCGACGCCGTGGACGTTGAACTATCTCGTGCCGACGGACGCTGCGATTGCGACCAATATCCGCGAGGATCGCTTCATCGCGCTTGCCATAGTCCTGCCGGTGCTGGCGCTTGCCGCCTTCCTGTTGCGTCGCCGGCATGTCTCGGCGATGGAGCTTGCCGTCGGTCGTGTGGCCCGCGAGGAGCTGGAGCGGCGTGTGCTGGAGCGCACCGACGATCTCAGCCGCGCGCGAGACCGTCTCGAGGCAGAGATTTCCGGCCACCGAACGACGGAGGCCAAGCTGCAGGTGGTTCAGCAGGAACTCGTCCAGGCGAACCGGCTGGCGATCCTCGGCCAGGTCGCGGCCGGCGTCGCCCATGAAATCAACCAGCCGGTTGCCACCATCCGTGCCTATGCCGACAACGCCCAGATCTTTCTGGAACGCCATCAACCCGGGCCCGCCAGGGAAAACCTCAGCCTGATCGCCTCGCTGACCGAGCGGATCGGCACGATCACGGAGGAACTGAAAGCCTTTGCCCGCAAAGGCCGGACGTCGCCGGTGCCGGTCGATGTCCGCGGCATCATTGAAGGTGCCGTAGTGCTGCTCCGCAGCCGTTTTGCCGGACAAATCGAGGCCCTGGCGATCGACCTGCCGCCACGGGGCATGATGGTCATGGGCACCCGCGTCCGCCTTGAGCAGGTGCTGATCAACCTCTTCCAGAATGCGCTGGAAGCGCTCGAGGGGCGCAACGACGCGCGGGTTGCGGTATCGGTCTGCGAGACAGCGCACGAAATCGCCATCAGCATCGCCGACAACGGGCCGGGCATCGCGCCGGAAATTCTCGATTCGCTGTTTACCCCGTTCAACACCTCGAAGCCCGGGGGCCTTGGTCTTGGCCTCGTCATCTCCAAGGACATCGCGGCCGATTTCGGCGGTCGCATCGATGTCGACAGCGGCGAGACCGGCACGCGCTTCGTCCTCCATCTGCCAAAGGCAACCTCATGAAAGAAGCGCCGCTCATCCTGCTCGTCGACGACGATGCCGACCTGCTGCGGGCAACGGCCCAGACACTTGAACTTGCCGGCTTTTCCGTCAGCGCATTTTCGCGGCCACGCGATGCGGTCGAGGCCCTCGACATCGCTGCCGTCAGCGTCGTCGTTTCGGATATCCGGATGCCGCAGATGGACGGGCTGGAGCTTTTTGCCCGCGTCCAGCAACAGGACGACGACCTGCCGGTGATCCTGATGACCGGCCACGGCGATATCCCGATGGCGGTGCAGGCCATCAAGGACGGCGTCTACGACTTCATTCCGAAACCCTTCGCGGCGGACAGGCTGGTGCAGAGCGTGCGGCGGGCCATCGAGAAACGGCGGCTCGTTCTCGACAACAGGAGGCTGCGCGAAGCAACGGACCAGGCGCAGGACGGCCTGCCGCTGATCGGCCAGACACCGGCGATGGAGCGGCTGCGGCGCACCCTGCGCCAGATTGCCGATACCGATGTCGACGTGCTCGTGACAGGCGAGACGGGTAGCGGCAAGGAGGTCGTGGCAAGCCTGCTGCATCGCTGGAGCCGCCGCTCGAAGGGAAATTTCGTCGCGCTCAATTGCGGCGCGCTGCCGGAAAGCGTGATCGAGAGCGAGCTGTTCGGCCACGAAGCCGGCGCTTTCACCGGCGCCCAGAAGAAGCGCATCGGCCGCATCGAACACTCCGGCGAGGGCACGCTGTTTCTGGACGAGATCGAGAGCATGCCGCAGTCGGCGCAGGTCAAGATGCTGCGGGTGCTGGAGATGCGCGAAGTCACACCGCTCGGCACCAATGACATCCGGCCGGTCGATCTTCGTGTCGTCGCGGCCGCCAAGGTCGACCTGAGCGATCCTGGTCAGCGGCAAGGCTTTCGCGAGGATTTGTTCTATCGGCTCAACGTGGTGACCATCTCCATTCCGCCGCTGCGCGACCGGCGCGCCGACATCCCGCTTCTTTTCGGCCATTTCGTCGATCGCGCCGCCGTCCGGTTCAACAAGCCGCCACCGGCCGTGCCGCCGGACGTACACCGCTATCTCCAGGCGCACCAATGGCCGGGCAACGTCCGAGAACTGGCGCATTTCGCTGAGCGCTTCGTCCTCGGCCTCGCCGACACCGGCCCTGCGGCGCCTGGAACCCATGACGGGTCCAGCCCAATCCTATCGCTGCCTGCGCGGATGGAGCAATACGAAGCCGATCTGATCCGAAGCACTCTCCGGGATCATGACGGCGACATCAGGCTGACGATCGAAGCACTCGGTATCCCCCGCAAGACGTTCTACGACAAGCTGCAAAGGCACGGTATTACGCGCGGAGACTATGTGAAGTAGGGGCTGGCGCCTCAGGCACGCTCGGCACTGACACCACCCGGACGCTGGAGGTAGCGGCCCATCTGCTTGGTGCCTTCCAGACTATCGCCGTTGACGATGGTCTTGCCCCGGAGGATGACACGCACCGGCCAGCCGGTGACCTCGAGGCCCTCATAGGGCGTGTAGTCGGCGCCGTGATGCAGGATATCGTTGGTGATGGTTACGGACCGCAGGGGATCCCAGAGAGCGATATCGGCATCCGAGCCGATGGCGATGGTGCCCTTCTGCGGATAGAGGCCGTATTGTTTCGCATGGTTTGTGGACGACAGCGCGACAAAGCGGTTGAGATCGATCCGCCCCTTGCCGACACCCTCGGAGAACAGGATCGGCAACCGCGTCTCGACGCCCGGAATGCCGTTCGGTATCCAGCGGAAATTGCGCTTTCCCTTCTCATTGAGCTTGCCCTGGTCGTCGTCGTAGCGGAACGGGCAATGGTCAGACGAGAACAATTCGAACGTACCGTTCTGCAAGCCTTCCCAGCAGGCGATCTGGCTTTCCGCATCGCGCGGCGGCGGCGAGCAGACGAACTTGGCGCCTTCCAGCTCGGCCGCATCGAGATCGTCAGCGGTCAGCATGAGATATTGCGGGCAGGTTTCGCCGGCGACACTGACGCCGCGTGAGCGCGCCCGCTGGATCTCTTCCATCGCCTGACGATTGGAGACATGCACGATAACGATCGCCGTCTCGACGATTTCGGCAAGCGACAGGGCGCGATGGGTGGCTTCCCGCTCGGCGGCAATCGGCCGGCTGGAGGCGTGGTATTTCGGCGCGAGCTCGCCTTGCGCCTCGTGCTTGCCGATCAGAAACTGGATGGCGTCTTCGTTCTCGCAATGGACCATGACGACAGCACCGGACCGTCTTGCGGCGTCGAGCGTATCGAGGATCTGGTCATCGCGAAGCCGCAGGCTTTCATACGTCATAAACACCTTGATCGAGGTGTAGCCGTCATTGACCAGCGCCGGAAGCTCCTGGCCGAGCACGGCCGCGGTCGGGTCGGTGACGACGAGATGAAAGGCGACATCGACGTAGCACTCCCCATCGGCCTTGGCGTGATAGACTTTCAGGCCTTCGCGCAGGCTGGTGCCCTTCTCCTGCATACAGAAAGGCAGCACCGTCGTGTTGCCGCCAAAGGCCGCTGACAACGTGCCGCTGGCAAAATCGTCGGCCATGACGATACCGTCGCCGGAAGGCTGGGCAAGATGTACGTGGCTGTCGATGCCTCCCGGCATGACATAGAGCCCTGTCGCGTCGATAATCTCGGCGGCATCAGCGAGACCAGTCTCAATCGCCGCGATCCGGCCATCGACAATGCCGACGTCGCATTCGAACGTTTCGCTATCGGTTACGACAGTTCCGTTCCTGATGATCGTATCGAACCGCATGCTGCACTCTCTCTTTTTCAGGCTCTTCTTCAGGCTGTCGCGCTGAGCATGCCGACGTTACTGCCAAGGATCGCGTCAAGCGACGCAATCAACCGGTCGACTTCCTCCAGCGTGTTGTAGTGGACCATGGAGACGCGCACCGCCCCATGATATTGCGGCAAGCCGATGTGATCGCCAAGCCGTCGCGCGTGGAAATCTCCGAAGCGGATGGCGATCTTGTGGGCATCCATGGCCTTGCAGATGCTTTCGGAATTGCGCCCCTCGAAGGCAAAGCTGATGGTCGGTATGCGGCTTCCGCGCGCATTATCGCGTTCGCCGAAAATACGGCAGTCGTTGCGGCTGCCGAGATAGCCGAGCAGCCGGTCCGCCAACGCGTTTTCCTGCTTCGCGATGACGTCGAAGGCCGAGACGATCTTTTCACGGAGACTGCCGCTTGCGCCAGCGCGTTCACCGAGTTCGGCAAGATAATCGACGATGCCGGTCAGCGAATAAGCGAGCTCGTAGTTGGCATTGCCGGGCTCGAGCTTGCCGGGTACTTTGTCCCGCCCGTAGAAGAAATGATAGAGCGGATCCAGCTCGAGCAGATGATCGTATTTGCCGTACATCATCGCGTAGTGGGGGCCGTAGGTCTTGTAGAGGCTGAAGACGTAATAATCGACATCCCATGCCTGCACGTCGATGGCGCGGTGTGGCGCGTAGGCGACGGCGTCGACGCAGATGCGGGCGCCGCGTGCATGGACGAAAGCGGCGATCTCGGCGATTGGATTGATCGATCCGAGAATATTCGAGACATGGGTGACGCAGACGAGCTTCGTCCGCTCCGTCATCAACGGCGCGAGATCGGCCATGTCGAGCACGTAGGTCTCGGTATCGAGCGGCCAGAACTTGAGGACGATACCGGCATCCGTCAGACCTTCCCAAGGGCCGATGTTCGATTCGTGGTCGGAGATCGTGACGATGATCTCATCGCCCGGCTTCAGCTGGCTGCGCATGCCCTTCGCCAGGTTCTGCAGCAGGACAGTCGTCGAGCCGCCGAAGACGATTTCCTCGGGACGCGACGCATTGACCAGCAGCATTGCCGCCATACGCCCGTCCGCAAGCGCCTTTGCCGCCTGCAGCGAGACGTCGTAGCTGCCGCCGATCTGGACGTTCTTGTCATAGAGGAAGCTGGTCATGCGATCGACCGCCGGCTTCAGGATTTGCGAACCACCGGCGTTGTCGAGAAATGTCCATCCGTTGCCGAGCCCTGGAAACTGGCTTCTGGCAAAATCGATGTCGAGGGGGCGTTGCATGAGGTGATCTCTCCCGGAATATTTTGTTTTTCAGTGATTGAGAACGGCGCGCAGGAAGCTTTTGGTGCGCTCCTGTTGCGGCGCGTCGAATATCTCCGCCGGCGTGCCGGCCTCGATGATGCGCCCGCCATCCATGAAGATCACCCTGTCGGCTACCTGGCGGGCAAAGCCCATCTCGTGGGTGACGACGATCATCGTCACGCCGGTGCCGGCGAGCTTGCGCATGACGTCAAGCACCTCGCCGACCATTTCCGGATCGAGCGATGAGGTCGGTTCGTCGAACAACAGCACCCGCGGCTCCATGGCCAGCGCCCGGGCAATGGCGACGCGCTGCTGCTGGCCGCCGGAAAGCTGCTCCGGATATTTGTCAGACTGCTCGGAAATGCCGACACGGGTCAGCAACTCGCGCGCCTTGCGGGCGGCATCCGCAGTTGTCGTGCCGCGCACCCGCATTGGCGCCAGCATGACGTTTTTCAGGACGGTCAGGTGCGGAAACAGGTTGAACGACTGAAACACCATGCCGACTTCGGCGCGGACCTGCGCCAGCGCCTTGCCGCGCTCGACCTTGATGCCGTCAACATGGATTGTGCTCTCCGGCGAAAATCCCTCGAGATGGTTGATGCAGCGGATCAGCGTCGACTTGCCGGAGCCGGATGGCCCAATGACGCAGACCACCTCGCCTTCGCCGATCTCGAGATCGATGCCGTGTAGCACCTCGAAATCGCCGTATGACTTCTTGAGGCCCTGAATGCTGATGATCGGTCTCATGAGCGCCTCCCGACATTGAAGCGTTTCTCAAGTCGGGCAACGATGGTCACCAGCGGCCAGAGGAAGGCGACATAGATAATGGCAGCGCCGATCAACGGAGAGGGGTTGGCCATCAGCGCCTGCGCCTGTGTCGCCTGCTTCAGCAGATCCGGCATGGCGACGACGGAGGCGAGCGCCGTGTCCTTGATGACGTTGATGCAGTTGTTGGTCAGCGGCGGGATGACGATCTTGATCGCCTGCGGCAGGATGACGTCGATCATCATCGGCCGGTAGGAAAGACCCAGCGCCTCCGAAGCCTCGAACTGGCCACGAGGGATAGCCTCGATGCCGGCCCGGAAAATCTCCGCAGTATAGGCAATCGACACGAGTGTCAGGGCTGCCACCGCCGAGAAGAACGGCGAAAAGCGGATGCCGACGAAGGGCAGGGCATAGTAGACGATGATCAACAAAACGAGCAGCGGGATGGACCGAAAGAAATCCGTATAGATCTTGGCGATCGCCCGCACCGGTGCCGGCGCGTAGAGGCGAAGCAGCGCCAGGAACATGCCGCCGACAAGGCCGGCGAAAATGCTGGTGATACCGATCTCCAGCGTCACCCAGAGCCCCGATATCAAAAGTGGAAACGCCCTGATGAGGACAGGAACGTTGAAGAATGTCGTGAAAATATCCATGAAACCGCCGGTCAGATCGTCGGGAAAAGGATGGCGACATCAGCCGCCATCCCCGTCGGGCTAGCCGGTTACTTGGCGGCCGGCATATCCATGACCTTGACCGTCGAGGTGGTGTCTTCGGCCTTTGCGCCGAACCATGTCTGGTGCAGCTTGGCGATATAGCCTTCGCCCTTCAGCGTGGTGATGACGTCGTTGACCTGCTTGGCAAGAGCATCGCCCTTGTTGAACATGATCGAATACTTCTCGCCCGTCGGAATACGCTCGACGACTTTCAGGTTCGGCTTGTCCTTGACGTAATACTGCAGAGCCGGGATGTCGCTGATGTAGCCGTCGATGCGGCCGGCAACGAGATCGAGCATCGCAGGCTGCAAGCCTTCGAAGCGGCGGATTTCGCCGAGCCCGTATTTGCCGGTGTTCTCGGTCGCCCACATGTCGCCGGTGGAACCGGTATCGACACCCACGACCTTGCCCTTCATCCCGGCAAGATCGGCAATGCCGCTGGCTGCCGTCACCGTCAGCGACTGGTCGCTATCGTAGTAGGGCTGGGCGAAGGTGACGGATTCGAGGCGCTTGGGCGTGATGGTGATCGACGAAACGGCCATGTTAATGCGGCCGGATTGCACCGCTGAGAATAGCCCGTTGAACGGGATGTTGACGAACTCGACAGACTTGCCGAGACGCTTGGCAATCTCGGTGACAAGATCGACTTCAAAGCCGACAGTCTTGCCGGTATCGTCCTGGAACTCCCAGGGGACATTGCCGATGTTGGCACCGACCGAGAGATCGGCTGCGAAAGAGATCGAAGATCCGGCAAAGGCCAGGATTGCTGTGAGAATGGTTGTTTTCAGAAATGACGGAGTGCGCATGGGTTCCCCTTGATTTATTTTACCCATCAGTTTTATGTGGTCGAACTGGTCAGACCAGTTCGACCAATCAAGCATGGCGGCCTGGCATTTGCAAGACGGCAATAAAGTAAAATAGAGTTCACGACATTAGTGGCACGACATCATCGGCCGCGCCGGCACAAAGAAGACGTTGAATGCTCACCAGAACACTCGTTCCCCAATCGGCCGCCCGGCTTATCCAGGATATGATCAAGGCCGGGGAGTTGAAGGCAGGACAAAAGATCCCCTCGCAGCGGGAGTTTTCCGTTCGACTTGGCATCAGCCGGGCATCGCTGCGCGAGGCGCTGCTGACGCTCGAAACGCTGGGCCTGCTCAAGACAGAGGCGGGCAGGGGCACCTTCGTGGCCGGCAACCGCCCGTCGGCGACCAACGCCATGGCACCGTGGCGCTACGCCGACAGCTATTCGGTGTTCGATGTCTTCCAGACGCGCATCATGCTCGAAGGCAACATTGCGGCCCTTGCGGCCGGACGGTTGACGGGAGGCCAGCTGCAGGCAATGGAGGACGCGACGAGGACCATGGAGGAGTGCTGGGCCAGCGAGGATCTGCTGACGAATGTCGAAGCCGATCTCGAATTCCATGGCATCATCGCCTCCGGCTGCAGCAATGCAATGCTGCGGGCACTCTACCAGACGGTCCGCGAGCAGCTGACCGAAACGCAGCGACAGCCAATCCCGATCACCGAACCCTCGCGCATGCTGGCATCGGTGGCCGAGCATCGCGCCATCATCGCGGCGCTGAAATCCAACGATGTCGAACGCGCCAGGCTGGCCATGGAAACCCATGTGCGCAACACCGCGCGCTGCGCCGGTCTGTTTCCATGACACGCCACATGACCAGGTTTATTGCGCCGGCTATACAATAGAACGACCAAAACAGCTATTCCGGTTGATCTTTGTCAAAGCCAAGCCGAGGGTGGAAGGTCCAAGTGATCTTGGACGGATCAACTCTCTCTCGGTGGTAAAGACAGCATGTATTCCAGGATAATTTGCGCCATAGGACTAGGCCCGCGTGAAAAGGCGGAACACATGTTGCGTCGCGCATCCGCGCTGCTCGACAGTGATGGCGAGATCATTGCGCTGCACGTCGTGGAATCAGTTCCGCATTACACACCCCAATCCGCGCCATCGAGCGCCGATATGGACTGGATGAGCGACGTCGAGGCAAAGTTAAAATCCCTCTGCTCGCGCCTCAACATCGAAGCCACCTACATGATCAAGGCCGGCCGCGTTGCCCCGACGATCCTCGATGCAGCCCGTGAGCGCAATGCCGACCTCGTCATCGTCGGCACCCATGTGCAGGACATCACGGATGCCCTGTTCGGGTCGATCGTCGACCGCGTCACGCGCGCGGCCAGTTGCTCGGTACTTGTTGATCGCCACTGAAACGACGACCTGAGTTGCCTGCCGTCAGGAGACGGAAATCCCGCGGCAGAATATTGTTACGAACTCCCTGAGGTAGGGCACCCGCGTCAGGGGTCCGACCACAGCCTCGGATCGGTTTGGCGGATAGCCGAGGGCGACGTTCATGAGCATCTGGGCGATCATCGTTGCATCGTCGATGATCAGCCGTCCTTGCGCCTGCTGCTTCAGCAGCCAGGCCGTCAGCCGCTCGGACTCCTTGCTAGTCGTGCACCGGTAGATCTCCCAGAGCTCGGGATGGTCCTGCCCTTGGGTGTATACGATCCGTAGGATGGCATCCCGGTCGTCCAGCTCCGACTCATGACCGTCGGACGGTGGCAGAAGGATCGTCTCGAGGGTCTTGGCAACCGAGCCACCTTCGATTTCATCCGGAATTTCCAGGCGGACGGCAACCTCAACCACCGATGTGAAAAGGTCACGCTTGCTGGAGAACGCACTATAGAGCGTGGCCTTGGAGATTGCGCAGCGTGCGGCGATCATTTCCATCGTCGCGTCGACGAAACCCACCTCGATGAAAACCCTGAGGGCAGTCTCGACGATACTTGTCTTGCGGAGATCGGGGTCCAGGCGGGGTCGGCCGCGAGGCAACCGGTGAACCGTTTCATTTTCAGTGACAGACATATCTGTGCCGCTTAAATCTTTATAGCGCGAACGCCGTCACGCCGACGGAGCCGAACAAGCCTGCAAATGCAATGACTGACAAAAGTCATACAATTAAATATCGAACCGAACCGTACAGTTCGATATACCATCGCGGCGGGCGTTGCAAGTCACATCCTTTCGCGGTGCAGCATGGAGAAGGATGCCTCTATGATCGTATGGCGCGACCTGCCATGTGTCAGCGGACTTGCATCGACCCGCAAATTCCGCTGTAGCTTTCCAGATATCGCCGTCAAGGAAAGAATCTCCATGAGGAACTGGACGAGAGCAAGGCGCAACGCATGTGCAGGAGAGCATCTGGCGACGGTCGCGCGCGCATCGTTGATCCGACCGGCTCGACGTCTGGCAATCTGGGGAGCAGTTTCCACCAGCCTTCTGATTTTCGGTCCTGCGCCTGCAGAGGCGGCCAAAAGCTCGCTCGATCTCGGCATGACGATCGAGCCTTCGGGCCTCGACCCGACCATCGCCGCTCCCGTCGCCATCGGCCAGGTCAGCTGGCAGAACATTTTCGAGGGACTGGTCGCGATAGACGAGGCCGGCAAGGTGCAGCCGCAGCTGGCCAAAGGCTGGGAAATCTCGCCGGACGGCCTGACCTATACGTTCCATCTGCAATCCGGCGTCAAATTCCACGACGGCCAGCCATTTGATTCGACAACCGCCAAATTCACCCTGGATCGCGCCCGTGGCAGCAGCTCGGTCAATCCGCAAAAGCGGTTTTTCACCACCATCGCCTCCATCGACACGCCGGATCCGCAAACCCTTGTGCTGCATCTGTCGGCACCGACGGGCAGCCTGCTCTCTTGGCTCGGCTGGCCGGCGGCCGTCATGGTGTCACCCAATTCGGCCGCCGACGACAAGACCAGACCGATCGGCACCGGCCCGTTCAGGTTCGTCAGCTGGGCGAAAGGCGACAGGGTCGAGCTAGAAAGGAACGACAACTACTGGAACAAGACCGTGTCTGTCAGGCTGGACAAGGTGACGTTCCGGTTCATCTCCGATCCGCAGGCCCAGGCCGCGGCGTTGAAGTCCGGCGGCGTGGATGCCATTCCGGAATTTGCGGCACCGGAGCTGATGGCTTCCTTCGCAGGCGACGAGGCGCTTGTGACGAGGATCGGCAACACCGAACTCAAGGTCGTGGCCGGCATGAACAACAGCCAGAAGCCCTTCGACGACAAGCGCGTCCGGCAGGCGCTGATGATGGCGATCGACCGCAAGACGCTCGTCGACGGCGCCTGGTCTGGCCTCGGCACACCCATCGGTAGCCACTACACGCCGAACGATCCGGGCTTTCTCGACCTGACCGCCAGGTGGCCCTACGATCCGCAAAAGGCCAGGGCGCTTCTCGCCGATGCCGGCTATCCCCAAGGCCTTTCCTTCACCATCAAGTCGCCGCAGATGGCGTACGCTTCGCGCAGTGCGGAGATCATCCAGGCGATGCTGGCGGACATCGGCGTGACTGTCACCATCGAGACCACCGAATTTCCGGCCAAGTGGGTGCAGGATGTCATGCAGGACCAAAACTACCAGATGACCATCGTCGCCCATGCGGAGCCGATGGACATCGACATCTATTCGCGCGATCCCTACTACTTCAACTATCGCAACCCGGCCTTCGACGCCTTGATGAAGAAGGTGCAGGAAACCACGGATCCCGCCGAGCAGGCCGCGATCTACGGCAAGGCGCAGACCGTTCTCGCAGACGATGTGCCGGCGCTCTTTCTCTTCGTCATGCCGAAGCTCGGCGTCTGGAGCCGGAAATTGAAGGGGCTCTGGGAAAACGAGCCTGTCCCGTCGAACGTTCTCACCAATGTCTTCTGGGAAGAGTGAGAGCAAGCGTGGCCAAAACCGGAATCAGGACGCTTGAACAGCCGATGGTATTGCCATCCTCCTCGCCGAGCGTATCGGGGCTAGATGGCACACCGTTGCTCGCCCGCTCACGCCGACCGGGAGTGACCGCTTGATCGCACTCATTGCGCGGCGCCTTGCCGGCCTCCTCGCGACCCTGATGATTGTCTCGCTGCTGCTCTTCACCGTGGTCGACCTCATGCCGGGCGACCAGGCCTCGATCATGCTCGGCACCTCTGCCTCGCCGCAAACCCTTGCCTCGCTGCGCCACCAGCTTGGCCTCGACCAGCCTCTGCCGCTGCGCTACGGCCATTGGCTGGCCGGCGTTGCAACGGGGGATCTTGGCCAGTCCTCGACCTACGCTGTCCCCGTCGCCGGCCTCATCGTCGAACGGCTGGCCGTCACGCTGCCGCTGGCGCTTGGTGCCGTCCTCATCTCCATGGCCATCGCCATTCCGCTCGGCGCGCTCGCCGCATCGCGCCGGGGTGGGCTGTTCGATTGGATCGCCTCTGTTATCGCCGAGGTCAGCATCGCCGTACCTGCCTTCTGGGTGGCGCTGTTGCTGATCATGCTGTTTTCCACCACGCTCGGGCTGATGCCGTCGGGCGGCTTTCCCGGCTGGAGCGGCGGCTTCTGGCCTGCCGTCAAGGCACTGCTGATGCCGGCCGTTGCCCTGGCGCTGCCGCAGGCGGGGGTGCTAACCCGCGTCACCAGAGCAGCTGTGGTCGATACCACGCACGAGGACTTCACCCGCACGGCAAAGGCAAAGGGCCTCTCCGACAGCGCCGTGCTGTGGCGACATTCCGTGCCGAATGCGATGATCCCCATCCTGACGGTGCTCGGGTTGCAGTTCACCTTCCTGGTGGCGGGTGCCGTTCTCGTCGAAAACGTCTTCAACCTGCCGGGCCTCGGAAGGCTGGCGTTACAGGCTCTATCGCAACGCGACGTCATCGTGCTGCAGGATGTCGTGCTGTTCTTTGCAACGCTCGTGATCGTCATGAACTTCCTCGTTGACCTCTCCTATCTGGCGATCGATCCTCGCCTGCAAAAAGGAGGTTGAGATGGTGGCCGCCTTTTTGCCGGACACAGGCCCCTCCCGCCGGCGAAAAGCTCTCGTTGCCGGCGCCACCCTTGTTGTGCTGCTGATTGCGGTGGCGCTCTTGTCGCTTGCCTGGACACCGGCGTTGCCAGCCAAAATGCAGATCGCCCACAAGCTGCAGCCGCCACTCGCCTTTGGCCTGCTCGGCACGGACCAGTTCGGACGCGACGTGCTGTCGATGCTGATGGTCGGCTGCTGGAACTCCCTGTCGATCGCCATCGTCTCGGTCGCCATCGGCGGCACGCTCGGCTCTATCATCGGCATTACCTCGGCGGCCCTGCGCGGCGCCTTCGAATTCGTGACAATGCGGGTGTGCGACGTGGTCTTCGCCCTGCCGCCGATCCTGTCGGCGATGCTGCTCGGGGCTTTTCTCGGACCCGGTCGTTTGACAGCGATCCTGGCGATCGCCACCTTCATGATCCCGGTCTTTGCCCGCGTCAGCATGGCAAGCGCCCTGCAGGCCTGGAGCCGGGATTACGTTCTCGCCGCCCACGCGCTCGGCAATACCCGCCTGTCCATCTCCCTCCGGCACGTGCTGCCGAATATCGCCAGCCAGATCATCGTCCAGGTAACCATCCAGCTGGGCCTTGCGATCCTGACCGAGGCAGGGCTCAGTTTCCTGGGGCTGGGACTTTCCCCGCCGGCTCCGACGTGGGGGCGGATGCTGGCCGACGCGCAGACCTATCTGGCGCTGGCCCCATGGCTTGCCATCCTGCCCGGCCTTGCCATCGCCCTATCTGTAGTCGGCTTCAACATGCTCGGCGACGGCCTGCGCGACCTGCTCGATCCACGCAACGCAAGCCGCTGATGCACGAGAAAGCGCCTTTCTTCTGCCTCGCTACCACGGGATAGAGCTGACATAATTTGCCAACAATGTCTCGGCTATGGTCCGCCGACGAGCTTGACGGCAGAATGGGGCTTTGATTTCATGAAGCAAATACGCGCACCAAGTTCCTGGAACGCTAAGCGGCAGTCGAAAAAGGAACGCATGGCATGACGTCAGGGACCCCGAGGACGGTCAGTCTGAAGAACGTGGCGATTTCGTTTGGCCACATCGGGAAGAAGCAATACCAAGCCGTCGCTCCGACCAATCTCGATATCGATGAACATGAATTCCTGGCCATCGTCGGACCGACGGGATGCGGCAAGTCCACGCTTCTCAACGCTGTGGCCGGCCTTCTCGCGCCTGCCTCGGGATCGGTGGAGATATTCGGAAAACCACTGAAGGGCCTGAACCGCGAAGCAGGCTATCTCTTCCAGCAAGATGCGCTTATGCCATGGAAGACGGTTCTCGAAAACGTCGCGATCGGCCTGGAGGTTGCAGGTATGTCCTCGAGCGACGCCCGGCGAATGTCGCTCGAATGGCTGGAGCGCGTCGGGCTCGGTGCTTTCGCCGACCGCTTCCCGGCAACACTCTCCGGCGGCCAGCGCAAGCGCACCGGCCTGGCGCAGGTCCTGATCCGCAACCCGAAGATCCTGCTGATGGACGAGCCCTTCGGCCCGCTCGATGCCCAGACACGCCAGATCATGGGAGATCTGCTGCTGAGACTCTGGTCTGAGGATCGCAAGGCTGTCCTGTTTGTCACCCACGATCTGGATGAGGCGATTGCTCTTGCCGACAGGGTGTTGATCATGTCGGCCGGCCCACGGTCGCGGATTATCGGTGATTTCAGGGTGCCGCTCGCCCGCCCGCGCGAGATTGCCGATATCCGCCACGACGCGACGTTCAATGAGCTTCATCGCGAGATTTGGGAGGCGCTGCGCGACGAGGTCATGACTGCCTACCGGCAGACGAGCGGGGCTGGCCGATGAACCGCGTGCTTCTCTTCTCCCTGCGTGTGCTGGTCGCCGCCCTCATCCTGGCGACCTGGCACGTGGCAACCACCACAACGCTGTTCGGAAACCCAAAAACCATGGCATTTTTCTTCGCAGATCCATGGAAAGTGTTGTTGCGCATAGTTGACTGGTTTGCGAGCGGCTCGATCTGGTACCATCTCTGGATCACCCTATCGGAAGCCACGCTTGCCTTTCTGCTCGGCTCTTTCGGCGGTGTTTTTCTGGGCTTCTGGTTTGCCCGACAACCGATGCTCGCTGCGGTCTTCGATCCCTATGTCAAGGCTGCGAACGCCTTGCCCCGCGTCGTGCTGGCGCCGATTTTCGCATTATGGTTCGGTCTCGGCATCTGGTCCAAGGTGGCGCTTGGCTTCACCCTGGTGTTCTTCATCGTGTTTTTTAACGTCTACCAGGGTGTCAAGGAGGTGAGCCAGCCTATCCTCGCCAATGCCCGAATGCTCGGCATGAACGAACGGCAATTGCTTCGCCACGTCTACCTGCCCTCCGCCCTATCATGGATGTTCTCCAGCCTGCACACCTCGGTGGGCTTCGCAGTGGTTGGCGCAGTTGTCGGTGAATATCTCGGTTCATCCGCCGGTCTTGGATATCTGATCCAACAGGCCGAGGGGGTGTTCGACGTGACCGGCGTCTTTGCCGGCATGTTCGTGCTGATGGCGTTCGTCTTGATCGTCGACGGTCTGGTGACTGTCGTCGAACGCCGGCTTTTGGCCTGGCGGGGCCAATAAGTTCAATTTCCGCCTACCGCTGTAGCGAAACCGAAACCAAGGAGCAGACATGAAACGCAGGACTTTTCTGATCG
>NZ_SCFL01000022.1:0-44902 GCF_007000305.1 Rhizobium sp. rho-13.1 | reverse complement strand
CCAGGCATGGAATCACGCCAGTCCGCTCACAGCAAGGGCCTTTTTCCGCAACCTGTTAAGGCCGATGCGGCAGATGCCGATCTGGTTGCTTCAAAGCTCGCCGCTCTACCACCTGTCGATCTGGTGATTGCAGACGTGCCTTACGGCAAACAAGAGCATTGGCGAACAGGATCACACGAACCCGCCCTGCTGACCTCACTAGCCAGCATCAACGTTCCGGTCGTGGTCCTGGCAACCGCCAAAGGAATAAAATTCGACTATGCCGGCTTCGAGCGAGCCGGCAAATATCTTCATGGCCATCGCACGCTATGGCTTTTCAGAAACAGCAACTTCAACGCCAACGCTGCCAAATCTTGAAGGAGATTTTCTATGCCACTCGTCATTCTCACCGGAGCATCAGGGGCCGGCAAGACCACAATTGCGGAAGCGATCGAAAACCGACACGGCCAGGAGTTCGACGTTTTCTACAAGGACCGTATCGGTGTTCCGTCTGTGCAAGAGATGGTCGATAAATTCGGCTCTGTCGAAGGGTGGCAGAGAGCTGCCACTTTCGAGTGGATGGCTCGATTATCTCTGCTCCTGGCGCAAGGCCGGAGCGTTCTTTTTGAAGGCCAGTCACGATTTTCGTTTCTGACTGAGGCCGTCGAACATGCGGGTATTACATCCTACACCGCGATCCTCGTCGATTGTAACGACGAAACGAGGGCCAGACGGCTAGCGGTCGATCGAGGCCAGCCTGATCTTGCCAACGAGGACATGATGAACTGGGCCAGTTTCCTTAGAAATGAGGCAGCCGGGTGCGAAATTCTCGACACCTCGGCACTGACGTTAGAACAAGCGATCGGTCGCGTCCTTTGGCATTTGTGGGGCGAAGATGTTTAATCTCGAAACGTGTACGGCTAGCGCGCACGCTGGGAACCTTCAGAATTGGGTCATGGAATATCTCTCGACGAGCTATTGGGCGAACCGCGGTCTTCGCGACGGTCTTTTGCTCCATACGCGGTATTGGATGGGGCCTCTGTCAATAGAGCTTTCAAAGCTGGAACGGTGCTGCGGACCTGAGCCAGAGATAACCTATCATGTCCCGCGCGACATATGAAACAAGCGAATTGAAAACATGGCTGCCGATCTCCGTGACGCAGAAAGCTTGCCGCCGTTAATTGTCGGATGGCACGAAAGGCGTCTTATCGTTCGCGACGGCAGTCACCGGCACGCGGCTATGACATCCAAGGGGTGGAAATCCTGTTTTGCTGTTGTCTGGTGTAATAGCGAACAAGACTGGGCATCTGCGCTTTCGCAAAATACTGCTTTCGAACCTCGCTAAAGTCGGGCTACATGAGGAACATAGTTCTGGATATTTGAGACAATAGCCGATGTCGCGGATCGCCATTCTCGGTAATGCAGGTGGGGGAAAATCCACTCTCGCTCGCAAACTTGGCGAGAAGCGAGGTCTTCGACATGTCGAAATTGACCGCATTCTTTGGCAAGAAGGTTGGGTTCTAACTCCGCCTGACATCCATGCACTCAAGCATGAGCAGGTCATTTCCGAAGATGCCTGGGTGATCGACGGGCTCGGGAGCCTGGATTCGATCCCGGCGCGCGTTGCACGAGCGACGGAAATCATTCTCATCGACATGCCCTTTATGGATGCATTTCTGGCTCGCCGCAGAACGGCAGATGGCCTGGATGTCTGGGAAACTCGAGCATGCCCCAGGCGGTATTTCTGCTATGCCCCCCACGCGAGAGCTTTTTCGTACGATCTGGGATGTCGACCAGGGATGGATGCCGGCACTTCGAGAGCTTTGTGCAGAGGCGAAAGTCCAGGGCAAGCCACTGGTGCAACTTCGGAGCGTCGACGAGCTAAATGCATTCGCAGATGCTATCTGACTTGGACACAAGGCGCCTGTCGCGGAATTTCTAAATTCGCAACGCTGTTAGATCGGGATCTTGTGAACCATGCCCGCCTTTGCGGCATTGACGACATTTAATTTTCTAGACCGTCCACTCAATAAGGCCCCACGGAAGTTTATCGCCAACCGGCTCAACGTCCGCGAAGCAGCGCTGCGCCTGAAAATCGGCAGGACCGCTCTCTATGAGGCTCTGAAGGATCAGAGCTAGTTAGGCGCTGAAGTTGTTGCAAAAAATCTGTACTCAGCGCCGTCGCATATATCATGCGCAAAACTGCAAAACCTTGGGACTATGCCGCACTATTTTTGCGGCATTCTTTGCGTCTATTACAGCCCCAGGATCGTCGAAAAATGTGATTGGCTTTCGCCTTTACACCGGTAAAAAACCGAAATAACCTGAAATCGCCGGTTGGAAATATCGGAGATCCACCATTTTGAGTTCAATATTTGATATCAATGGAGGTAAGTATGCAGTCCCAACGCGTTACACCCAATGAACTGAAATCAAAGTTGATGCAGTATCACAAAGCAAAATCCGTCCCCATGTCCGAGGACGAACTGTCATCAGAGATCGACAAAAGTGCCATCGCTCGTTACCAGGTTGGCGACCAGCTTTTGTCAGAGGTACAGGACACCTTGCGAAATATCGCAAAAGAGCTCCCCGAAGGACCGGCCCGCAACGAGGCAGCGTTCGCAATTTCCAAGATTGATCAGGCCGCACAGGAAATTGTTTATTGTGCTCTTAGCTTGAACAAGAGCATGCCGTTCGTGAAGCCGGCGCTTCACGTCCACGCTAACAACGAGCAATAACTAAACTTCATCAGAATCGTGACGCGACGAGCCAAGGCTAATCACGTGTTGGCTCGTCATCATAGTGTTTCTCGTGGAGATTATTTATGGAGACTCTTTCCGAAAAAGAACGAACAGTGTTTCGATATCGGAGGGCCAGAGCTCTTTCTTACTTTGTGAAAAACGGTGAAGTTGTTGTCTTCAATTTTCTGACCAATCGGTCCTTTGCCTGTAATTTACGCTGCCTCGAAGTGCTCCTGAATTCAGAAGAGTGGCGACCACTCAATGAGCTATTTTCAATAACACACGACTTTCACACATCATCCCTTGTTGAGGAAATTGTTCAATTATTTTCGCTTACGGCCTTAGTTGTCGAAGGTGATTTCATATCTGAAAAGGATTCCGAGTATGACGAGACCTGGGAATGGGGATCGGTAACAGCTCAACTCCATTTTTCGTCGCAGGACAATTTGACCGTCAGTGACCAGATGGCGGCCGAAATCCAAATTCTTCGCTCGAAATCTCAACCTTCGCCTCCATTGATGGATTTGCAGCCTCGTGAAGCCAGCATTTCTCTGCCAAGGTTTCAAATCGATAGCGAACTTAAAGCTGTCATGCGTACCAGACGTTCGATACGCGCATTTCTCGATACGCCGTTGCAATTGCCGCTCGTCGCTGATGCCTTGTATGCCGGGCTCGGGGTGACCGACATCGTTTCCACCGAAGTCGGCGACCATCCACTTCGTATGACACCCTCACCAGGGGCCCGCAATGCTTACGAAGGCTACATCTTCGCCCGTAAGGTCTCAGGTCTGCTTGAAGATCGCTTCTACCATTATAATGCTTTTCACCACGCGTTGGAGCTGATCGAGCTTCATGACCCCATGCCAACGATGGAGGCAATGTTTGCCGAAAATCAGCCATGGGTCGCAAAAGCGAGTTTTATCATTTTTCTTGTCGCGCATTTCGAGCGCGTGATGTGGAAGTATATAAATGGGAGCGCATATGCCCATACATTCGTTGAGGCCGGCCACATCGCCCAAAACATGATGCTTATTCTTAGTAAGCAGGGCGTGGTCGTCAATCCGGCCGGCGCAATCGGTCATTCGCTGATAGAGAGAGCGATCGGCGAAACTGATCTGACGCACAGCGTCGTCTATGCTTTAGCGGTCGGTTATCCAGATACGTCTGACGATTATGTCGCATGGTTGGCGCCCGAATTTTCAATTCGCGACGGGCTGCTTTCCAAGATCCACGCTCAAAACTTTCACGGTTAAGTCAATGGAAGATGTAGAACTCGAAACAGACGACGGTCTCTCGGTGCCTCCTGAACTGATACCGAGCAAAGCAATTATTTACTTGAGATATGAACGTGGAAACGAACGGACTTTGCAAATCTCGGATGACGCAATCGTTGGTCAGGCATTACGCCAACTTGAGAACAATGCCGCTCATATCGCCGATGTAGTTACTGAGTCGGCCGCAGGCCGCAAAATACCCAATGCATGGGGTGAAGAGTTCGTTGCTGGGCCACTGGGCTCACCGTTAGCACATGCGATTTCCACACGCCCGGAAACTATCGGGCTGGGACAAGATATAAACGGTCAGCTGCTTGTTGCAGCATCGATGTCAGGGGTCATCGGTTTTTACGGGCCCCGTAACTCTGGCTCCATCGCACGCGGGCGGCTCATATTCCTCGGGCACGATGTTCGCGATATTCGGCACAGCTGGTTGAAAAGTCTTTCATTGGATGACGAAGCCTTGCAAGCATTTGAGGCTGACGATGAATTCGATCAGCAATCTGCCATCGCATCGATAGTACCTCGCGTTCATCTGGCCAAGGGTAGGTTCTGGGACACTGCCCATTTCGATGCGAGGACTAACTATGCCTTGGCAATCCGGGAGTTCGAAAAAGTAGGAATAGAGGTCGTTCCGACTGAAAACCTGATCACTGAGGAGTGCAGAGCTGCCGCGACGTTGATTGCACGGAATCCGCTCGATACCGCTGGGCAACAGAAGCTTCAGGATTTGCGCGGAACTTATCGCTTGCCGGTCAGCGAAGGTATCTTCTTGCTGCCTACAAGCGGGCTGGCAGCTCCGCTGATTACCGAATGGCCGCTCAAGCCGGGAAGATATGACCCCGATCCTTTCGAAACCATTATGCCGGTATTGCTTAGCAATAGCGCGGCAATAACTGTTCCAAACGGTTTCTCCGCAGAAGGTTTGCCAATGGGGCTGACGTTAGCGGGTCCCCTGACCATGCTAGCGCGCCTTCTCATGCTTGCACAATGGTTCCAGGCCGCGACGAATTGGCCAACAGTCCCCAAGGATTATCAACGCTTATGAGAGAATGGCAACTACGCTGGAGCGCGCTGGTGCCGCAGCTTCCGGCCCAACTCTGGTTGCTAGCAGTTGCAGCCTTTGTCAATTTCTTGGGCTTCATGGTCACGCCATTTCTGGTGCTATATCTGACGCAGGTTGCTGCCTTCCCGGTCGAAGTTGCCGGGGTCTTGCTGACGTGTTTTGGTATCGGCGGTATTTTGGGTGCTTGGACCGGCGGCAGGTTGAGTGATCGCATTGGCGCGCCCAACGTTTTGGTGCTTAGCTTCCTAGTGAGTGCCGGAGCCATGTCGATCATTCCGCTACTCTCGAATGTGGTGCTTATCGGCGGAACGCTTGTTGTTCTGGCATTCGCCACTGGAGCTTTCCGACCCGCTTATGACGCATGCGTCGTTAATCTGTGCCCGGAGGAAGAACGATCCCGCGCTTACGGGGTTTACGTTGTCGCGATCAACGTGGGAGCGGGGATCGCCGCCGCTATAGGGGGGTATCTCTATGGAATTGAACCAAGCCTGATCTTTTACGCGGATGCGCTGAGTTCCTTGCTCGCCGCAGGGCTAGTGTTTTTTTCGCTAGACCGGCATCTCAAACCATCTCACGTGACCGTCTCTGATAGAGCTCCCGATAGACCGACGTTGGCTGCTCATAGGAGCGTAGCTTTCTTGATCGTATGCTTAGCATCCTGCGTTCTCGATGTTGTCTCGAAGCAGACATCAGCCACATTTCCGCTGTACGTCAGCTCAGCGTATGGAATGAGGCCAGAGGCTTTTGGAAACCTGTTAACAGTTGGGTACATCGCCTTTGCGGCGGCAGTAATGCCGGTCTCCGGCTGGGTGAAAAAGCAAAATCAAACGCGAATGGCCGTTATTGGCATGTGTATCGTTGCAGCAGCTTTCGCCCTGCTCCCGCTTGGATCTGGCATCGCTATGCTCGTATGCCTGTATCTTCTGATCACGATGGGGCAGTTACTGTTCTACCCCGCCATCATGTCGATCGTCATGGGAGAGGCCGCTAGAAATGGTGGAAGAAGCGGCGAGTACATGGGGTTTTATCGAACGGCCCAATCAGTTGCCGGCGTCGCTGCGCCATCGATTGGCACGTTGATCTACGCACAGATATCACCGGCAGCCCTCTGGTTTTTTTGTGCGACATTAACGCTCCTTTCGTCCGCCGCTTTGTGGCGCCGACGTGTAAGTTAGGTCTCTGCCTCAGCAGATATGCCGTCCCGCTCCCCTCACAAATATGGCGCTCGTATTCATCCCGTGTCATGGCTGTGCTTTCTATATATGATAAAGGACATTATCATTGATATTCAACGGTTAGTGAGTGGGTCGACGGTTCGTATCCGTTCAAGGCGAGGCTTGCCTCATAGCTGTGTGATTGTCTCAACAAACCAATTCACTCCTCTTGGGCAGCATTCTCTAGAAAACCACAAGCTAGCACTGACGCGTCTGGCCACCTCGCTTTTCGAGGTGAGCGCATTTTGTGGACAGCGGACTGCCTGTAGCCTCTTGTCATCCGATCAGCCCTTCGCTCTCTATGCCCTTCGTCAGCTCCAACGCTTGGCGCTCGAACAGCCCGCGATAGATCCCCCTCTTGCGCCGGATCAAGCTAGCATGGGTGCCTTCCTCGGCGATATGTCCCCGTTCGAAGACCAGCAGCCGATCAAGCGCCCGCACTGTCGACAGCCGGTGAGCGACGACGAGTGTTGTACGGCCCTCCATTAGCTTCTCCATTGCCTCCTGGATGAGCATCTCCGACTCTGAATCGAGACTGGAGGTCGCCTCGTCGAGGATCAGGATGGGCGCGTCGGCCAAGAATGCCCGGGCGATGGCGATGCGTTGCCGTTCGCCACCGGAAAGTTTGATGCCACGTTCGCCGACAAGTGTCGAATAGCCCTTTGGCAACGCCTCTATGAAGTCATGGGCGCTGGCGAGCCGCGCGGCCGTTCTGATTTCTGCTTGCGTAGCGGTTGGTCTTGCGTAGGCGATATTCTCCGCCAGCGAGCGGTGAAACAGGATGGGTTCCTGCTGGACAATGGCGATCTGGCGGCGAAGAGAGGTCTGAGCCACCTTGGAAATATCCTGCCCGTCGATCGAGATTATCCCACCGTTGATATCATGCAGGCGCTGGATCAGCTTGATGAAGGTGGTCTTTCCCGAGCCGGAATGGCCGACAAGGCCCACCCGCTCGCCGGGCTTGATAGTGACCGAAAAGTCCTTGTAGAGTGGCGCATGGTGGTTGCCATAGTGGAAGGTGACACGATCGAAGGTGATCAAGCCAGCTTTCACGTGGAGCGCAGGTGCCCCGCGAATGTCTTCCACCCCCAAGGGCTGGGCATGGATGGTGACAAGCTCCTCCATGTCGTTGACCGAGCGCTGGAGGTTACGGATATGCATGCCGATTTCGCGCAGGTAGCCCTGTAGGATGAAAAACGCGGTCAGGACGAAGGTGATGTCGCCGGCATTGGCCTTGCCATTGGCCCAGAGCCAGAGGGCAAGGCCCAGCACGCACCCACGCAACAGGCTAAGCAGCGCATTCTGCGAGGTGCCGTTCAGGGTGCCCCGCGTCCAGGTCCGTCGTGTTCGATCTTGCCACTTGCGAGTGACGAGGGAGAGGCGCTCGTCTTCACGGCTTTCGGCACCAAAGGCTTTAACCACCGCATTACACGTCACCGCGTCGGCGAGCGCGCCTCCAAGACGCGTATCCCAACTGTTGGCCATGCTGGCCATCGGCGCGACATAGCGCAATGCCATCACCGCAGTGAACACAATAAAGAGGACTGAACCGGCGCCGACCAGCACTCCCATCATCGGCCAGTACCAAGTCATCAGGATCGTTGAGCCGATGAGCATCACCAGCGACGGGAATAGCGCTACGAAGACGGTGTCATTGAGGACGTCAAGCGCCCACATGCCGCGCGTCACCTTGCGCACGGTAGAGCCGGCGAAGCTGTTGGCATGCCATTCGCTCGAAAACCGCTGGATATGGGCGAAAGAGTCCGCGGCAATCTCAGACATCGACTTCAGGGTGAAGCCTATAATGGCAGTGAACGTCGCATGCCGTAGCATGACGGCGCCGATCGACAGTCCCATCAGCCAACAAAAGGCGTTGATGGCATTGCTCCATGTTGTGGCATCGCTCGCCTGCCCGGATACCACGGCATCGACCAGCCGACCGGAGAACAGAGGTGTCAGCACATCCGCAAGCGTCGAGAGCATGACAGTAAACAACATGAAAAGCGCACGGCCCGGCTGATGCTTCCAATGAGCCCAGCAAAAACGGAAGACGCTGCGAAAAGCCCCGCTGCGGCGGGATTTGATACCAAAAGCCATTGATATATCCGGCTCACGCCGGCTCCTTCACAGGGAAAAGGATGTCCGCGCAGAAACGCGCGAAACGGTTTTGTGAGGAATGATCGACGGGAGGGTGGCACCAGCCAATCAGGTTCTATCGCGTCGAAAAAACGCTGCAGGCTTCAGGCGAACTTCGCGTAAGCTGCTCGGGAGTTGTGAAAATTAGCCATCGAAAACTCCCTAGAACCGTGTTGATGATTGCCAATCCTAGATCGATTGGGGACGCAGGCCAAGTCGAACTCGGCTAGATTTTTGGCTAATCTTTGAGATGCGGCAAAGTTGCAACAGATCGCGGGCGGCACCTGCTCTCGATGCATTCCGGATTTCCATGGCCGGCCGCGCTGTCAAGGCAGGCCCAAATCTAGCCTCGCTCTCATCATGTTGGCGTCACAGACCAGCGCTATCAACCTCACAAAAAAGAGGGTGATCGCATGTGCCACGATGATTTGACGATGTCGGAAGTTCTCCATGATCCGGTGATCCGGCTCATGCTTCGTGCTGATCACGTGCCGTTGGGTGAATTTGCGAAGATCATGGAAAACGCCGCGCGGGCTAGAAATCTCGCGTCTCAGGATAGACGCGAGCGGCTCCCGCTCGAGGCTCGGCAATGAGGGTATAATGGCACAACAGAGTCGTTCGAACTTTGAGGACTAGGAGTGGTCAACATGACGCCCGACCGTTTCAGAGAATGCCTGAACCTCATCCGCTGGACATCGATTGATTTGGTAAACTCGCTGCATTGCGACCTTGCCTGGATCGAGGCGCTGGAGTCGGGAGAAGTCGCCATTCCGGGTGATATCGCAACATGGATTGAGACGTTGGCGCAATGCCACAGCGAGAATCAGCCGCCGACAACCCACCGAGCAGTATCGTTGACGCTTCTAAACTCTCCGGCGTTAAAAGGCGTTGGTCATCGAAGTCAGAACGCTTGAACCGTCGTCCTAAAGGACGCAGCAGTCGGTGCCCGAAGGTCTTACTACAGAGGGACAGGCTGTCGTTGCCTGGCGGAGTTGGCGAGAATACGTATTCCATCAGGACCGCCGCCTCGCACCCAGCTAACTCATTTCTTTGGGACAGACTTCGGCTTCGGTTGATACAAGCGCCGTTTCACGTTGGAGCGCAACGCATTGCGCAGATCCTTGTCGGCAGTCGAAAGGTCAAACCATTCCGGATCGAAGTAGCCACCGCACCAACGGATGGTTTCATCATACTCCGGGTCTTCCCGGTCGGCGATGATCTCCAGGAACCGCTCATATCCCGACACGCCGCCGACATCCTCCGGTGGTCGCGCCCTTGCGCCTGCGACACAGCTCCCGTGCTTCGGCGTAGCAGTGAGCGTCAAGAACTCTTCAACCACGACAGTGTGCTGCCAGTCGTCCCCGAAATCATAATGGTAGCTGAACACGGAACCTTGCTCGAAGTCCAGCAAACGGACCTCTCTCTGATCGAAGACCCGAGGATCGTCGTCGGTGGCATCCTCCGTCAGGGTCTCGACTTCCCCATACCGCAGACCACCGATCCGGAACTCATAGAGATGATAGTTCCACCAGTTGAATGCAGCCTGAATTCCAAGATGCAGATGCTCTAGGGTCCATTGGACCGGCAGGACCAGCCGGCGCCAGACGTCTGGTTCGATCTCATCGATAGAAACTCTGATCTGGACAGCATTTGCGGCTTTGAACATTCCCCGAATGAACAAGATAGACGAAAGATCGTCAAGTCGGTCGGGGTGCGGCATGCCGGGAGGTTTTGCGGCGGCATGTGTTCGTCTTACATCAAGGGTAGTTGATAGGTCCGTATGCGTGCCTCTTTCATGAAAACCAGCCAGAACTGCCTTCCCGACAAGCCACCGGCCTCCATCCGGCGATGGGCGTCCGATGTAGCCGTGAGCGGATATACCGCTCTAGTGACCGGCTTAATCTCGTGGACAACCCTCGGCAGCGTTGGCGCCGCAATGAATCTGTAAATCGGGCGGGTTCATGGGAATGCTATAGGGCTTGTCCTATATCCGAAAGTGCAGTTATCTTTCTCGTAATGAGAAGCACTCGTCAACGCAGAGAAACGGTGACGTATGAAAACGGCGATCATATTTGACTGCGAACTTCTTTGCTTGGAAGGGTCTCAACGTCGGTGTTGGTGTGCAGCCCACGATCCGGATCCCGTGATCGCGCAGATCGGGGCGGTCAGGCTAGCGCTTCAAGGTGAATTTCCGATTTTGGGGACATACAAGGCATATGTCCAGCCAGTCAACAGGTTTGGCAACAGGTATGCCATCGATCCGTTCTTCACCAAACTGACCGGCATTACCGAAAAAAACATCGAGGCCGAGGGCGTATCCTTGCAAGATGCCCTCACTGGGGTCGATAGCTTCTTCGGCTGAAGCTGACACGGCGCGGCGCTTGCAGACCATTCCTGGCGTTGGCCCTTTGACAGCCTTGGCGATCGAAGCCTTTGCCCCGCAAATGGAGAACTTCCGGCGTGGCCGTGACTTCGCCGCATGGCTCGGCCTTGTGCCACGTCAGTTCTCGTCGGGCGGCAAACAACGACTGGGACGCATTTCCAAGTCTGGGCAGTCTGATATCCGCAGGCTGCTGATTATTGGGGCAATGACACGCCTGAGCTGGCTGGGCCGGAAATCCAAACCGGAAGGATCGTGGTTGGCGCGCATGCTCGCGCGAAAGCCCCGAATGTTGGTCGCGATCGCACTGGCCAACAAGATGGCGCGCACGGTCTAGGCATTGCTGACAAAACATGAGGATTATCGAGTTCCGGCACAGGCGCCAGCAACATGATGAAGGTGTTGCAGGTAACCTAATGTCGGAAAAAGGGGTGTGAGAAGGCGACGACCCGAATGGGCAAATGATCGAAAAGATCTGGATCGGGAAAACCAGCCTTGAATCATGAGCAGAAGAGCTCGGGATTCAGATTTGGACCCGACCCGCAGATCACCATACCGGCCAGCGGCTTCTGTAAACGCCGTATCTACAGGCCTCACAGAAGACCGCACTCGATCACATGACCTTCGGTTCAAAGACTTAATTCGAATAGATAGACGGCTGCGACTTGCTTTCCCCAAATCAAATTTTCAGCTTTTCAAGCTTTTAGCTAACCTCGTGCCGATGTATACAACGTTCATATCTGTTCAATGTGCTCGAACGTTGTAAAGGGAACGATATGAGTTATCCCCCACCGTCGCTCGAAATTCCCGGCGAGCGAATTCATTCAGATCCTCGATGCTGAACAGCTTTGATAGCGTCAACAGACTCACCGCTCCTGCATTGCCTCAGATGTGATTGCGGCGAGTGGCGAAAACAAATATTCCAGAATTCGTCGTTTTCCAGTCTTGATCTCGACCGTCGTGGCCATGCCCGACGACAGCGGCAAGGTCTTTCCATCAACGTTGATGGTCGAAACATCTGGTCTGATCGTCACAGGAAATACGAGGTTTTGAACCCGCTGGACATTACCTATTGGGATCAGGCTTTGAAGCTCTTTTGCGGGTTGCCCTTCCAGCGCTTGCGCATCGGGTTCGGGGATAGCATCAGTTCCGACCTCGGTCACATGACCGCTGATGATCCCGTAGCGAGTGAAGGGAAACGCCTCAACCTTGATCACAGCTTCCTGCCCAACCGAGACAAAGCCGATATCGCTGTTGGGGATGTAGGCTTCGATCTCCAAGGCGGCGCCCTTAGGCACCACCCGCATCAGCTCGGTACCGGCCGAAACGACCTGACCGATGGTCGTGATGGCCGAGGTCTGAACTACACCGTCTATCGGGCTTTTTATTGTCATAGCCTCCCGCCGCGTTTCGGCCTTTACCAACTGCTGCTCCAACTGATCCACTTGGCGGGAGGCATCCCCTTCCTTCATTACATTGTCGGCATAAATGCCCGAAGCGTCTTGTTGCCTTCGGTCGTGTCGCTGGCAAATCAGGCTGAGCGGGCAGCGCGCTGGACATAGACCGGCCTGCCCATCACGCGGTCGATACGGGCAATCATCTCCATCAAATCGAACGGCTTCACGAGATAGTCCGCTGCGCCGAGTTTAATTCCTTCGAGCCTGTCAGAGAGTTGATCGTAGGCTGACAGGATGATCACCGGTGGCATTGACAAACGCTCATTCAGGCGCCGCAGGAGCTCAAGCCCGCTGCCATCGGGCAAATGCAGGTCCAGAAGGATCAGCGTGTAGGATCGGTGATCAGTCGCGAAAATTGCGGAACGCAGGTCGACCGACCAATCGACGGACCAGCCATCCGCAGCGATATGGTCGCGGAGCGCGTTGCCGATTATGAAATTGTCTTCCACTAACAGTACGGGCACTTATTCGGCTCCAGCTTCGGCAGTCAAGATGCACCGGCATGCTGACATCCACCTGAAACCGGCTCGTTAAGGCTCCTGTCAGCTAGGTTTGCGAGACGACGACGCGGCGAAGTCCTCTTTCGATATTGGTGACGCGGGCCTCTCCATCCGCTGCACGTCCGCTCGGTGACCAGCTCCGCATCCGGCCGTTCATTCCTTCCAAGATCACGCACGCAAGGCTGAATTCATGATTGAACAGATCGCAATGGCGTTGATCCTCGGCCTGGTCGAGGGTCTGACCGAATTCATTCCCGTTTCTTCCACCGGGCACCTGATACTTCTCGGCCATTTCATGGGCTTCAAGTCTGCCGCGACCTTCGACGTGCTCATTCAACTCGGCGCGATCTTGGCAATCCTGCTCGTCTATTTCCAGCGCCTGGTGGGCATTGCAAAGGCCCTGCCGACGGACAGACGCGCGCGTCACTTCGTGCTCGCCATTCTGTTTGCGTTCCTGCCGGCGGCGGTGATCGGCGCTGTAGCCCACGACTATATCAAGGCTGTGCTTTTCGAGACGCCGATGCTGGTTTGCATCGTGCTCGTTCTCGGCGGCTTCGTTCTGCTGGCGGTCGACAAATTCGCATTCAAACCTCTTTATCGCGATGCCATGGACTATTCCTGGCCAATGGCGGTCTGCATCGGCTTCTTCCAGTGCTTGGCCATGATACCGGGCACATCACGGTCAGGGGCGACGATCGTCGGCGCGCTGTTGCTTGGCGGAGATAAGCGGTCGGCAGCCGAATTCTCTTTCTTTCTGGCGATGCCGACCATGGTCGGGGCCTTCGCCCTCGACCTATTCAAGAGCCGGCACGATCTCAGCGCCGATGACGGGCTACTGATCGTCGTCGGCTTCGTCGCTGCCTTCGTCTCCGGCCTGCTGGTGGTGCGATCACTGCTAAATTTCGTGTCGACGCGCGGATTTGCGCCGTTCGCGTGGTGGCGGATTATCGTTGGAGTGATCGGAATGATTGGCCTATTGACGGTTGGCTAGCGTCGTTCGTCTGGGGACTGCCTCATTCGAAACCGATGCGACGGCCATTGTCTTTTCACCCCATCCAGGAAACAAAGCTGGTAATCCAGCGGAACGGTTCGTCCTTGCCATCGATATTGAAGACCACAGGCCTGCAATCCGGTGACATCGGCCCTTTCAGCATTTCGGTTGCAAGTGGAGAATGTCTGGCTGTGGCCGGTCCTTCCGGATCGGGGAAATCCTTGCTTCTGCGAATGATGGCCGATCTGCTGCCCCATGCGGGGTCCTGCTGGCTCGATGGCCAGGAATGCACCGCCATGCCCGCACCGCAATGGCGTCGGTTGATACGCTACAGTGGATCGGAGCCCGGCTGGTGGGCACCGACGATCGGGGCGCATTTTCGCGATACACAAGGCAATAGAGGCGGTGCCGAGCATCTGGGTCTTTCACAGGCTCTGTTTGATGCAGCGCCCGACCGACTGTCGACCGGTGAGCGGCAGCGCTTCGCGCTGCTGCGGGCGATCGAACAGCGGCCACGGTTTCTCCTCCTAGATGAACCGACTTCGGCTCTCGATCACAATTCCACCCTGCAGGTCGAGTCACTGATCCGCGAACTCATCGCGGAGGATATCGGCATCGTCATCGTCTCGCACGCGGCCGACCAGGTGCAAAGACTCAGCAAGGCCGTTTTCACCATGGGGACAGGCCGATGAGCGGCATGACCTTCGGGCCCATGGAACTGGTGTTGGCGAGTGGGCTGGTGCTGCTCAGTTCAGGTCTCTCGCTGGCCCTGTCCCTCGGCATCCATCGGCAGATCCTGATCGCGGCGTTGCGCACCGCCTTGCAATTGCTAATGATCGGATTTGTACTGCGGGTCCTGTTTCAAAGCGCCAGCCACCTTTTGACGGCGCTTCTGCTGATCGCCATGATCGCGGCCGCCGCGTTCGAAGTCGGTTCGCGTCAGCAGCGGCGCATCGCCGGGATCTGGCACTATCTGATCAGTGGTGTGGCGGTCAGCCTGTCGACGACGGCAATCGCGGCCTTTGCTCTCGTGACCCTGTCAAGCAGCCAAGACTGGACGACCCCTCGGATCATCATTCCGATCGCCGGCATCATTCTCGGGACATCGATGAACGCTGCCAGCGTGGCGCTCAACAGCATGTTGGGCAGCATTTCCACCGAACGCAACGCCATCGAAGCGCAACTTGCGCTCGGTTATACCCGTTGGCAGGCGGTGTCCTCGGTCATGCGCCGCGCCGTCCATGCGGGTGCCATTCCGATCATCAACCAGATGGCCGGCGCCGGTATTATCACCTTGCCGGGGATCATGAGCGGCCAGATCCTGGTCGGTCAGGACCCGATGGCAGCCGCGCAGTCGCAGATATTTTTGATGTTCCTGCTGTGCGCCGCGTCGGTCGCCAGCATCATCATCACCGTCTTCTTCTCGCTCTCGCGGCTGACCGACGAGCGCCACCGTCTCAGACTTGATCGCCTGTCCAACGGCTAGTCGCGATTGCCGAGTCCGATGCAAAGATGTTGGTGGTGGATGCGGACCATCCCAAGCAATTCCCCAGTGCTTTCAGGTAGCTGTCAGTAGGCTCCGCCATAAGCGACAGCACAGTCAATGGTGGACTTTACCAATGAAGTTTTTTTCTAAACGCTTGAAAAAAGCCTTCGCAGTTTCCGGTCTTTCGGCGCTTGCCGTTGCGGCATCACTCGGCGGCTATGCCTGGGCGCTGCAACTGACGGGCAATTTTCATACTGTCATTCCGGGCGAGCTTTATCGGTCGGCGCAGCCATCGCCGCAACAGCTTGCCGAATACGTGCAGAAGAACGGCATCAAGACGGTCATTAATCTGCGGGGTGAGGACGAGGCTGCAAAATGGTACGGGAGCGAGCTGGCGGAGGCCAACCGTCTAGGCGTCCAACACATCGATTTCCGCATGTCGTCATCGCATGAATTGTCGCCGGATCAGGCGGACCGGCTTGTTGCGATCATGCGGTCGGCCCCCAAGCCGATCCTGGTCCATTGCAACAGCGGTGCCGACCGAACCGGCCTAGTCTCGGTTATCTACAGCCAGCAGATCGCCGGCGTCGATGAGGAAACGGCTGAACGGCAACTTTCCTTCTACTATGGCCATGTTGGCTTGCAGACGGTTTCTCCGACCTACGCTATGGATTCTAGCTGGACGAAGCTCGAAAAGCATTTCGGCGTCAAGGAACAGGTTCTGGCGCCCCCGAGTTCGAAGCCAGTCAGTGGGTGATTTCTTTCACAGCCTTTCATCGCGTCCCGAGCTGCCTGCGAACCGACGCCGGTGTTCGTCGTTGCGCATCGACACCAGGGGCTTGAAATGATTTCCTCTTCTGATCAACGCGAGAAGTCCGGCACCGCACTGAGGATCGCCCGGACTTCCATCGCAATCGGATCTCTTTTGTTCGTGTCGCTGACGGTCGCCGTGTTGAATGCTTGGACAGAGCGTTTCGATCATGACGTGCTGCTAGCGATCCGCCACAGGGACGATACGTCTATGCCGCTGGGTCCATCGTCACTCGTCCATATCTTCATCGCCATCACCGACCTCGGCAGCAGTATCGCACTTGGCATCATCGCTGCAGCCATCGCGGGATATCTCTTCATTGTCGGGAAAAGATCAGATGCCGTGTTTCTGCTTTTTTCGGTGATCGGTGCCTGGTGCCTCTTCAACATTATCAAGCTTGCTGTTGGGCGTCCAAGACCGGACATCGGATTGCACCTCGTTACAGCGAGCGGCTTCAGCTTTCCAAGCGGGCACGCTACCGATTCATCTGCAACCTATCTGGCCCTTGCGCTGCTGTTTGCCGCCACCCAGTCCTCCAGTCGGCTGCGGGCTTGCGGATACGCTCTGGCGCTTGTCATGATCGCCCTCATTGGGTCGAGCCGGGTGTATCTTGGTGTTCATTATCCGATCGATGTGGTGGCTGGCTGGTGCTGTGGCCTCGTCTGGGTCTTGGTGTGCTGGCTGGTGACAAAACGCCTGACGCTGGCGCGTTCGCGTGGATAAACGTCATCCGCTCCGCTCCGTTTCCAACTTATTTTATTTATCTCCACACCCACATCGATCCAGGAAGTCCCGTCAAATGGTAGATTTGTGCCGCAAGCCCGATCTGAACATTGTGTATCTCGAGACGGGGGCTTCCAAGGTCCCTGAGGTCACCGCGCTTTTTTGGATCATCAAGATCCTGCTTACGGGTATGGGTGAAACAACGTCCGACTACCTCGTCAACACAATCGATCCCATGGTCGCTGTTGGAATTGGCGGCGTTGCTTTCGTGGCATCGCTGGCGCTTCAATTGCGCGCCAAGCGCTACATCGCCTGGATCTACTGGCTGGCGGTCGTCATGGTCTCGGTATTCGGGACAATGGCCGCCGACGTGGTGCACGTCGCGCTGGGCATCTCCTACGCGATCTCGACACCGTTCTTTGCTGTCGCGCTGGCTGTGATCTTCGCCATCTGGCAGCGGACCGAGGGAACGCTGTCGATTCACAGCGTCTACACGACACGGCGCGAACTCTTCTATTGGGCGACCGTCTCGACCACCTTTGCACTCGGAACTGCGGCCGGCGATCTGACCGCGACAAACATGGGGCTCGGCTATTTGCAATCCGGCATTCTGTTTGCCGTCGTGTTCGCGCTTCCTGCGATTGCCTATTGGAAACTTGGCTTTTCAGAAATTGCGACCTTCTGGTTCGCTTATGTCGTCACCCGGCCTCTGGGTGCCTCGTTCGCGGACTGGATGGGCGTGAATGCCGCCCGCGGAGGCTTGAATTGGGGAACCGGTCCCGTCAGCCTGGTTCTGGCGATCCTAATTTGTGCGCTTGTCGTCTATTCGTCGTTGACCAGAAAGAGATCGAAGACTGAACTATCCGCCGGTGGGTATTGAAGTCGATGTCGCGGCGCGGCGCGGACCCGCAGGAGGTCAAGCCAGTGCCAGTCAAAAGACGCTTTCGGTGTTGACAGCCGCATGAACGTCAGACAGGGAGAATTGCACGACGGCGGACAGTCCCGGTTGATTGTCTTGTAACAGAACTATTGCACCATGGAGTTCTGCGATCGCCTTCACGAGGCTCAAGCCCAGCCCGCTGCCCGGTGTCGTCCGGCTTTTGTCCAGCCGATAGAGACGCCGGAAAACCAGGGCCCGTTCTTCTGGTGGAATCCCTGGGCCGTTGTCCGCGACGACAGCCCGCGGACTTTCACCATCCCTGCCCGACCTTATCGATATGACGGTGCCCGCCGGACAATGGGTGATGGCGTTTTCAACAATATTGACGAACATCTGGGTCAGCAATTCAGGATCACCCAGCACCCACTGCGACGGGCTCGAACTCGGCTCGAATTGTATCGACTGCCCATTGTCGATCGCGACGTCGCCATAGATCTCCGCGATGGAGGCTAAAATGCCCGATAGGTCGACGCGTTTAAAGCGCGTCTTGCGTGCGCCAGCTTCGATTTGTGAGACACGCAGCAGGGCTTCGAAGGTGGCGTTGATATGATCGGCTTCGGCACGCGCCTCGAGCAACAGGGCCAATGTCTCTTGTCCACTCTCGCTTTGCAGTATTGCCTGTTCGACGGTCATCTTCAGGCGGTTCAGCGGGGTCTTGAGGTCATGGGCGATATCGGTGCTCACCTGCCGCATGCCTTCGACGAGGCCGGAGAGGCGATCGAGCGCGTGGTTCATGTGCGTGGCGACGACATCGATATCATCGCCATTTCCGCGTAGCGGTATGCGGTCGGTTAGGTTGCCGCCGGAGACCTCGACCATTGTCCGTTCGATGCCATCGAGACGGCGTTGCGCGCGACCCGCGAGCCACGCGCCACCGGCCACGGCCAAGGCGACGATGGCGACAGAAGCCCAGGCGAAACTCACGAGGGCGATCCGTTCGAGATGGTTCGTCTCGGCATAGCTCTGCCCGATGATCAGATGATTGGGTCCGACATTTCCGGCGAAACTCCGGAATTGGCCACCGCTTGCCATTCCGACGTCTGTGGCAAGAACGGTGGAAAAGCCCTCCTGGAAACGGGCGGCCGGAATATTTCCCGCCACCCTTCTGCCATCGGGATCGAGCAGGAGAAAAATGCGATTGTTCGAGCGGCTAAGGCTGGCATAGGTGCCGACCGCTGCCGTCAGGTCCTCGAGATCGTTGGCGACGTAAGTCGAGGCGACAACGGAATAGGTTTCCCGGATCGACATGTCCAAAGCGCGCGACAATTCCCGCCTTAGCAGTTCGTAGGTCACCGCGCCGGCGATCAGAAAGGCCGTAATAACAAGGATGCCGAAGGTCAGCGCCAGCCTAAACGGCGTGCTGCGCAACAGCCTAGCGCGGCGCATGAAGGCAATAGCCCGTGTTGCGGACCGTGTGCAGAAGCTGGACCTCGAAGGGTTTGTCGATCTTGGCGCGAAGCCGGCTGATATGGGTTTCGACGACGCTGGTCTTCGGGTCGAAATGAAAGTCCCAGACCCGCTCCAGCAACATGGTGCGCGTCAGAACCCGGCCTTCGCCGCGCGTCAGTACCTCGAGCAAAGTGAACTCGCGCGGCTGCAGCTCGATCACCTGGCCCTGACGGGTGACGAGCCTGCGGACGAGATCGATTTCGAGGTCGGCGACGCGAAGGACAGTTTTCTCCTGCTGGATCGGCGGGCGGCGGGCAAGCGCGTTAACGCGCGCCAACAACTCGGAGAATGCGAATGGCTTGGTCAGGTAGTCGTCGCCGCCGGCCTCCAGTCCCTCGACCCGGTCGTCGACCCCTCCGACCGACGTCAAGAAAATTGCCGGCGTTTTCACCTGCGCGGCGCGAACCGCCCGGACCATCGACAGGCCGTCCAGCCCCGGAATCATCCGGTCGACGATCATCACATCGTAAGGGTTACGCGTTGCTTGAAAAAGCGCATCTCGTCCATCGGCGATGATGTCGCAGACATGCCCCATCTCCAGAAAACCCTTGGAAATATATTGCGCCGTCTTGGAGTCGTCCTCGACGACGAGAATATGCATGGGCTGTTGACGTCCTTCGCTTCAGACGGAATCCGGGGTTGCGCGCTTTGGTATCGCAGTATTGTGTCACCAACCTTAGCCGCACCTTACAGATTCGTAAGATACGCCTCTGGTTTGCCTTACGAAACCGTATTGTGGCGGACAGAAGGTCGTATGCGCAACCCAGTATAGCTTGATCTGCCGCCGATCAGAAATCGCATCGTGCGGAAGATCAATCACCGCCAAGTCGGTCATTCGGAGCTATTCACATGAGAACATTAATTGCCGCTTCCCTTTTTAATGTCGTTGCCCTGGCCGGCTTCGTTGCTCTTGCCATTCCTACCCACGCCGCTTCGGTGCCCTGCGAGGAAATGCTGAAGGACATGCGGGCGACCAAGGCCTCCGCAAAACTGAGCGATGCCGACAAGACGAAGGTCGACGATCTTGAGGCAAAGGCCGTCGAGCGTTGCAATGCGGACGATGACACCCGGTCCGACAAGTTTCTGTCGGAAGCCATGAAGATCATGGGCAAGTGACGAACGCAGCGGCCAGGAGAGACGTCATGAAAACACTTACCCTCATGGGCCCGGCGGAAGCGCTTAACCGTGTCCCGCGCGTCACCGTCGATTTCTGGCTCATCAAGTTGATGGCCGTGACGATGGGTGAAACGGCCGCCGACTATCTCGCCGTCAACCTTGGGCTGGGCTTGACTGTGACGACGCTGATCATGGCTGGTCTTCTCTTCGTCGGCTTGCAGATCCAGTACGCCCAGAAGCGCTATATTCCATACGTATACTGGACGGCGGTGGTGATGATCAGCATTGTCGGGACTTTGGTCACTGACAACCTCGTCGACAATTTGGGCATCCCCCTGTTTGCGACGGTGATCGGGTTCACCATCGCCTTAGCCCTGACGTTTGTTGTCTGGAGGGTGCGGGAGGGCACGCTTTCGATCCATTCGATCTCGACTGACAGGCGGGAGATCTTCTACTGGTTGGCTATCCTTTTCACCTTTGCACTTGGTACGGCCGTCGGCGATTGGATCGCCGAGGTGATGGGCCTTGGCTATGTGACGACGGGAATTCTGTTCGGCGTGATCATTGGCGCTATTGGCCTTGCCTACCGGTATCTGAAGCTCGACGCCGTCGTCGCGTTCTGGCTCGCCTACATCCTCACCAGACCGCTTGGCGCATCGTTGGGGGACTATCTGTCTCAGCCTATGGAGTATGGCGGACTTGGGCTGGGAACGATCTACACCAGCCTGCTGTTCCTCGCGGTGATCGTGCTCATCGTGGTCTATATGACGGCCCGATACGCTTCCGAGGCTGACATGGAGCAGAAAGCGTCAATTTAAAGTCGATCTTCCTCCATTTTGGAACATCGACGCTAGCTAGTAAGCAAACCGCGCATCAATGAGCTTTGGAGTCAGCATTGGTATCACGAGCACGATTCGGCTTCCCTGGGCGGGCTGCTCTATTCCCAGTGCCATGCCATGCAGCCGGGCTATAGCCGATACAAGGCTGAGGCCCAGACCGTTGCCGGGCGTATGTCGGCTCGGCTCGGCTCGGTGGAAGCGGCGCAAAACGGCTTCCGCTTCGGTGGGCGGAATTCCGCATCCGGTGTCTTCGACGATCAGACGGATCGCACCATCGATCTTCTCGAGTGTGACCGTCGCCCGTCCGCCAGCCGGGGTGAACTTGATGGCATTGTCGATCAGGTTGCCAATGGCCTCGAACAGCAGATTGGAATCACCCGACAGAGTGACGGCTGATCCGAGATGATTGCGGTAGGAAAGCGCGACATCGCGTTCCTCGGCGAAAGGCTCGTAGAACTCCATTGCGTCCTGTGCGATCGCCGCCAGATCGACGGGAAGAAACCCGGACCGCCGTATCCCGTCCTCGACTTCCGAAATTCGCAACAGTGCGCTGAATGTCTTTAAAATGCCCTGCAGCTCGACCACGGCCTCGTCTACATATCGTCCGTAGTCCTCGACGGTCACGGCGCGCCGGCGTGCCCGTTCCAGGCCAGCCAGCATGCGGGTCAACGGCGTGCGCATGTCATGGGCGATATTGTCGCAGACGCCTTTGACCTCATGCATGAGATGCTCGATCTCCTCCAGCATGTCGTTAACGACCGCAGCCAACCGGTCGATATCGCCACCGGCTCGGCCTGTCGGCAAGCGCTGCGCCAGATCACCATTCATGATCATCCGGGCGCTGCGGGTGATGCCCTCTATGCGTCGGATTGAGCCTGCTCCGACGAAGGCCGCTCCGAACAATCCCAAGACCGCTGTTACCACAGCGCCAAGCAACATGGCGTTCGCAAGCAATTCGTTGAATTCGTGCTGTTCGGCGACGCCTTGAGCAATCAGCAGTTGCTCGCCGTTTCTAAGCCGCCGGACCACCCCGCGAAACGGCAGACGACGGTCGCCGACGCGAACCTTGAAGTCGAACGGTGTCGTCGCGGCCGCCGCGTTGGGGGGCAGGGGTATGTCGCTGCCGGCCAGCAGTTTTCCGTTCTCGTCGAACAGTGCAAAGGAGCGCTCGAGACTGAGGCCGTTCGCTAGACGCGCGACCAGTCTTGTCCGGATGACATCCGGCGGCACATCCTGCAGCCCGGACACCTCCCGTAGCAGCCACTCATCCGTCCTTTGCGCGATGAAGTCGGAGGTTTGCCAGGCGACAAAGACAAACAGACTCGTCGCCGCAATACTGAACAAGACAAGGAATGTCAGCGCTAATCGGAAGCTGGTTGTGCGGAGGAGGTCAAACAGCCGCATCGAGCACATATCCTGATCCGCGCATCGTCCTGATCATCGGCGGCAGGCCCGCCAGGTCGACTTTCTTGCGCAATTTGCTGATATGGACGTCGATGACGTTGGTGGGCTCGTCGTAGCGATAATTCCAGACCTCCTCGAACAGCATGGTCCGGGTGACGACCTGGCCCGAATGGCGCATCAGATATTGCAGCAGCTTCATCTCCCTTGGCAGCAGATCGAGCAATCGTCCCGCCCGCCTGACAACATGGTTCAGAAGGTCGACTTCGAGATCGCCGACCTTCAGCACGGTTGCCTGGGCGACGCTGTAGCGGCGGCGGACGAGGACATCGATCCTCGCGGTCAGTTCGAGCGCCTCGAAGGGCTTTGTCAGATAGTCGTCGCCGCCCGCCTTCAACCCCCGGATGCGTTCGTCGACTGCCGATAGCGCACTGAGGATCAACACGGGTGTCTGAACACCCGCCGTCCTCAGGGTCGCCAGCAATCCCAAGCCGTCCGGGCTGCCCGGCAACATTCGGTCCAGGACGATGGCATCAAAATTTTCAGAGACGGCTTTCACCAGTCCCTCGCGTCCGTCGTGCGAACAGGCGACCTCGCAGCCATTGTCGACCAAAGCCGCTTCGATCTCGGCAGCGGTCTTCACATCGTCCTCGATCACCAAGATTCTCGACACATTTTCTCCAAGGAGCAAGCCTTATACGGATGGCATATGGTCAGATTGCTGTGCGACCTTATATGTGCGAAGACTAATCGGGTTTCGCCCAAACGTGAAAATTTTTTAATCTAACGGTTGGGATGCCATGCGGGTGCTAGTCGTAGAGGACGATGATAAGACCGCTCACTACCTTGTACGGGGTTTGTCGGAGGCCGGAATCGTCATCGACCGCGCCGCGGATGGCGAACTCGGCCTGGCACTCGCCAGCGAAGACATCTATGACGCGTTGATCGTCGACCGCCTGCTGCCGAAGATGAGCGGCATCGATCTGGTCCTGGCCCTTCGCTGTCAGCAAAACCCGGTGCCGATCCTGATGCTGAGCGCGCTCGGCAATCCGCTCGATCGGGTGGAAGGTCTTCGCGCCGGCTGCGACGACTACCTCGCCAAGCCTTATGCCTTCGGCGAGCTGATGGCGCGGCTGCAGTCCATCGCGCGGCGGCATGACGGTGCCGCGCACGGGGCGGTGCTGATGGCCGGCGATCTCACCCTCGATATCCAGCAGCGGATCGCTATGCGGGCCGGAGGGGCTATCTCGCTGCAGTTTCGCGAATGTCTGCTTCTACAGACGCTGATGCGGCATGCCAATGCGGTCGTCACCCGTTCCATGCTGCTGGAGGCGGCCTGGGACTATGCCTTCGAGCCGCGCGGCAACATCATCGACATGCACATCCATCGGCTCCGCCGCAAGATCGACCATGGCCATGCCTTCGACTTGATCCGAACGATACCGGGTGTCGGTTACCGGCTGGCCACGGGGCCGGAGAGGGCGCAGCCTGCCGGCAAGACAGCGGCTCCTTAAACTTTTTTTCATCTTCGCGCGATTTGCCGTCCATGCGCCGGCCCGCACTGTGATGCTGCGATGCACCAATCCGTATCGCCAAGTCCAGTTGAGCGAGCGCCCCATGAATCATGATGCAATTCCGACGAAACCCGCCGTTGACACAAACCCGCGCCGCCCGCGGGACAGGGCCATCCTTGGCAGCCTCGCATTCCTGCTGGTTGCCGGAACCGCCGTTTCGGTCTTCTGGCCGGCACAGAAGAGCGTGTCGGCACAATCGCCCAAGGCCGCTGCCGCAGCGATACCGGTGGACACCGCGTCCGTGACGACGCAGGACCTGCCCATCGAGCGGTCCGGCCTCGGCGTGGTGACGCCGCTGACCGCCGTCGACGTCAAGGTGCGTATCGATGGGCAGCTGCAAAAGGTGCTGTTTTCCGAGGGCCAGACCGTCCATGCCGGCGATGCCATTGCCCAGATCGATCCGCGCCCCTATGACGCCGCCCTGGCGCAGGCGCAGGCGAGCCTGCAGAAGGACATGGCCCAGCTCGCCAGCAACAAGCTTGACGAGGCGAGGGCCAGGCGCCTGACCACCTCGGGCGGCGGCACGACCCAAGCCGCCGATCTGGCCACGGCCCAGGTCGCGGTCCTCCAGGCGACGGTCGATGGCGATCAGGCGGCGGTGGATATCGCCAAGCTGAACCTCAGCTTTGCCACGGTCACCGCGCCGATCTCCGGGCGTGCGGGTCTGCGAACCGCCGAACAGGGGGCAATCGTCCACAGCAGCGATACGGCCGGCATCGTGACGATCACCCAGATGCATCCGATTGTGGTCGAGTTCACGCTGCCGCAGGACGAGGTCCCGGCCTTAGTCGATGGCCAGTCCGAAGGCGTTCTGGCGGTTTCCGTCGACAGCCGCGATGGCTCCAAGCATCTGGGGGACGGCAGACTTTCGGTGATCGACAGCCAGGTCGACACCACGACCGGCATGATCAAACTCAAGGCCGAGTTTGCCAACGGCAATCTTGCCCTGTGGCCGGGCGAACTGGTGACTGCGCGGATTGTGCTGAGAACGGAAAAGAACCAGACGGTCGTGCCATCGGCGGCCATCCAGAACGGCCAGACCGGACCCTATGTTTTCGTCATGAAGCCGGATCAAACCGTGGCCACGTCATCGGTCAAGACCGGACCGGTGGTCGACGGCATGACGAGCTTGCTCTCCGGCGCGGCACCTGGGGACAAAGTTGTCATTTCCGGCCAATCGAGGCTCACGGACGGAACGAAGATCGCACCGAAGTTAGCGGTTCCGCAAAAGGTCGCCAGCGCCGGGGAGATCGCTCAATGAGCATTTCCGAGGTCTTTATTCGCCGCCGCGTCGGTACGTGCCTGCTGGCGCTCGGCATGATTTTGTTAGGCTCTGTCGCCTATTCGAAACTGCCCGTCGCCTCGCTGCCGCAAGTCGATTTTCCGACGATCGAGATATCAGCGACATTGCCGGGGGCTAGCGCCGATACGATGGCAACGTCTGTTGCTACCCCGCTGGAAAACCAGCTCTCGACCGTCTCCGGCGTGTCGCAGATGACCTCGACGAGTTCGTCCGGCCGCACCAGCATCACCATGCAGTTCGATCTCAACCGCGACCTGACCAGTGCCGCCCAGGACGTGCAGGCGGCGATCAGCGCCGCCAGCGGCCAGCTGCCGAAGGATCTACCAAGCGCACCGACATTCCACAAAACCAACCCTGCGGAAGTAACCTTCCTGACCTTGGCGCTGACATCTGACCGGCTACCGCTGACGGAACTTGATCACTACGCCGAAGACATCATCGCGCAGCAAATATCGCAGATGAGCGGCGTTGGGCTTGTCGACTATCACGGGCCGCAGCGCCCTTCGATCCGCCTTCGTCTCGATCCGGACAAGCTCGCGTCGCGTGGGCTGACGCTTGAGGACGTTCGCACGATCGTTGGAACGCAGACCCTGAACGCGCCGAAGGGATCTGTGTCCGGCGACGGTCGCACAACGGTTCTTGACGCCACTGACCAGATTGTCGACGTCCCGGCCTATCAATCGATGGTGGTCGCCTACCGCAACGGCGCCCCGATCTATGTCAAGGATCTTGGAACGGTGATCACCGGGCCAGTGGACACGCACCAGGCGGCCTGGCTGCAGGACCGCCGCTCGGTCATGCTCGACATCCACAAGATGGCCGGGTCCAACATTCTCAGCACGACGCAGGCCATCAAGGACCGGCTTTCGGCGCTTCAAGCGGCGCTGCCTGCGGGCATCACGCTTTCCGTCGTCGGCGACCGCACCCAGATCATCACCTCCTCCGTCTCCGACGTGCAGATGACCATGCTGATCACCATCGGCCTCGTAGTGATGGTCATCTTCGCCTTCCTGCGCAATGTCTGGGCGACCGTCATTCCCGCCGTGACGATTCCGCTGTCACTGGTCGGCACTTTCGCGGTCATGTACCTGCTGGGCTACAGCCTCGACAACCTGTCGCTGATGGGGCTGACCATCGCCGTCGGCTTCGTCGTCGATGACGCGATCGTCGTGATCGAAAATATCGTCCGGCATCTGGAGCAGGGAAAGTCCAAGCTGCAGGCGGCGATCGAAGGCGCGAGGGAGGTCAATTTCACCATCATCTCGATGACCATCTCGCTGATCGCGGTGTTCATTCCGATCCTGCTGATGGGCGGTATCGTTGGCCGGCTTTTCCGGGAGTTCGCCGTCACTGTCAGCGTCGCCATCCTGGTGTCTGGTCTGGTGTCGCTGACGGTGACGCCGATGCTGTGCGTCTGGCTGATCAGGCACGATCACCAGCAGACGCATGGCAGGCTCTATCTGTGGTCGGAGCGCTTCTTGGACGCCTGCACGCGGGGATACGGACATTGCCTGGACATCGTGCTCCGCCATCGCCTGCCCACCCTGTTCGTGGCATTCGCAACGCTTGCCGCGACGCTCTGGCTGTATACGTCGATGCCCAAGGGCTTTTTGCCGCAGCAGGACACCGGCTACATCCAGGCGCAGGCGCAGGCGGCCACCGACATTTCCTTCGAGGCGATGTCTAAGAATATGCAGGCACTCGGCAAGATCATCACCGTTGATCCGGCCGTCGAGAACGTTGCCTACTGGATCAATCCGAGCCCGTCGGCCGCCGTCGGTCAGGTGCAGATCGACCTCAAGCAGTTTGGCACACGAAGCCCGGCCGCCGACGTGATGGCGCGGCTGAAGAAGGCGACCGCCAATCTCGAGGGCCTAACGATCGGCATGCAGGTGCGTCAGGACATCCAGGTCGGCGGGCGGTCCTCGGCCTCGCAGTATCAGTATACGTTGCAGGACCCGGACGCAGCCGAACTCGACAAATGGGCGGCGGTCATGGGCAAGACGATGGCCGCCCTGCCGGAATTGCAGGACGTCATCTCCGACAAGCAGACGGCGGCGACCAGCGTGACGCTCGACATCGACCGCACCACGGCCTCGCGGCTTGGCGTCGATGCCGAAACCATCGACAACACGCTCTACGACGCCTTCGGCCAGCGGCAGGTTGCCACCCTGTTTACCCAAGTCAGCCAGTATCACGTCGTCATGGAGGTCGACCCACGCTTTGCCCTGACGACGGAGGCGCTCAGCCATCTCTACGTCCGCTCGTCGACGACCGACAAGCTCATTCCCTTGAGCATTCTCGGGACATTGAGAAATGGCGTCACGCCCGTATCGGTCAATCACCAGGGATCGATGCCCGCCACGACGCTGTCGTTCAATTTAAAGCCGGGCTTCGCGCTAAGTGATGCCGTGACGTCCATCCACGCGGCGGAGGTGTCCGTCGGAATGCCCGTTACCGTGATCGGTACGTTCCAGGGAACGGCGCAGGCTTTCCAGGACTCCATGGCAAGCGAGCCCTATCTGATCTTGGCCGCCGTCATCGCCGTCTATATCGTTCTCGGCGTGCTCTACGAAAGCGCGATCCACCCGCTCACGATCATATCGACACTGCCGTCCGCCGGTCTCGGCGCGCTGCTTGCCCTAAAATTGTTCGGCCAGGACCTTTCTATCATGGGCATGATCGGCATCATCCTCCTGATCGGTATCGTCAAGAAGAACGCCATCATGATGATCGACTTCGCGCTGGAAGCCGAGCGGCATCAAGGGATGAGCCCGGCAGAGGCGATCCGCCAAGCTTGCCTGCTGCGCTTCCGGCCGATCATGATGACTACCCTTGCGGCGCTCCTCGGTGCATTACCACTGGCGATTGGGAACGGTCCGGGCTCGGAACTTCGAGTACCGCTTGGCATCGCCATTGTCGGTGGCCTAATCGTGTCGCAGATACTGACGCTGTTCACAACGCCGGTCATCTACCTGATGCTGGGAAAGCTGGCGCAAAGAACTAGCAGGGAGCCGTCCAAGGCGGCCATGGCCCACTGAGGGTCGACGGTCCGCCTACCGCTGCTGCGGCGCGATAGAGACGCCATCCTTCGAGCGTCTCTATCGACATTACCAAATGGTATGGCGCGAGCGAGGTGTCTGTAAGCAAACCGCTTCATTGTGCACTGCAGCGTGGCGCCCTTGCTGCGCGGTTCAACACGAGGCGACGATGAAAAAACTGATGCTGATCCTCTCTATCCTGGTGCCTCCGGCGCTGATGGCGACCTCTCTGCTGGTACCCGCATTTGCTGCAACACAAAGTGGACTTGGCGATCTCTCGGCCTTCGAATCAATTGCGGCCGATACGCTTCGTCTCGTGAAAGCGGGCGACCTGGGCGGTGCAAAAAATCGCATCACTGACTTTGAGACAGCCTGGGACGCTACCGAACCAAAACTGTATGCAGCAGACAAGCAACGCTGGGGCGTAATCGACGATGCAGCCGACGGCGCGATCTCTTCGCTGCGCAAGGGAAAGCCCGACGTACACAATGTGGAATCTGCGCTATTTAAGCTCATGAATACATTAGGAACCTCCGCTTCCAAATAGCGGAGAATTCCTTGGAGAGAGGAACGCGTTCACTCATTGCATGGCATGAGGCCCGGCGAACGCGAGGATACGCAAGCCGTTAAGTTCGTCCGCAACAACGGGCGCCCCGCTCAACAACCGTGATTGACGGGCCTCCGTCCATAATGAAAGCTCACCAATGAATAAGTTAGGCGCGATAAATAAGATCGCCGAAATTACTGTCTTTTTCTGGGTTGCTAAAATCGTCGCAACCACGCTTGGCGAAACGGCAGGCGATTTCATCTCTCAGACACTGAACCTCGGTTACGTCGTAGGCCTTTTGATAACAGGGGTGCTGCTAATCGCTATCCTCGTTTTTCAGGTTAGATCAACGGTTTTTCACTCCGGTCTGTTCTGGGCAGCAATCGTCGCCACGACGACCGCTGGAACCGAGGTTTCAGACATGATGGATAGGACCTTTGGACTGGGGTATGTCGCCGGATCCTGTGTTCTTGTCGTAGGTCTCGGACTATCTCTTGCCGTCTGGTACTACCGCAAGGGAAACTTGGCTGTCGTTCCGATCGCGGACCGTGACACCGAGATTATGTTTTGGATTGCTGTGATATTTTCAAACAGCCTGGGCACAGCGTTTGGCGATGCGCTCGTAGATTTTATTGGCTTGAGCTATATGCAAGGCGCACTGGTTACCTCTGGGGTGATCGCGCTCGTTCTCATGCTGCATTACTTTACAAAGATGAACGAGGTCTCTCTTTTCTGGGCGGCATTTGTTTTCACGCGGCCTTTCGGCGCAACCTTCGGCGATTTCTTGACGAAGCCACTTGAAAAAGGTGGTCTGGAACTGGGCACTTGGCAGGCCTCAGCGGTATCGACAGCATTGCTGATCGTCGTTGCCTGGCTTTCTACCAGGTGGCGAACAGATAGGGACCCAGCCAGGCAGGGGTCTTGACCTATTCAGCATCGAATTTCGTCGAACGCGTGCAGGAGAGCGGTATCATGCCCACTGAAAGTCGCACTCGTTCGACATTCATTGGGCCGTCGAGGTGAGTTCAGGCGACTGTCAGCTTGTCCCGACATTACGAAATACACCACGGGCTAAAGGCATTCGCATAATTGTGACGGAGTGCCCTGCCTCGGGATAGGTCGACACACCCTGTGAGGGGTAGGAATCACCGAGCATTCTACGAAACTGGACACCTCAGAGAGCCCCGCAGGTCAGAACGATCAAAATTACAACCCAGTACACGGTAAACCAATCATCGTTCGAGCCAACCATTGGCTGACGTGCGCCGCAACGACGCTGTTTTCGGCGCATTCATTCAGAGAATTGTTGATGAATATAAATGTCCAAGATATGGCCGGCTTTAGGATTGATGAACACTCGGGCAGGTCAGTACGCCACTTACTTTGGGTAACGTTGACAGCCCTAGCGATCGATGTCCTAATCTTCGAGATACTATTCGAGTTTGGTGTTGGTTTCCTGCCTGCGTTGACGATTAGTTTCGTCTGTTCCTCCGTCTTCAGCTATGTCGTTTGCTCGCAGGCGCCAGCCACTCCGCGGTCTCCAGGAGCCAAGGTCTCGGCAGAAGCCGTGCGCTTCATCGCCATCTGCCTTCTTGGTTTCTGACTGCGAGGAGGCGTCCTTTCGGATGCGAGTCAATTCCTGCACTGGCCACCGCTAGCATCGATTGTCGCCGGGGCGGGCGCATCGGCTATCGTGAGCTATCTGGGGGGCGATTTTTTGTTTTTCAAACTTCTTCGGATTCTCTGTCAGCCGATCGCTGGCGGCTGGCCGCCTTCGGCATAGTCGGCTATATGCTGGCCTTGCGGCTGGCCTACCTTGGGCTTTTGAACCTTCTCCCGGAAGAAGCCTATTATTGGAATTTTTCACAGCACGTCGATATTGGCTACCTCGATCACCCGCCGATGGCCGCATGGACGATCTGGCTCGGCACCAACCTGTTCGGTAACACCGCATTCGGGGTCCGAATCCGAGCCTACCTTTCGTGGATCGCAGTAGCCTTCTTCCTCTACCGGTTCACTGCCAACCTGTTCGGCAAATCCACGGCCATCATTTGCATCGTTCTCACTGCCACGCTCCCCGTTTTTTTCTACACGGGCTTCATAATGACGCCCGACGTGCCTCTGACGGTCGCCTGGGCTGGTGCCGTCTATTTCCTAGAGCGTGCTCTTATCGCCGACAGGCAGCAGGCCTGGTGGGGCGTCGGAATTTGCGCCGGCCTTGGAATGGTTTCCAAATACACGATCGCGCTTCTTGGTCCCGCAGCGCTGATCTTTCTCGTCCTCGACCCCCCGGCGCGCCGCTGGCTCAGGAAGCCCGAGCCCTATGTTGCCGCCATCCTCGCCTTGGCACTGTTTTCTCCCGTGATCTACTGGAACGCCATTCATGGGTGGGCTTCATTTGCGTTTCAGAGCACCCAGCGGCTGGAAGACCCTGCAAAGTTTTCAACGCCGTCTTTGGTGGCAAGCGCTGCACTCTTGCTGACACCGCTTGGGCTGATCTCCGCGCTAGGCGTCTTCGTATCACGTCGCCGCCGGTCCGTTCTCGCCCCGATCGCCGACGTCCAAGCTCGCAGAAAGCTGCTCTTCATCACGGTGTTCACCGCAGCACCTTTGTCCGTCTTCTTGGCATTCAGCTTCGTGCATCAGGTCAAGCTCGACTGGACAGGCCCCGTCTGGTTGGCGATTCTGCCGGCCATAGCCGCCATGATCTTCCAGTCGGGCCAGCGTTCCAAGTTCGAGGTCGCGATCAACAGGCTGTGTAGGAACGCTGGCGATTTACGCGGTTTTTCTCCACTACATGGTCGTCGGGCTGCCACTTGTCGGTCATCTCGGGAACATCCGCACGCTTCCCGTCGCTTGGGACGCGTTCGGCCATAAGGTCGGCCTCGTGCAGCAGGCTGTCGAGAAGGAAACGGGACAAAGCGTGCTGCTTGCAGGAATGGACAAGTACTTCGTCGCCAGCGAGATTGCATTCTACAACCGCCAGGGTCCCGATGTCATTCAGAAATCGGTGGGTGCCGGTCCGTTTGGAAACGACAGCCTGATGTACGGCTATTGGTACAAGCCTGCCGATATGCAAGGACGGACGATCATCTTGTTCGGGGTGAAAAGCGGGGACGTCGAACAACAGGACCTCGGACGCTATTTCGATCGGCTGACGGATATCAGGAGCCAAACCGTCAGGAAGAATGGAGCTTCTATCGGCCAGTTCTACTACCGGGTCGGTTACGGATATCGGGATTGCTCTGTGGTGCTGATCTCATGCTCGACCAAGTGACACCGTGGCTGTTAGTTTTCCAATTCAAGTCCTTTGAAATCCGCGCTAACACCTAAAAAAAATCTGAATAATATCGATGAAGGAGAAACGGAGTTCAGTTGGCTGTCAGGGTTGAATGAAAGAACCACCGCTTAAGGTAAACCGTCGGTCTTTGACCTCGGTTTGGGGGAATTCTGTCGCTCAAACGGCTGATGCGGAAAATCGGGCTATTCGTCTCGCTTCTGCTCGAAGGACATAAATTTTATGAATTCGATTGCCGCTTCTCGCCTCACTAGAGACGATCCAGATCTTTCGATTGCCCAATCGTATCTCCACAATGCCGGGCCGTCGCTTTCCATTGTTATTCCGACGTTGAACGAGCGCGAGAACATACCCACCCTTGTTGGGCGACTGCGCGACGCGCTCGAAGGCATCGATTGGGAGGTCATTTTTGTTGATGACGACTCCGTCGACGATACGATGGAGAGGGTCAGGCAGCTCTCGGTTTCCGATCGACGCATCCGTGGCCTCCGCCGTGTGGGCAGAAGAGGACTGGCTGGCGCGTGCCTGGAAGGAATTCTTTCCAGCTCCGCTTCCATTGTCGCTGTAATGGACGCCGACCTCCAGCATGATGAGAAGCGTCTCACTGAAATGCTTGCCGTGATTCGTCGTGGTGAAGCCGACCTGGTGGTGGCCAGTCGATATATCAGTTCGGATGGAGCGTCGGACGGACTCTCCAAAATCCGGCATGCAGGCAGCCGGCTGGCGGTCGGATTGGCCCAGTCGCTTCTCGGAGTTCGCCTGAGCGATCCGATGAGCGGTTTCTTCATGATCCGCAGAGAGTTTGTCGAGGAGGTCGCACCGCGCCTTTCTCATCAGGGCTTCAAGATTCTTCTAGATATCGTTGCATCGTCGACGAAGCCGATCAGGATTGAAGAAGTCTCATATTTATTCAGTCCGCGCCTTTACGGCGAGAGCAAGCTCGATGCTAGCGTTGTCTTCGAATATCTTGGCCTGCTTATCGCCAAGGCCTCGCGGGATACGGTTTCGGCCCGGTTCCTGGCGTTTTGCATGGTCGGCTCGGCTGGGGTTGCAATCCATCTGAGCATCCTGCGAATACTACTCACGTCCGATGTAGCCTTCCCAACGGCGCAGGCCGCGGCGATGCTGACTACCATGACCTTCAACTACACGCTGAACAACTCCTTGACCTACAGGGATCGCCGCCGCCGTGGTTGGCGCTTTCTGACGGGCCTTGGAATGTTCGCGGCTCTCTGCAGTTTGGGCGTCGTTGCCGGCGTGGGTGTCTCATCCGCTTTCTATCAGAACGAACCACGTTGGTGGGCGGCTGGGCTTGCGGGCGCAGCGATTGGCGCGGCTTGGAACTATATGACCAACTCGGCCATCACCTGGCGCAAGATGTAGCGAGCAGGCCGCCCGTCAATGCCGATAGCCGGACAATCTCGGTTCGGGCGGCAGGAGAACGCATGCTTCGCAGATTGAATGACTGGACGGTGTCGCTGGCAAGCAGGCCCCCGGCAGAAAATGGTTATGGCGTCATAGCCTTGATAGAAAGCTCGATCTTTCTCGTGGGCCGAGGCTTTGGAATCGCGTCGATATTACGTGTCATCGGATCGTATCCTCGTTGCCGTTCAGCGGACCGTATAGCCGCCGTCGACCGGGAGTGCGTGCCCGATCACGAATGTCGACGCAGGGCTAGACAGCCAGAGAACCGCGTCGGCTATTTCCTCGGCCGTACCGAGGCGACCGATCGGAACATCCTTCATCATCACGTCCATCGCTTCCGGCTGCGTCTCGAGCATGGTGGTGACCATCGGTGTCGAGATGATCCCGGGGCAGACGGCGTTGATGCGGATGCCCTTCGGCGCGTATTCGAGGCCGGCACTTTTCGTCAGACCGACGACGCCATGCTTGGAGGCATGGTAGATGCCGCGCTCGGCAATTCCGACGATACCGCCGAGGGAGGAGTTGTTGACGATGGTGCCGCTGCCTTGTTCGCGCATGTGGAGCAGTTCGTACTTCATGCAGTTCCAGATACCGCGCAGGTTCACGCCCATGACGAATTCGTAGTCGGAAGCTTGGGCCAGCGCCGTCTCCGCCACGGGACTCTGGACGCCTGCGTTGTTGAAGGCTGCGTCGAGACCGCCGAAGGTGGCGATCGTCTCGGCAACCATCGCCTCAACCTCTTGCATGTTCGCGACATCGCAGCGGATGCCGATGGCGCGGTGGCCTTCCGCAACCAGTTCGGCGGCGGCAGCCCTGACCGCGTCTTCGTTCACATCGGCGAGGGCGACGGCAGCACCCGCGGCAGCGAACTTCTTCGCTGTGGCCAATCCCATGCCGGATGCAGCGCCCGTGACGAGCGCCACCTTGTTCTGAAAGTCGAATGTCATTTTTGGTTTTCCTGTCATATCGATTTGTTGGTCGGATTACGGCGTCCGGGTCAGTTTCAGCAGCCGATCCTCCGACGGGCCTTCGGCGCGCGGGGATCGATTGGTGGTGATGAGGTAGATGTCGCGGCCGACGGGCAGAACGTCGCGGATCCTGTCGCCGGATGTGAAAATTGGGTTGAGGGTCTTCGCCCGTTCGTCGAACGCGTACAGTCCCTTGCCGACGAGCGTTGCGACAAGCAGTTCGGTGCCCGCGAATACGATGCCGGACGGTGCCCAGGTCTGGTAGCCGGAGTGCAGGAGCGGTCGCTCCATCCCCTGACGATCTTCATCGCCGAAAATGATCGGCCATCCGTAGTTCCGTCCGGGGAGTACCAGATTGATCTCGTCATGGGCGGACTGCCCGTGTTCCGCGACAAACATGCGACCTTCAGGATCCCAGGCAAGTCCCTGAGGGTTTCGATGGCCGAGGGAATAGACGTAGGAGCCGGAAAAGGGATTGTCGGCCGGGACCTTTCCATCGACCGTCATGCGCAGGACCTTTCCCGCCAGGCTCGAGACACCCTGGGGGCGGTGGCGGTTCTCCGTCTGTCCGGTCATCACATAGAGATTTCCATCCGGACCGATGGCGACCCGGCCGCCGTTATAGAGAAGGTGCCCGGGAATTCCGTCGATAATAACCCGTGTCTCGCGCCATGAGTTTCCGTCGAAGCGCGCCTCGATGACCTTGTTCGCGAGTCCACCGCTAGCCCGGTAGGTCTGGTAGAAGTAGGCGATGCCGCTCGTGTCGAAATCCTTCGGCAGCGCCATGCCGAGCAGACCGCCGCCGCCTTCGCGGGCGATAGGATCCGAGGTCCTCACAGGGTGCCGTGCCAGGCGGCCGTTTTCGATCGACACGACGTTGCCCGCGGCTTCCGTGATCCAGATCCGACCGTCAGCCTCCTGTATCTCCCAGGGGTAATCCAATCCTTCGGCCGCGACTTCGGCTATCCAGTCCGAGCTGGATGTGGCGGAAACAGGCGACACTGGACGAAGATCCTGAGCCCGAGCTTTGAACGATGTCAGAGCGGTCACCAGGACGAGTGCCCCGGCCAATGTCATTGCATATCTCATCGAAGGCTCCCCGGTTCAGTGGTCAGTCGAGATACTGCTCGTCCGAGACCTTCTCCATCCAGGCGACGTTCGTGCCGTCCTTCATGTTGGTGATGGCGATATGGCTGACGCCAGTCGTTGCGGTCGCACCGTGCCAATGCTTCACGTCGGGCGGGCACCAGATGACGTCACCCGGCCTCATGACGCGCTTCTCAGCGCCTTCCTCCTGCACCCAACCCGTCCCCGATGTGACGATCAGGATCTGGCCTGCGGGATGCGTGTGCCAAGCAGAGCGGGCGCCGGGGTCGAATGTAACGTGGCCGCCTGTATTGCTCGTGTGCTCGTTGTCGGCATAAAGCGGGTCAACCGTGACTGAGCCCGTAAAGTTGGCTGCCGGTCCCTTCATCGAGGGCCGGGAGCCGCCCTGCGAGAACTGCGAAGTTTCGGCATGGGCCGAGGTCAATGCGAAGAGGGCGAGAGCGATGGCAGTTGCTGTAAGCTGTTTCATGGTTCGTCCTTTCTTGTGCGGTTAAATGGGTGCAGTCTCAGGCCTTGCGGCCCGCCGACATGTCGATGACGAAACGGTAGCGAACATCCTTCGCCATGACCCGTTCGTAGGCGCGGTCGATCTGGTCGGGTGTGATCACCTCGACATCGGCCTTGATGTTGCGGGCCGCGCAGTAGTCGATAACCTCCTGGGTTTCGGCGATGCCGCCGATCATCGAGCCCGCAAGGCTCTTGCGGCCGAACCCCATCAGCAAGCCACTGAGGCCGCCTTGCAGCGTGCCGAGCGCACCGACATTGACCATGGTGCCATCGAGCTTCAGCGTATCGATGAAGGGCTGCATCTGGTACGGCTCGGGGACTGTCGAGATCAGCAGGTCGAACTGGCCGGAGAGCCGCTTCATCGCTTCCGCGTCCGTTGACAGAACAGCGTCCTTCGCGCCGAGGCGCTTGGCATCCTCGACCTTTCCGGGCGTGGTGGTGAAGACAGTCACCTGTGCCCGCCGGGCGACGGCGAGTTTGACGGCCATATGGCCAAGGCCACCCAGTCCAACGACACCGATCTTCTGGCCGGGTTCGAGCTCCCAGTGCTGCAGCGGGGAGAAGGTGGTCACGCCCGCGCACAGGATCGGCGTGAAGGCAGCCAGGTCGACGGAGGGCGGCATCCGGATGACGAATTTCTCGGTAACGACGACGGCGTCGGAATAGCCGCCAAACGTGCGACCGCCACTGATCTTGTCCGGCGCGTCGTAGGTGAATGTCGTGCCGTTGACGCAATTCTGCTCGCGGTCTGCAAGGCAGTTCTCGCAGGTGCCGCAGGACGCGACCATGCAGCCGACGCCGCCGATGTCGCCGACCCTGAACTTTGAGACGTTGCTGCCAACCGCACGGACACGTCCGACGATCTCGTGGCCTGGAACGAGGGGATAGTTCGCCGGACCCCAGTCGCTGCGGACGGAGTGGATGTCGGAATGGCAGATCCCGGCGTAGAGGATGTCGAGAAGCACGTCGTGTGGCCCAACGGCCCGACGTTCGATCTCGATCTGGCTGAACTTCGATGTCGCGCTCGTTGCGGCGAAGGCTCGAACGTTGCTCGAGCCAGTGTCGATCGCCTGACCATCCGCGCTGGACTGCGCATTGGCACTTCCAGCCATCGCCATAAGAGGCGCGGCCACTAGCGCTGCGCCACCGATCAGCAGGCCACGGCGGCTCGTTCTAGCCCCATGCGTAAAGTCACCACACGCTTCGCACATTCGCGATCTCCTTCTCAAGGATTGGACAGCATTCTCCGATCCCGCACCGGAGAGCCCGGCGGGTTCGACTTTGGTATTCGCTAAGTTCAGGTCACCCCTGGTACTGGTGGTCCATCACGTGTTCCATCCAGTCGACCACCTTGCCGTCGACATGCTCCTGGATCGCGATATGCGTCATCGCGATCGTTGGGGAGGCGCCATGCCAGTGCTTCTCGCCCGGTGGAAACCAGACGATGTCCCCGGGACGGATTTCCTCGATCGGGCCGCCTTCGCGCTGCACGCGTCCAAGGCCTGCCGTCACAACAAGCGTCTGGCCGAGCGGATGTGTATGCCACGCCGTGCGCGCACCCGGTTCGAACGTAACCGTTCCGGCCGAGCCGCGACGGGCGTCGTTGGCTGCAAACATGGGATCGATGCGCACCGTGCCCGTGAACCAGTCTGCCGGTCCTTTGTTCGAGGGCGTAGTGCCGTTTCTCGTGATGTCCATGGCCTGATCCTTCCTGCTCCTGTTGAGAAGAAAGTAGCGCAGCGCATTCAGAAGGATTAGATGTCTAATTCTGCAAAGACATATGGGCACAGCACATGAATAAAATATCGCGTCGTGGCGAATTTCTGCTAGATTGACGTTCGATTAATGCGAGGTACCCATCAATGCTGCGTGAGAATGTCAACGATCTGCTCGCGTTTCTCGTCGTCGCCCGTGAGCGTAGCTTCACCAAGGCTGCAGCGAAATTGGGCGTCTCGCAGTCGGGCCTGAGCCATACCGTCCGCGGCCTCGAGGAGCGTCTCGGCTTGCGCCTCCTGACGCGAACGACCCGCAGCGTTGCGGCCACGCCGGAAGGCCAGCGCCTGCTGACAATGGTCGGCCCGCGCTTCGAAGAGATCGAGCGCGAACTGATCGCGCTGACGGATCTGCGGGAGAAGCCTGCCGGAACCATCCGCATCACCGCAGAAGACTTTGCGATCGACCATGTTCTCTGGCCGAAGCTCCGAGAGGTGCTGCATGAGTATCCCGACATCAAGGTGGAGTTCGTCGTCGACTATGGCTTGGTCGACATCGTCGCCGAGCGCTTCGATGCTGGCGTCCGTCTCGGCGAGATCGTGTCACAGGGAATGATTGCGGTGCGGATCAGTCCGGAACAGCGAATGGTGGTTATCGGATCGCCGGATTATCTTGAGCTGAACCCCGCGCCACTGGTTCCACAGGATCTGACGCACCACAACTGCATCAATCTCCGCCTGCCGACCAGGGGCGGATTGTATGTCTGGGAGTTCGAGAAGGATAAGCAGGAGCTCCGGGTGCGGGTAGATGGCCAGATGACCTGCAACGGCATAACTCAGATCAGGAACATGTCGATCGATGGATTCGGTCTGGGCTTCATTCCCGAAGGGCTTGCCGCACCTGAGATCGAGGCAGGACGGTTGGTCGAGGTGCTGGGTGACTGGTGTCCTTATTATCCAGGATACCATCTGGTTTATCCGAGCCGGCGACAGTCTTCCGCGGCGTTCAAGGTCGTCGTCGATGCCCTGCGTGACCGATAGTGATCGTGCCCGAGTCACTCGGAAGGGGGCACGATAGCGTCGCGGCGAGATTAGCTCGGCCGCTTTTCGAACACGTCCTTGACCACGGGAACAGCGGAAAAGACGTTTGGCCATCCGGCGTAGAAAGTGAGCTGGGTCAGCATTTCCGAGGCCTGATCCTGTGTCAGCCCGGCATTCATCGCGCGGTTGAGATGGTAAGTGATCTGAGCAACCTGGCCGGACGCGATCAGGGATGTGACGGTGATGAGGCTGCGATCGCGTGGCGCAAGACCGGGACGAAGCCAGAGATCCCTAAACAGGACACCGTTTGTATATTCCACAACGCCCTGTGAAACGGGTCCAACGTTATTCTCGACCCCCTTGGCGCGCTCGGCATCTGCAGCTTCATCTAGTTGGAGTGGAGCAGGGGATGCGTCGGGGAGCTGGTCCGCGCCGATGCCGCGTGCGGCGAAGACCTGAGCGGCCACAGTAACTGCGCCCGTTGCGTTCCCCCAACCCGAATAGAAGGCGAGGTGGGTAATGATCTCCGAGAGCTCTACTGGCGTGACCCCGTTGTCGAGCGCCAGGTTGAAGTGGTACGGCATCTCGACTGGCTGGTTCCGGGCGATTAGGGCTGCAACCGTGATGACGCTGCGGTCACGCGGCGAAAGACCTGGTCGCTTCCAGAGGTCGCCGAGCAGAACTCCCTGCGTGTATTTGGCCAGAGCGGGTGAGACCGACTGAACGTCGGCCATGGTGACGGGCACAGACCCGAGACGCTTCTTGTCCTCATCGGCAAGCGCGGGGAGCGAGGCAGCTAGCGTCATTGAGAGAGCCGTAGCGGCAAGCTTGTTCATTTCCGTTTCCTTTCAAATGTGGGCTCGTTCGGAGCCGGGCGGCGTCCGGTCGAATTCTCGGCATGATCACCAAGCATAGGCTTCCGGTGCGCCGACCCCGTATCCCGGCCAGATCTCGTCGAGGCGATCGAGCGTGTCTTGAGACAGGGTAACGTCCAACGCTCCGAGATTCTCGGTAAGTTGCTCGACGGTGCGCGGACCAGTGATGGGAGCGGTGACGACAGGATTTTGCAGCAGCCAAGCCAGCGCCACGTTCGCAGGCTGCTCGCCGATGTTCCGGCAGAGCGCCTCGTAGGCTTCCAGTTGGGGACGGAACTTATCGATCTGCCTCGTGACCTTGGGTTTGGAGCGGCGCCCATCAGCCGCTTTCTGCAGGATCCCTCCGAGCAGTCCACCGCCAAGCGGGCTCCAGGCAACCAATCCCAGACCGTAGTGGCGGCAGGCCGGAATGACTTCCAGTTCGACGGTCCGCGCCGTCAGATTGTAGAGGCTCTGCTCGGAAACAAGACCGAGGAAATCGCGGGCCTGTGCCTTCGATTGAGCCGTGGCGATGTCCCATCCGGCGAAGTTACTGGATCCGACATAGAGAACCTTGCCCTGTTGAACGAGCAGTTCCATCGCCTGCCAGATCTCCTCCCACGGGGTGTTCCGGTCGATATGGTGCATCTGGTAGATGTCGATGTGGTCCGTCTGCAGACGGCGCAGACTGTCCTCGCAGGCCTTCCGAATATGGTAGGCGGACAGGTATTTATCGTTCGGACCAACCTCCATCGGCTGGTAGACCTTGGTGGCGAGAACGATCTTCTCCCGGCGTCCGCCTTGGGCAAGCCATCGTCCGATGATCTCCTCGGAAATGCCCCAGCCCTTCTTCATGTCCGGCGCGTTCGGTCCGCCATAGACATCTGCGGTGTCGAAGTAGTTGATGCCGACCTCCTGCGCCTTGTCCATGATCTCGAAGCTCGTCGTCTCGTCGGTGAATTCACCGAAATTCATGGTTCCCAAGCAGAGCGGGCTGACTTTGAGGCCTGTGCGGCCGAGATGTCTGTATTCCATGTCAAAGCGTCCTTAATCTTGCATTTAAGATTCGGTTGGAACATTGAGCAGAGCTCTGGCGACGCATGGGACGCCAGGAGGTCGTCCACTTAGTTATTTTGGAAGCGCAAAGGCCACGACGTAATCACCCATCTTCTTGCTGGCACCCGTCCCGCCGGCGCTGATCAGCACGAACTGCCGACCGCTTTGCGGCGAGACATAGGTCATGGGCGTCGTTTCTGCCCCGACCGGCAGGCGCCCCTTCCACAATTCCTGGCCGGTGCGCACATCGATTGCGCGCAGGTAGTAGTCCTGTGTGCCAGCCATGAAGATTATTCCGCTGGAGGTCGTCACGGGGCCACCGCGCGTCGGCATTCCGATCGGAATGGGCAGGTGTGTCGGCATGTTGAGCGGGCCGAGATCTTCCGCGGTGCCCATCGGCATCTGCCAGGCGATCTTGCGCGTGGCGAGATCGATGGCCGTGAGAGTGCCGAACGGCGGTGCCTGGCAAGGCGTGCCGAGTACTGATGTGAATGTGCCCTGCTCGATGCCCCAAGGCGTACCTGCTTGCCTGCCACCAGCTCCTTCCGACCCTGGACCACTGTGGGTGGCGTCGAACTCGGTGCGAGGGACAAGACGGCTGGTGGTGCCGGTGCGGATGTCGTTGACGATGAGATAGCCGAGGTTTTCTGCAATCGAAACAGAGCCCCAGTTCATGCCGCCAAACCAGCCGGGAAAGTGGATGGTGGTTTTGGCGCTAGGAGGCGTGAACGGGCCCTCGTATCGCGCCTTCTTGAAGGCGATGCGGCAGGCCAACTGGTCGAGCGGTGTCATCCCCCACATACGCGCCTCGGTGAGACGCTCCACGCCGATGGTGGGCATGCCCAACGAGAACGGTTGCGTCAGCGAGGTGTGATCGTCGGCGACGCCGCCTTGAGGAACGGGTCGTTCCTGAACGTCGGCAATCGGACTTCCGGTCCGCCGATCAAGCATGAATATCTGGCCGGTCTTGGTTGTCTGGATCAGGGCTGGAATGGTGCTGCCATTGCCATCCGGGACATCATAAAGCGCCGGCTGCGACGGGACGTCGAAGTCCCAGATGTCATGATGCACCGTCTGGAAGCGCCACCGCTCGCGACCGGTTGCCAGATCCAGTGCCACGATTGATGAGGAATATCGCTCGTCCGCTTCGGTGCGATGGCCGCCCCAGAAATCAGGTGTCGCGTTCCCGGTCGGCAGATAGATCAGCCCAAGTGCATCGTCATAGGCAGGTGTCGACCAGACGTTGGGCGTTCCGCGCGAGTAGTCTTCGCCTGCTGGCGGGAGGCCTGTAATGTTGGGGTTGCCAAGATCCCAGGCCCAGACAAGCGCTCCGGTGCGCACGTCGAAAGCGCGCACGACGCCGGATGGTTCATTGACCTCTGCATTGTCCCACACAAGACCACCGACGATGATCAGATTACGGGCAATCGTTGGTGCGGCAGTGGGAAAGTAGAAGCCCGGTCTGACGTTGCCCATGCCAGCGCCAAGATTGACAACGCCGTTGTCGCCGAAGTCGGTGCATGGCGCGCCCGTCGACGCATCGAGTGCCACGATGCGCGCATCCACCGTGGTGGAGATAATACGGCGGGTGCACAAGGCAGAGCTCGATGATGCTGCGGAAGCCCGCTGCGTTCCGGTCGATGAGGCGTCGTGATATCCGACGCCACGGCAACGCGGACGGTTGTTTCCGGTCGCCTTGGCATCGAACCGCCAACGCTCCTGCCCAGTTTCCGGATCCAGCGCGAAGATGGCGTTTGATTGGGTGCAGCCATAAAGCAGCCCGTTCACAAATAGCGGCGTTGTGACAAAACCCTCGCCCTTGTCCGGGTTAGGGATTTCACCCGTGCGGTAGGTCCAGGCGACTCGCAGGCCTGAGACGTTGTCAGTAGTAATCTGATCAATTGGGGCATAGCGTGTGCCAGAGGGTGTTCGGCCCCAATAGGACCAACTGGTGCCTGCAATCGGACCAACAGCGGCGCCAGGAACAGGCTGCGACGCGGCATCTGCGGTCACGATTGGATGAGGCTGGAAGGCCGAATATGTGGTCGCGGCAAGAGCAAGAAGGATAACAGCCGCCAAACCGTAGGAAGGAGCCTTGAACCGTCGGCGCGAACCACGGAGCAGGGCAGGCGTAACCAGCAGAACGGGCAGAGCAATGACAGCAGGCGCAAAAAGCCGGGACACGAGCGGCCAAAAGTCGAACCCGACTTCCCATATCGCCCACACGATCGTAGCGAAAAATACGATAAGGAAAACAGCGGCCCCTGAAGGTCGCCGTCGAGCAATGAGATAACCGGAGGCAAGGAGTGCCGCACCAGCCAGAGCGAAATACCACGATCCTCCAAGAGTGATCAGGTATAAGCCGCCAATGGCCAGGAACAGGCCGATTGCGATGATGAGAACGCCGAGGCCAGCAAGCGCAACCACCCCAGCTCGTGTGGAAAGTGAATGAGAAATTTTTCTTCTCCCTGTGTTATAGGCCCGGGCACGACGGCGCGCGCCGGCCATATGCCTTGAAGCTAACATGGAGGATTCATGCCGACTATTTCGTGATTCATGCATAAACATATGCACGGCACGCATGAATTGAGATATTTGGTTTCAGATGGAGATCATCGTTGATGGAGCGCGCTTTGTTGATCGAAAAGGTGGACAGCCCTCTAAGCTAGATGCGATACCGTAGTGCATCAACGAATACGGTAAACGCGGGGGATGCCTGACAGCGATTTCGATAGTATAGATGAAATCCTGAAAAATCCTGCCGTCTGCTAAATGTGGAGCGGCAGGTTCCTCAGGCACATATGCCAGTTCTAACCCTTCGATGGCGCCGTTCATGACATGCATGATACTGTTGAAAATCAGTTGTCCGTTGCCCTTGACCGTAAACTCCTTTCCATCCTGAACAAACTCCCAGGCATAAATCGCGCCGGAAGGCTTGTGGCGAATATTGACGCACGCGTGATCGATTATTTCATACGGTGTGACAGGTACATTGTGACGCTGAAAATACAATTGGCAAGGTCGTAAGTAGTGCTGTGAGGCTTCGGCAATCCACGTCGCCTAGATTGACCTGCCGGTTCTGATCATAAGGAATAGTGTGGCGACCTTCGTGTTGACCACGGACAGAAGCATGATTCTGGTGACGAGATTTTGGTATCGGAGGGTACTTGACGAACAAAAGGCCCATTATAGAAGCACTACTTTGGCAGTTTGAGGCAAGGCTGGTTTGCGATGATTTTCGCTCTCTTCATTGGGAGCGCGATATGGCCGATTTGGATACGGAGCATTCAGCATTTTTGCAGCCATTTTTGGACCAGCTGGGACACAAGAAACGATGACAGATGTGTCCGCTTTACCTATCCGGGCTCATCGGTCCCGGTGACCGCAAGACCATCGAGCCGATGGCGGAACGGTTTGCTCCAGGCAAGTATGACCGCCTCCACCATTTCATTGCCGACAGCGTTTGGGATGCTGCGCCTCTTGAGACCGAGCTTGCGCGACAGGCTGACAGGATCGTTGGTGCATCCGATGCGTTTCTGGTGATTGATGACACCGGTCTGCCTAAAAAGGGCGATCACTCGGTCGGGGTCGCGCGCAATATGCTTCCGATGCTGGGCAAGCGAGCAAATTGCCAAACACTGGTGTCGGTGACGCTTGCGAGATGAGGTTCCAGTCCCAGTTGGCATGCATCTCTCCCGATGATGTCGGATTGATCTTTCCAGTCGCCGGCTATGAGTAGCCAAATTCGTACAAGCATCGCATTTCAACCTGATGTGTAGTGAATCATCCATGGATAAGATTGAACGGGCAAGCCATTTTTCTTGCTGCGACGCGCAGTCGACTTGTTGATCCACGCCGAACCGAACCGGTTTTTCCCGGATCGGGTACCTCTGAGTGCGAAATCGTCAACCCGTCAGAATGCAGGCGATCCGCTCTACCGGCCGATGGCAAAGGACTACGATGCCT
>NZ_SCFL01000021.1:0-47707 GCF_007000305.1 Rhizobium sp. rho-13.1 | reverse complement strand
TTCGAGGCGATTTCGCAAACCTGTCGGAGCGCAAACTTATGGAATGTTTGAGCCGACTTGGCTATGACATCGAAATTACCGTGAAGCCGACTGCCGATCCAGTCGGCCATCTGACGCTCGCTGTTGCTTGAGACGCAAGCGGTCAAATGGAGCTGAAAACTGCGCGTTTGCTGCCGATGAGCAGGCGGGTGACAAACTGGTCAAGGGAATGTCACCGTTAGAAGCTTTTTGTCAGTGCATTTGCTGCAAGCTCCGGGCCTGGAGGCGAAAGGCTTCCCATCGCTGTAGATTGCGACTCCAACAGTTCCTTTGAGTCCGCTGCATTGAGACATGATCGTGGAAATTCCATAATTTACAGGAGTGTGGATTTGCCGACTGGAAAGGTAAAATGGTTCAACGTCGCAAAGGGCTTTGGTTTCATCATTCCCCATGAGGGTGGAGCCGACGTCTATCTTCCTCTTAAGAGCGTCGAGGCAGCAAAATTACCACGGCTCGAAACAGGCGTGACCCTGAACTACGCCTTAGCTGAGAGCAGGGGACGGAAATTTGCCGACAGTCTCAGCATCGTCTCATCGGTCGCTGTTGAAACATCGCCCGGCAAAGCGAAGGGCGAAGATGTACAAAAGTCGCTGGACACTGACGACGAATTTGAGCGCGAACGGGGTCTGCGACCAGTTTGAGTTGCTGGCGTGATGATTGTTGGGCGAGTGCGCCCGGACCGCCTCTCCTATTTGCCCGGTTCCGATAAAGGGTTTTCGAATTTCTTGCGAAGGCGTTCTAGCACTTCCTCTGCTGCGATTGTTTGTCGAGGATCGTCTAAAGGAGCGGCTAGGCAGCAGCCAATATTGAGGTCGGCAACCGAACCGTGAATGTTGTCCCTTTCGGGCTACTGGCGGTCGCCAACGTACCGCCAAGCTGTTTTACAAAGGCTTCAACGAACCGGGAGCCGAGACCGGAACCTTCAACCTTCAATGCAAGGCCTGATCCATTATCGCTGACCGTGAGCGTGACTTCACCATCTCTCCTGTGAAAACCGAGATTAATTTCGCCCTTACCTTTTGGGAAGGCATGCTTTATCGCATTTGTCGCGAGTTCATTTGCAATTAACCCAATGGCGACAGCGTGGTCAGGTAGAATGCTGAGGGGCTCTGCTGCCGATGTTACGGTAATGTCGGATGATTGTCCCAACAGGCTGAATTGGACACTTGCACTTATGCCCTCAAGGTAGGAAGGCATCGGCACCGGCCCAAGACTGCTCGATTGGGCGATTACATCGTAGAGCTGAGCGACCGCAGAAATTCGTGCCTGCATTGCCTGGTAACCTAGAACACAGGGTTCGCCTGCCCGCTTCAGTTCAAAGGCAACGAACGCGGAAATGATCTGAAGACTATTTTTGATCCGGTGCGCCAGCTCGGCTGCCAACATATCGCGGTGACGGTCAAGCAGGACCTCGTCCGTCGCGTCTTCGAACACGACCAGCAACCGTGTCATATGATTGCCTGGACGATATACCTTGCGGGCGTTCACTTTGAAGATACGGCGACCAATTCCGGGAAAATCGTCCTCGAGCAGGAAGCCGTCTATTGCTTCTTCGTGAGGAACCACACGCTCCAATGATTTGCGCAGGGCAAAGGTATCCCACTGTCCCTGACCGAGGGCTTCGAGCTTTCTCCCGACAACCTGGCTTGCCGTGGCGTTGAAGAGAGCGAGGAAAGAGCGGCTTGCTGTCACCACGGACATATCGGACTCGAGGATGACCAATGGATCCCGGATCGTGTCAACGATATTTTGGGCGATGCGCAAATTTCGCTCTGCCTCGATCTGACTGACCCGCGCCTCTGTCACGTCATCAATTGCCAGCAGTAGAAAATGAGAACTATCTCCCGAACAAACCACCTTTCGAGCATTCAAGAGCATCACCTTGCGTCCGAGGCCGGTAAATACGTGATCGACCTCGAACCCTTCGACGGAGTTTTCCGTGGGGAGAATGTCCTCAAGCAAACGCTTCAATGCATCGATATTCCATTGTCCATTTCCCAGATCGTAAAGCTTGCGACCAACCGTGTCCGGTTCGCTCACCTTAAACATCGCATAGAATGCGCGATTGGCTGAAATGACCGTGAGATCGCTGGTTAGGACCAGTAGGCCATCTCGTAGAGTGTCGACAATGTCTTGAGCGGAGATAGCGCCCATCGTGAAGTCCTGCATAATTTCTCTCGGCGTTGAAACGAAGCAACCATATGATGGCGGATTTTGGATACGCGCAAATGACACCTCACCTTTTTCATACTTGGTGGAGGACGCCGGCGCTTTCTTGTCGAATTCGGCTCACGAGCGCCAAGGTCTCTTTTAACGGAGGTATTCAGGCGATGAGGGTTTTCCAGCCGCGTCAGCGGCCGGAGTGAGTTCGTGACAAATGCTGGGCATTTGGGCTCGAAGGAATGCAGCAGCCGGAGGCAACCCGCGCCCCCAAAAGCGCTGTAGGGTTTGCCGGAGGCTCGTGGGAAACCTGATCAACGACGCGGATTGCAATTGCGTCACATGCCGATCTCCAGGCATATTCATTGCCAGAGACAATAGGGCGCCCATTGTAGGCGTCAGATCTTCGGAGGCATCCCCAGATACGACCTGAGCGCCCGTTCAGTGATCTCACCGGCCGTCGTCTTCCGTTTCAGCGCCTCCAGCTTTGTAGCGATGATCACCGTGCCGGAGAGACATATCTGAAACCGCTCCGGCTTGTCATCGACCGTGTTAGGATGGGCTTGGATCGTTTGCGGTGGCGGCTCAAAAGATTGCGGCTCGCCCACCGCCGCGTTGGACTTCGGTGGTCCATGCATTTCTCCATAGGAAGCCATTTTCCCGATGGAGTCGGCGATCAGGGAATCCAGATCCGACAGGTTCCGACGCGATTTCTGCAGTGGCGGAATTTCGCTCAAGGTCTCCTCCGTTTGCTCATTCAGCTTCGCCTATGGCCTTCGTAATGTCGGCGATGACGCTGACGATGTTGGCGCGTGCCTTGGCGACCTGATCGGCTTTGCCAGGGTCATTGCCGATCCGCGCAAGCGAACCGGCCTCTTTCGAAAACTGCTCGTAGACTTTTCGGGCGCGAACGAAGGTGGGAAGGGCTGGAAGCTTGTTGTCACGGATCATCTGGACAGCGTCCTGGAATGCTGTCGTCCTGGTGTCGATGCCTTCGACGCGATTGAGAAGGAGCTTGAGAGGCGCGCGTTTGAGGCTGGCTTTCGCCCATTCGAAAAGCTTTACGGTCTCGATCATTTCCATCACGTTGGCCTTGGCCGGCACGAGCGTGATGTCGCTTGCGACAATAGCGGCAATCAGGAGATCGTTGATCGAACCCTGGACGTCGATGAGGACGATGGATGCGGTCGCCGTCGTGAGGGCGAATTTCAGGTCATGCGGCGAGGATGCTGTGGTGACCCACAATGACGATGGAAGCGTGCCGACGCTGTTGCAGCGGTCTACCCATTGACGACAGGACTGCTGGGGATCGGCATCGATGACGAGAACACTGGCACCGTTCTCCGCGAGTTCGGAGGCAATCAGGAGGCACAGGGTCGATTTGCCGACGCCGCCCTTGGAATTTGCCAAAGCGATAATGGTCATTTTCAGGATCTTCATGTCGCGGTGAATTACTAGTTATATAGCAAATACAGATAGGCGATCGCTTTTGCAAGCCTGCTCGCTTGCACCACTGAACGCAGCCCCCGCGCCTAAGCCAGTGGAAGGCGTGGGAGCACGACCAGCAGTGCTGCAAGTTTGCGGAGCAGACGAGGGGTCTAAGTAGGGGCAGTTGTCTCCGTGACCCCGCTTCCGGTCGTTCAAGAGCTTTGACGAGATCCGCCACTTCCTTGAGTGGCGAAAGGGGTGATCGTCCTCGAACTGACGGGACTGACACAAGTGGCGTGCGGACCGGAAGTGAGAGAAGTGGCGTGAGGGAAACAGGTGGAGAAGGTGCCACAAGTGGAGCCACTGCTAGAAGTGTGCAAAGTGAGGCAAGTTGCATAAGCGCTTGTATATGAACGATAAAAGGGAATTATATGGTTGGCAGGATAGCAGTTTTCGGTGTACGAAAACCGGCATGTGCCCGATGGGCTGACGGGCTCGTCCGGCAGTCGCCAAGGGCGACCGGAGCGAGAAGGGATGAGCAAGACCTCGATTGCACATAGGCGGCCAAGCCGGAACAGATCGGTGCGCGTGAGATTGTCGGAAGCGGAATTTGCAGCGCTGACGAAGTTCGCGGAAGAGGCTGCACTCCCCACCAGCGAAGTGCTGCGGCGATTGGCGCGCGAAGCCGGAGGCTTTGGGCCAACCTTTGAGGGCGAGGTGGCGCAGCGGCTCAAGGCGACCGTGGTTCAGCTTCGGAAAGTGGGGGTTAACCTCAACCAGATTGCGCGGGCACTGAACAGTGGTCGCGTGCCCGGATATGAACATCTGCATGGCGGTGTGGAACGGCTTGCCAGGCTTGTCGTACAGCACGAGCGGGAGATTGACGCGTTGCGTGCAAGCAGCCGCGCGCGTGCGCGGCGCCTGGTGGGCAGTCATGTTTGATGTCGATGCTTTCCTGGGTGTCCTGGACGATATCGAGCGGCGGCGGAAGCGGCGTGCGTCCGCCACTTTCCAGGATCAGGATTTCGATGGCCTTGCTATCCGCAAAATCCGCCAGAAGCCCGGACCAAAGCGCAAGCGCCGCAGGGGCGATGGGACGCCCTATACGGGCAGCAGGCCGCGTACGGGGTTCATGCCCGTACCGATGGAGTTGGAGGATGAAGGACGCAAGCGCCGCGTTAGCGGGGGAGGCGGAGGGTTGGGCACCCTGGCGGCGGGACATGCCAGCTCACCTGCGAGGGCAAAGGCTGCTCCTGGCTCAAATATCGGCGAAGGTGCTGCGAGAGCCGCGCCGATCTGGACTACCGGCCTGGCCGAGCGCCTGGGCGTTGCGGCAGGGTCACAGCCGGCAGTGGTCAAGCTGGTGAGTTTTGCTGCCGGAAGTGCCCGTGTCCGCAAACTTCTTGCCTATCAGAGCCGTGATGGCGAATTGACCGTCGAACGCGAGACCGGTGAACAGGTTGCAGGCGCATCTTGGATCCAGGCGCTTGCCGACGAATGGGCAGAAGAATACGGGCGTCAGCCGTCAAAGGATGTGCTGCGGCTGGGATTGTTCGTACGATCGCACTCAGATGAGGCTGTGGGCGAGGCGTTGAAACAGGCGCTGCCTGGCCACCGCATCGCATGGCGGAGCGAGCCCGATGCTAAAGGGAAGGGACGATCTGTTGAAGTGGTTCTCAGCGCTGCAGCCCGTCCCCATCCCGGTGAAGCAAGCGCGCAGCGTATCTACGACAACCGAAAATCCCTGAGCAAGCTCGACAGGCTGCTGCAAGTGTCGTTCGGCGCTGGCGGACAAGTAGAACTCTATGGCTTTGCGCACGGAGTGGAAGGCGTTAGTCGCTACCTCGCTCAGGTTCGCAAGGGAATGCACCACGCCGTGCGCGCGGTTCGCCTGAACAAGGACGGATCGTTTGGCGAGGATGTGGTGGTCGGTGCCGGTGCAAGTTCGCTGGAGGAGGCGAAGGACTGGAAGCGCGACCTCCGTTCGCAAGAGCGCCGTGACGTCGCCCACGTCATTTTTAGCGCCAAGCCGGGGACGCCAAGGGATCGGTTCGTCGATGCCGTGCGTGCAACGCTTGCCAGGGAATTCGCCGGGCATCGCTATGCCTTCGTGCTTCACGAGGATCGGCAGCATCTTCATGTTCATGCCGCCATCAAGATGCTCTCGGACGCCGGCCAGCGTCTTCACCCGCGGATCCAGGATTTCAGGCGCTGGCGCAAAACTCTGGCCGAAGAGGCGCGTGAGCGAAACATTCCCATGGACGCGATGAGCCGGTTCGAGCGGGCAAACCCTCCCGGGTATAAGCTGAAGGACATCCAGCGCGTGGAAAGAGGCGTCGCATCGCAAAACGTGCGTCGGCGCGTCGAGGCGGCAAGGATGGGTGCTGTCCACATTCCGATACGGGAAGAAGGAAAGCGTCATGCTGTAGCCGCAGCCAGCGGCTGGAGCGACGTGGCGGCCATGGCTTTGCGGTCGCCTACGCAATTTGCACCAGATCCAGGCGTGTTGCGGCTCTACCGGGCGGAGCGACCTGGAACGCGGTCGTCGGTGCCACTCTTCACCCGCGATCTCTCGGCTGCCGCGGAATTGGCACGTCGGGATGGCGGAACGCTCGGGTTTGTCGATGTTCGGCCGACGGAGATGCATCGGATCACGCCGGCGCGCCGTCAACCCGCACTGGGTGGCGGTAACGACCACTTCGTCGTCGCGCGAGACCTTGCCGACAGGATGCGCCCGTTGGTGCCGGCGGAAGTGGTAACGGCAAGCGTCCTCCATTTCCGTGACCGCGGTGAGATGGCGGTGCGTGCGATGGCGCCGGAGTTCGAGGAGTATCAATCCATTTCATATCAGAAAGGCGGAACGCCAAAGGAGACAGACGACATGGCAAACCTGAAGGTAATGACTGCTTCATTTGCGGAGATGGACGCCCAGATGGAGGTGATCAAACAGCATCTTCCACCAGAACAGCAGCCCCAGATCGAAAAGCTCCACGGTAAGCTTCGAGAGGCCCAGCAGGATATGCTGGCGACGCAGGAGCGCATTGAGAAAAAACGGGGTTTGGTCCAAGGCGAGACCTTCGTGGCACCTGTCAGACATGAGTTCCGCGAATTCGTGGCCGAAGAGCACGGCGAGACAATCCGCTATAGTCATCGCAACGATCGCGGCAGGGCCGGCAGTGTCGCTTTCACCGATCACGGCGACAGGGTGGAGATTGCCGATTGGAAGGATCGGCAGGTGGTTTTGGCCGCGATGCAGGTTGCGTCCCGCAAATGGGGGGCGCTGACCATCAATGGCACTGAAAGCTACAAGGCGCTAGTCGTCGAGCTTGCTGCAGAATACGGATTTAAGATTGCCAACCCCGAGCTGCAGGACAAGCTGGCCGCTACCCAAGCACAAATGACAAGGGACCGCGCTGATCGGGGCGGCAATTCGGCTGGCGTGAGTACCGATGAGGCCAGTATCGAGGGGCAAGTCAAGGCTCAAGCTCAAACCCAAGCGGTGGGACGGGCGACCCCACAGCCGCCCCTCACTGATCCCAAGGCGCCGATTGTCGAGAGCGAGAAAATAAAGCCGGCCGATCGCGATCGTGAATCGATGCTGGCGGCGATGCGCGAGGCGGCAAGGAGGTGGGACAAGATCACGGTCAACGGATCCGAGCGCGAGAAGGCCCTCGCTGTCGAGCTTGCGGCCGAACATGGCTTCAAAATTGGCAATCCCGAGCTACAGGACAAATTGACGGCCGCGCGGGAAAAAGTGGAGGAACGTCGGCGACAAGAGAAGGCTGGCGAAGAAAGTCGACTTGGCCTTGCCGAGGGCTCCAGAGTCCAAGGGCCAGGTCAAAAGACGGACATAGAAATCGCGATCGCCCTTCAGACAATACGCGAGCGCACCGATGTCGAGGCCGAGCGGGAGGTGCGCCAAGCCGGACGCACCGCAGCCACCAACGAGCGGCCGATCGACGGCGGCGGAGACGACCACGCATATAGAACGCAGGCGGAAGCAAATGCGGCTGCGCGGGCCAAACAGGCTATCGACCAAAACCCGTCGACGCCCATTCCAGCCGACGTGACCCAGTCGCCTGAAATCGAGCGCCAACGGCAAGCCCAGCAAGAACTTCTGGCAGAGAAGGACGCCATCGCTAAGATGCAGAAGGAAACGCAAAGACATTCGCACAAGCCGCGTCAGCGGTAGTCGAGTGGTCCCGGGGGAGATGCCTTCAGGTATTCGCAAAAGGGACCCTCCGCGAACTGACGGATGGCCGTCTATCTATGCACAACTTGGCTTGGCGTTGAGCATTCGTTAGCCGGTTGGGCAGCTTGTCTGCGGCTCGCTCGTTCTCGACAGCGATATTTCTGAAGTGCCGCTCGCTGCCGAGCTATCCACATTTTGGAAACGTCGTCGGACTGGCCAAAGGCCAGGTAGCTGATTGCGGGCTAAAAATTCGGGAAACATGTAGTCTTCCGTGAGAAAATTCCACCCATTGAACAGAAATATTCAACGAAATCAGGTACATAAAGCTTCATAGAATCTTCATTTGCCAATTCACGAATTCGTGATCAGATTTGGTATGTTGCAGCGCAATACAGTAGCATGGGTGAAATATGCGACAAAATTGGGGTTTATTCGCCAGTGGCGTAAGACGACTGATGTCTGGCTCGGGGAGCCAAAAAAGCACGAAGTTCAAGTACAGCAAGTTGCTTCCTGATCAGCTTCCCGATGAGCGAAAGGGAGATCTCGGATTTCTTGATGGCAAACCCTGTAAAGGCAGCGCTGAAGAAGGGCTAGCGAGCGGAAATAGATCATTCGATCATGAATGTGCCTTCCATCTCAAGTGGTGAGGTTATCCTCGTACTACATGGTCAAAAAATCATTTTGTAAAAGAGTCGAATCCCCGCCGCTTTGTCTAATACTTCCGGCGCTGGTTTGAACATTGTGACCTAAAATCTGGTGCATACAGCGCCTAAAACGAACGGATGCCGGGTCAGTCTGTCTTGTGACAACTAAACCGGGACAAGGAGCATATCTTAAACCCACAAGAAATTTACCCTCTCCATCTCCTAATTTTAACACACACTTTGATTGATGACGATTGGAGATTCAAATGACTACAAGAACAATAATCACAATACCTGACCCAGCACTACGTCAGATTTCGGATGCGGTTGACCCCCAGGCCGCAGAGACGGCCGTTTTAATCGATGACATGCTGGAAACCATGTACAACGCATTTGGTGTGGGGCTGGCGGCTGTGCAGATCGGCATTCTGAAACGCGTTGTAGTTGTCGACGTCGGGGTCGTCCAGGAGGCGCGTCGGGATGCCCGGGTTCTCATCAATCAAGTGATTGTCGATACGTCCACGGAATGTTCGACTTTCAGGGAAGGCTGCCTTTCGCTTCCTGGCACCATGGTCGACATCGTCAGGCCAGCGAGGATTACCGTCGAATACGACACGCTGGGTGGCGGCAAGGAGACTCTCGAAGCCGAAGGCCTCCTTGCCACATGTCTTCAGCACGAGATCGATCATCTCAATGGGACCTTGATAACGGACCATGGTGCGCCAGTACCCCGCGAACCGCAGGAATCTGCGTGACGCAGAAGGCCTGCTTGCGCGTGTCAAGATCCGCCCCCTATCTCTGACGGTATGTTCGGCGCAGTCTCCCTATGGTCAGGAGAGGTGCCTGACATGTATCGTCGGCCGTGAGTGGACACACACAGAGCCAATTTTACAGTCTTGCACCGCGGTTGATGGACCGATGAACCGCTCTAATGACATGCCAATGCGGGCCCATCACCGCCATCTACCGAGTGCTTTGACATCTTCTCTCCATTGCCCGGCGACAAAGATGTAACCAGCCAGGTCGCGCTGCTGATTTCCAAATGAGATGAAAATCGCGCCACGATCAGTGGGGATAACGGCTGGCATTTGCGGTTGGGAAGCGACAGCTTCCATAACAGCGTCCCCTATCAGGTGAGTGCGATATCGCAGCCTCACTTTGCCAGAGTCACGGCCGCTCTTCACTCCCCATGGGATCTTACGGAAATCCTTGTCCGGGACTTTGTGAAACCTGCACCGCACATCAGGCAGAGCGCGTCAACTCCAAAGGGCGCGCTCGTGAAAGCTGGCTGAAGCGCGAAGCGCGTCACGTCAGTCTCCACTCTCAGGCGCGTGTCAACATCGCAAAAACTTCACGGACGGGCCATTCCCCTGAGCCGAGCGGGACCTACTTTTCAACTGTCAGAACCGAACATATTCCAGCGTTTTGTTGCGGAGGGCATTCGAAATGCTCCAGTCTCTTATCAGTCTTGAAAACCATGAAATTGAGGCCGTTATAGCGGCTGTGACCGCCTATTGCGACGAACGCGGCGCGCGCATCGATAGCGCGCATGGACGCAGGGCGATCACAGCCGCTGTCGACCTTGTCTCCACGCACCCACTAATCAATCTGCTTGCCGAACTGCGTCGTATACTTCCAGGCGAAGACGGTTTCGCTGGTTTGAGGCGTTTGTGATCCGACCGGTTGCCTGGTCCCTTGCTTAAAAAAGAAAAGACCCGCGCGAGGGCGGGTCAGTAAGGAACTCGAGATAGCGGGGAACGGAAGGTAACTATCTCGTTCGCTATCGATAGCCGACTTCCGTTACATCAAGATGTCAGCCGTCGCGCTTGCCATGCCTTTTTGACTTTCTTCGTCTTCATTGTGAGCGTGGTCATCAACGCCGAGTGATGCGAGCCTGCATTTGATTGCCAAGGCGTAATCGGTATCGAGGGTGTTCTTGTCGGCGACATCAGGATCGGAAAGGACAAAGAGCGAGGCCTTGACGATCCGTTTGCCCGAGGTCTTCGGGCAGCGGTCGACAACGTATTTAGAAAGGCCATCATCCTTACAGGAGAGGATCATGAAGCGCTCCAAGTCAGCGTGCCAGCTTCACCGTTTCGTTTCCATCCACGACTCGAATAGCAATCTATTTAACGTTCCCCGCTATGATATTCCATTTGCGCACCACCGCGAACTGCGATCAGTAGCCATGCAAACATGGCGCCAAATCGCGTGCCTGACGCCGCATAAGTCAGACCCTCAGGCCCATAGAACGGTGTCACGGCTTTAAGTTTACAGTGCCGCCCGCCATCCTACTCCTTATGGCTGACAACCGCCATCGCGGCGTCGGTTCCGCACGCCGACCTCAAAATCAGGGCCCTCCAGCATCGCGGCTACGGTGACTGGCATTGCGTGGCAAACCTGTTTAACCGATCAGTCCCACGGAATGATCGCCATGAGGCTTTCGTCATCCTGGCCGGGATATCGGCCGAGATTGGCATTGAGCTTGCCATAGCCGGTGTTGACGGTGAGGGTGAAGTAGTCGCCGCCGTTTTGGTTCTGCTTCTTCCAGATACCACCAATCTCGACCCGTCGACCACGCGGGCTTGTAGAGAACAAGCGATAAACCGGCGCTTTCGGATGTTCGCTTTTGTAGGGTTCGCCGGCAATATCGATGTCATAGGCGATCGAAGCGATGTTGCCTCGCAGGATTTTTCCATCGTTGGCAAACTCAACGTAATTCGTCATTTCTGATACGTTCGCAGGCATTTGGGATCTCCCTCTTTGTTTGGATTGAATAGATGCGGATAGTGGGCAAGGGCTGTGCTCCCGTCACTCACGTCTGGCGGGATTCGAGAACAGCACATGATTGGGATACGGGATGTCGGGGTAAGCCCAGAGCCCGGCACGCGACTGCTGCGCAATCCCTTCCTCAATGCCGTAGGGCATATAGACTGCCTTGCCGCTGGTTGTGAGCGCGGCAAAAGCAAACCCCTGCGTGATCAGCATGGTGCCGACGTCGAGCGCGTTGCTGCCGACATGCGCCGAGCAGATGACGAGTATGGTCGAGTGCTGGCTGGAGGTAGGGGTTGCTACCTCGGCGAGCGGAGCACAGGTGGGTTTAGTATCCTGGAAGATGGCTGCCAGCATCGCCAGAGAGACTGCACCACAGTCCTGCTTCTGGCCTGATTTGTCGGTATAGGTGGTTCCACGGATGCACGCCTGGACGCCGTAGAGGCGCATCGTCTGGCCTGCCTGTTGCCAACTATCCCCGGTCAGAAAGGTGACGCCGGTCTGCGGAACTGCAAACACATGGGATGACGGCTGGGCCGCCTCAGCGGTCACCATGGAACGCGGTATCGCCATCGAGATGCTCAGGGCAACCAGCAGTATCTTGGCGCCCGGCCTTGTCCCTGTCATTCCTGCACCTCCTTTGCCGAAATCGGCGCGCAGTCTACGCCGTCATCGGAGTTGGTGATGCAGCCGACATTGTAGCCAGCTCCGGAGATGAGGTAGGCACAGACACTGGTGCCGGCGCCGTCGCGCGTGCCGGCCGCGCTGCAGTCGAGACCGGATTTTGCAAGATTATAGAGCTTGCCCCCAGTGCCGCAGCCGAACTGACAGGCCTTGAGGATCGAGGACTGCGAGATCGTGGCACAAGTGCCCTGATAGCAGACCTGTTGCCCGATCAGGCTGGTCATGCCATTTTTCTGGGCGGCATTCCATTGGCCGCGTTGATAACGCTCCCAGGCGGCGACCTGCGCTGAAGGGTTGTTCAGAAAATCCTCGCGCGAACCGTCCCAATAGGCTTGCAACGTCCCGCTGTCGCAGAACTGAAATGCACCATAGCAGCGCGTCCCGTTGACGACGGGGGAAACACTGTTGAAATTCCCTTCGCTATGACTGACGTTGGACGCGTATTCGGCACATCCAGCCGGCATTCCGGCGTTCAAGAGACTGAGAGCGCTTTCGCCGGCAAATGCCAGTGATGCTGCAAAACCGAGCGACAGCCCAAGATTTGCCAGGAGATCCTGTCTGTTGGGCTGCCAGTTGTTGGCAGCCGGGGAGGGGGCAACAGATATCATCGAATTGGCTCAACCTGATATATGCCGATAAACGCCTTCCCGTCCTCGCCAATTTCCGCGGTTGTGAGTGTGGCGGCATCAGGCGACAGGACAGCGGTGCCACCGAGCGGCATTTGCGGATTTGCCATCCGCTCCGGTCGCACCGGTCGCGGCAGTTGCGCTGCTTGCGTATCGGGTCTGATCAACACCAGAAGGGCCGTACACATGCCTTGCAAATTGCAATCGCCGTTTGTCTGGGACAACAGCCAGGTACCCGAGGGCGTGGTGATACGCGCAGTGTAGATTTTGGCCTGTCCAGTGAGCTGGCGAATGCTGGCAAGATCGTCGTCGGTCCAGATGCCATCAGGATCATGCTTGGCATCCCTGGTGGTGAGTTTAAGCGCCAGCGTGTGACCACCCTGTGCCGTGGCGCGGTCGGTGGAGGTAAGGGCGAGGATCAGGAGCGGAGCGAGGACAGCAAGGGTACGTTTCATCTGGGAGCCTCAAGAGGATGTTTAGCGCGTCAGACGCCGGCAGAGCGCTACGGACTTGTCGAACATCGCGTCGACGAACGCTGTAAGAGCGCGCACCAGGAGGATTAGTTGGATCAGAGCCGTGCGGATAAGCCGAAGACTTGTGCTGGCCGAGGCGTAGAGACCTTTGAGGATACAGAGCGCCGCCGCACAGCAGAGCCCGACGAGCACTGCATTGAAGAGCAGATAAAGAGCCAGGACCAAAAACGTGTATGCGAGGTTGTCCATCGGGTGGGCGTAGACGGATTTCGCAGCCGTTGTGACCCATATCCCGGCGATCGTCGCCGTGCCGCTGATTGCAATCGTGGCAGCAACGATCTCGATCGGCCCCAGGCGATGAAAAAACCAGATCTCCTTGCCCATCGGCGTACTCCTTTCAAAACCAACTCCGGCGAAGCAGGCGCGCCCTGTCTGTCACTTCTGCAAATCAAACCATGCGCGTGTGGACGTGCCGTCTTTTTGCCTGATGTCGAAATACCAGGGTCTGGCCCTTCGCGGCCGTGGCTGACGATCGATCTCGGTCCGCTCGCCACGCTCGATCGTGTACTTGGCGCAATAGCTTGCCAAGTCACCGCCATGGCCGGATTGGTCGTCTGCCTCGACATAGCCACTCGGGCAATCCTCGAACGCCTCAAAGCCAGGCGCGCCGGTACCGGCTGCCTTGCAGGCCGGCCAGGAAAAGCCGGGCAACGCCATTGCGGCAATCAGCTTTTCCATTGGCGGTACACAGTAGGAGATACCATGCCAGCTCGGCGTCTGCGCTGCCACGCAAAGGACGATCTGACAGCCCCAATCCGCATCCGCGGCGTCAGCCGCGACGTTCTGGGAAAGCCAGACGGCAAGAACGGATGAGGCAAAAATGCCGCATCTGGCGATCGATGACATCTGCGCTCCTGGCATTTTACAAAGGCACTTGCGTTGTTATCATGTTTTTATATATATGCACTTATAACTCGGGAAACGCAAATGTCCATAGCCCCCATGCGCACTGCGATCGTTGTCGTGAACCTCGTCTTTCCCTGTCTGGCTTTGGCCAACGATGCATCGCCCAGTTCGGGCGCGTTCACAGTCAATGTCTCTTCCGACTGCGCTGACGGTGCGGTGGATGCAAAGACCATTCGCCAGCTCATCACCAGGGAAACGTCGCGCCAGGGGGTCGACGCCAGGTTGGCACTGGCAATTGCCGATCAGGAGTCCGGCTTCGGCGCCCACGTCAATTCGACCGCGGGAGCGCGCGGTCCCATGCAGCTCATGCCAAGGACCGCCGCGCGCTATCAGGTGACGGATATTTGCGACGCGGCCGAGAATATTCGGGGCGGCGTCAGCTACCTCAAGGATCTGACGGCGGCCTTTGGAGGCAACATTATGCTCGTGGTTGCGGCCTATAATGCCGGAGAGGGTCGTGTCGTTGCCGCAGGGGGCGTGCCGGATATTGCCGAGACCGTCTCCTACACGGCACTGGTTACCAACGCCTATTACGGCTTTGACAATTACCTGAAGGGCGGCAAGCGGGCCGCCAAGGCCGCCGCTGCGGGCAGTCGAGCCGTTGCTGCTGCCGGCGTGGACCTGCTGGCGCAAACGCCAGCCTCCGAGCAGCCAACCCCCATCCATCAAACCAGACTGCAAGCCGGCGATCACGACTGGATCGGCGGCTCGGTTCTGTACGTGCAGTAGTCAGGAAAGAAAGGAGCCCCAGATGAAGACAAGGCTATACAATCTCGCCCGATCGGTGATGTCGACCGGACGGATCAACGGAAACATCTTGGTGTTGGCAGGGGTCGCCGGCGCTGTGATGATGGGCAATGTCGAACTAGCCTATGCCGCCGGCGATATCTTCCAGCCGATCAATTCGGTGTTCACGACACTCCTCAATTTCATGACCGGAACGTTCGCGACGACAGCGGCGACCATCGCCTGTGCTGCCGTCGGCTACATGGCGTTGACGAGCCGTATCCCCTGGAGTTGGTGCTTTTCCATCATCGTTGGCATCGCCTTCATCTTTGGCGGCTCGCAGCTCGTGCAGTCCATGTCTTCCGGATTGGGTGGCTGATGAGCGAGGCAGAGGTAAGGGCGGAAGTGGCGCCGCTGGTTCTCGGTCTCACGCGGCCAAGAATGTTCTGGGGCGTGCCGATCGGCGTCTTCGTCGGCGAACTGATGATTGTCGTCATGACGTTCCTCAATACGAAGAACCTTGCGATGTTCCTTCTCTTCCTGCCCCTGCATGCCGCGGCTTACGTGATCACGGTTCGCGATCCGCACCTGGCGAACGTCGCTCTCGTGCGGATCGCCAAATGCCCCTGGACGAAGAACCGTCACTTCTGGGGCGGTAATTCCTATGAACCGTAATTCTTGGGAGCCAACCTGATGGGGGCGGCGATGCAAAAGTCCATCCGCAAGGATCTTCGGTTCGGAGCTGAAAGCGCCCGGGAAAAGCCGATCTCGGCGCATGTCCCCTACCTCAGGCATGTCGACGAGGAAACACTGCGAACCAAGGACGGAATGCTGCTGACGATCATCAAGATCGATGGCTTCTGTCACCAGACCGCCGATCAGCAAATCATCGATGTCGAGGCGACCGCGCGCAACACGCTGGTTCGGGCCCTCGCAGACAGCCGTTTTGCAGCCTACGCCCACATCGTGCGGCGTCGTATTCCCCCTCAACTCGGTGGTACGTTCGATATCCCATTCTGCAGGGCTCTCAATGATCGTTACATGCTGAGCCTAAAAGACAACAGCATGTATTTGAACGAGCTCTACCTGACGATCATCCGGCGGGGCTTCCAGGGCAAGGTCGGACTGGCGGACGAGATCTTATCGCGCTTGCGCAAGGCGTCCGGTGTATCCGAGCGGGCGATGGATCTGGAGGCCCGCCAGGAGCTGCGCGAGCATGTCGCCAACATCGTCAAGGGAATGGAACATTACGGCGTCCGGGTCCTGAAGGTGGTGGCGCGGGAGCGGCACGTGGCGTCCGAGCCGCTCGAGTTCCTGGCGATGCTGCTTAACGGCGGCGAGCCAGTCGCCATGGCCTTGCCGCGCATGCCTCTCGACCAATATCTGCCGACCCGCCGTATCACCTTCGGCCGCCGTGTCTTCGAAATGCGCGGCGCCAGCGACATCGAAACCCGGTTCGGCGCAATGTTGTCGATCCGCGAATACCCACCCTACACCGCGGCTGGCATGATCGACGGGCTGCTGAAGGTCCCAGGCGAGTTCATCCTGTCGCAAAGTTTCGCCTTGCAAGATCGTGCGCCAGTCCTGTCGGAGATGGATCGGATAGAGCGTCAGATCAGTGTTTCGGATGAGCGTGGCACGAGCCTTGGAAGTGCTATCTCGATTGCCAGGGATGAGTTGGTCAACGGCCGCGCCGTCATGGGCTATCACCATCTGTCGGTGATGGCGTTAGGGGCTTCGATCAAGGAGACCGAGGCCGGCGCCCAGGCCATCACCAAGGAATTGCAGAATGCCGGTATGGTGGTCGTGCGCGAGGATCTGAACAGCGAGCCGGTCTTTTACGCCCAGCTACCGGGCAACTTCTCCTATATCGCACGTCGCGCGCTGATTTCGTCGCGCAATTTTTGTGGACTGGCGTCGTTTCATAATTTTGCTCTTGGAAAACCCCGTGGAAATCACTGGGGACCGGCTGTTTCCTTGCTGCAGACGACGTCGATGACCCCCTATTTCTTCAACTTCCACAAGGGTGAGGTCGGCAATTTCATCGTCACCGGCCCGACGGGTTCGGGAAAGACCGTGGCGCTCCTGTTTTTGCTGTCGCAGGCAATGCGGGCAAGACCCCAACCTCGATGCGCCTTTTTCGACAAGGATCGTGGTGGGGAGGTCTTCATTCGTGCCTGCGGTGGTCAGTACGAGGTGCTGCAACCCGGCGTTCCAACCGGTTTCAATCCGCTGCAACTTCCAGACAGTCCTGATAACAGGGCGTTCGTCTATGACCTCCTCAGCTATCTCGTTCGCCCAAAGGATGATGCCGAAAAGCTGTCGGCCGAGCAGGAGAAAATCCTCTACCGAGCGGTCGAGCAGATCTTCAGCGTGCCGGTCCGGGAGCGCCTGTTCTCGGACGTCGTCCATCTGCTGCGAGGGGGCGAGGCCGCCGGGCGCGACGATCTGGCGTCGCGTTTCGAGGCCTGGTGCGATACCCGGGGATGGTTGTTTAACAACACGGTGGATCTTTGGGATGGCGAGCGCGGCATCTTCGGCTTTGATCTGACCGCCGTCCTCGATGATCCGGAAGTCCGCACAGTGGCGCTCGGCTATATCTTCTTTCGCATCGGCCAGATGCTGGATGGCGAGCGGCCGATGATGCTCTTCGTTGACGAAGGCTGGAAACTCCTGAGCGACGACCGGGCAGGCGCCTTCATCAACGACCAGCTGAAGACCATCCGCAAGAAGAACGGTATTGTCGGAATTGGCACGCAATCTGCACGCGATATCACCACATCGCGGATCGCCCATACGCTGCTCGAGCAAAGCCCGACGACCATCTTCTTCCCCAACCCGAAGGCGGATCGGGAGAGCTATGTCAAAGGTTTTGGACTTTCGGAAACCGAATTTGAGTGGGTGAGGTCGACCGCGTCGACAAGCCGTCAGTTCCTGGTCAAGCACGACCACGACAGCCTTATCGCGCGGCTTGATCTCTCCGCACTCCCGGACTTCATCAAGGTGCTGTCCGGCAGGGCTGAAACGGTCGCCGAATGCGAGCGTCTGCGTCGTCGCTACGGCGACGCCCCGGAGCTCTGGCTGCCCTATTACTGTGGCTGGAGCCAGGAGCCTGACAATCCTCCGGACGCAAGAGGTGATATGAGATGAGCGTCCGGAACCGAAATCTCAGCGCTTCTATGTGCCTGGTGGTACTGGTGGCGATGTCGGGGATCTCGCCGACGATGGCACAGGTGCCGGTCAACGACGCCGCGCGAACGACCGAAGAGACGAAGACGGCCGTCTGCGTGCAACGCGCACGGACCTTCAAACAGTCTTCCGTGGCACCGTCGCGAGGTGTCACGTCGAGTGTCACGGCGAAGGGGGATCTTGCCGGCATCCCACCGATCTCAGGTGCGGCCATCTCCGGGTCACCGCTTTCCGGGACTGCAATTGGCACTAGCGACCTGTCGATCCTTCTGGCCACCGGTTCAAGCGTCCAGGCCCTGAAAACCAGGAATATCGGCCAGGTGGTGAGCGCGCTCGCCGCAACGGCCGCCGCGATCAGCGCCAATACCTCGACACTTCAAAACCAGGCAGCGACAATCGGCAATGCCAACTCCCTGCAGGGCGCCTTCGACCAGAACACCACCGCGCGCCTGTCGAGCGCCCAGATCTGGAACCAGGCGATCCAGTCGGCGACGACAACGGTTCGATTGCGAAACCAGCGACTGGTCGACCAGGCAGCAGCGGAAAGCGCTGCATCGAAAGTCATGACCTACGATCCGGGCTCGGTATCGTTCATCAACGGCAATGAGTAGGAGAGTTCAGATGATGAAGCCATCCAATATCCTGTCCAAGCCCGCCTTGGCTCTGCTCATGGCGGCGGTTCCCTGCGGCAGTGTTTTTGCGCAGGTCCCCGTCATTGATGAGGCGACCCTATCCCAGGCAACGAAGACCGCGTCGAACACCGCGCAGATCATGTCGTCGAACAGCGATATCCTGCAAACGGTAAACAGGACACTTGCAGCGGTCACCGGAAACCGGTCGACCAGCGAAATCGCCGGTGCTGCCCTCGGCTCCGGGTTTTCGATCGGCAATGCACCCGATTTTTCCTCATTGCTCAGCGGTCAGATGTCCTGGGGCAATCTTGGTTCTTTCGGCAATACGGCCGCAACGATCCTGAACGGTCTCAATCTCGTCAGGTCCTTGTCGGGTGAAACAGCAAGCACAAATTTGACGCGCGGCGACAAGGCCTATCAGGGGTTGGTGAACACGGCGACAGCGCTGACGGCGTCGATTGCGGGAACGCAGAACAGCGCACAGCAGCGATCGTCCGCGTTTCAGGCTGTCCAGGGACAAATCGGATCGGCACCCGACATCAAGGGCTCCATCGATCAAAACTCGCAAGTACAGACCCAGACCGCACAAACGGTCAACGAACTCGTCGGGGCTGTCAACGCCGGAAACGCTGCTCTGAACGCCGAACAGATGCGCCAGCTGGCAGCGGAGGCGGCAACATCTGCATTCATGACCTACCATCCGAATGAGGTCTCCTTCGTTGGGCAGTGAAAGGGAGATGATGACGCGGGTGGGCCAAACCGTTTGCCTCGCGCTCGTGGTTGCGGCCTTTGCCGCGTTGCCCGGATGTGCTGGCCATAAGGAACTCAAGGCGCCGTGCTCGGCCGGGATAGGCTCCATCCTGTTCTCTGAGGCCTATGCCGGTGGCATCGACGACGATCATTGCGGACCGATGGTTCGTCAGCGCGGCGTTGTCGGAAACGATGATCGCAGCGGGGTGACCATGCTTTGAGCGGCGCGAGAGCATGAACCCCTTCGATATCCTGTTCGGCAAGATCGACGCCATGGGCATCAGCGCCGTGCAGTCCATGTACACGACGCTTGCCGGCTATCTCGGGCCATTGTTCCTAGCAGGGCTTACTGTCTATGTCGTCTGGTGGGGTTATGAGATGCTGTTCGGGCGCGCCCAGATGACCGCCGGGACGTTCGTCTGGAGGTTTGGTCGGGCGTTCATCTGCTACAGCCTGATCGTGTCATGGGCTACCTATCAGCCTCTGATCGTCAAGCCCTTGCTGGAAGCGCCAGATGGTATGGCGACCATTGTTTGCCAGTCGACCGGCGGCAGCGATTGCGGCGGGGACGGCAGTTCAGGTTCGTCGGTGACGCAGGGTCTGACCGACATCTGGAATAGCGGGATCGCCGTCGTCAAGACCATGGTGGATGCCGGCGGTATCACAGCCGTTGGCATGTACATCCTTGCCATCGTCGTGCTTGCGGTCGTCTGCATTCTTTGCGCCATCGCCGTCACGCTGCTGATGATCGGTAAGATGACCATGTTCATCCTGCTGGCGATCGGCCCGATCGTGCTGTGTTGCGCGCTGTTCAATCTGACGTCGCGGGTGGTGGATGGCTGGATTGCCAGTCTTGCGGGTTACGCGCTTCTGCCGATCATCGTCTATGTGATCCTCGGATTTATGTTGACGCTGCTGAAGGCCAGGGTGGATGCGCTGACTGCCGATGCCAGTGCGGCCAACATGACGACGCTGGCTCCTTTCATGCTGATGTCGATCGTAACGGCCTTCCTCTTGACCCATGCGATCTCGATCGCGTTGGCGATTGCCGGCGGGGGACCGAGAATTGACGCCCTCGGTGCGGCGGCGGCGGTAACGACGGTGAGGCTCGCTTGGAGAGCGGCTGCCATGTCCGGACAAGGCATCGCTCGGGCTGGCGGATATCTGTTCAACCAGCGGCCCGGTGCGCCGGCGACGATCGGAGATGGTGATCCCGCCGCAGCCCAGGTGCGAGCCGCCGCCGCCAATGCCCGCAAATAAGCATCCCTGGAGAGACATGAATGGGTAAGAACGACATCAGGGTGGGGGCGCTGGACGCGCCACTTGGAGGGATTGATCCCCGCTATTATAGTGAGGGAGACCGATGGGAGCGCTCGGTCTATCGGTCGGTCGCAATGTCTCGCGGCGTCTGGAGGACGGTCGCCGTGCTGCTCGGCGTCGCCTTGGCATCGTCGATCGGCCTGCTCTGGATGCTGCTGCCGCTCAAAACCTTCGATGTCGTCGTCCTCGAGGTCGACAAGACCACGGGCTACGTGGAAGTCAGCCGACCGCTGCAGGAGCGTGGTGATCTCACGCAGAATGAGGCGGTGACACGGGCCAACATCGTACGCTTCATCCGCGCTCGCGAAACCTACGATCCAAAGGAATTGCGGGACAATTTCGACTTGGCTTCGCTCTATTCGACCGGAAAAGCATCCGCCGATCTCGCAAATACCTATTCCAGCTCGAACATCAACAACCCTGTCAAACTCTTTGGGCCCAACACCGAAATCACCGTGTTCGTCAAAAGTGTCATCTTCCTCAACGACAACACGGCCGCCGTCCGCTTTTCGACGACACGCTCCGGCACGTCAGGGCCTGCTGTCACGGACCATTGGGTCGCCAATGTCCGCTTCAAATATACGTCCGAGCCGATGCGCAACGACTGGCGCTTCGACAATCCCCTCGGGTTCCAGGTGACCGAGTATCGGCGCGACCAGGAGACAGTGACAGCGGGGGAGGAGGCCCAATGAGGACACGGCATCTTCTTATCGGCAGTATCGCTGCGATCACCATGCTCGCGCGCTCACCTGTCGTTCTGGCGGAAGTGCAGCCGCAATCGGTCAGGGCGGACTCACGCATTCGTACCGTGCCTTTCCAGAAGGACAACGTCGTCTATCTCGCCGGCATGATGGGCGTGTCGACCATGATCGTCTTCAATGACGACGAACAGATCGCAACGGTCGCCATGGGCGACAGCCTGGCCTGGCAGGCCGTTCCGGATCAATCCAAGCGCTTCCTGTTCATCAAGCCGCTTCAGCCCGACGCACAGACCAACATGAACGTCGTGACGTCGAAGCGGGTCTACACCTTCTTCCTGAACGGCGCCAAACCCGGCAACACCAAAGCGGCGGTCATTAAGCTGCGTTTTTCATATCCCGACGACACCATGGACGCCAACCTCTTGGCCGCCGCCCGACAGAATGCCGCCATGCCCAACATTCGGGCGGCTTTGGCAAACCCCGGCCGGATCAACTATGACTATGGATACAAAGGTGCTGTCGATGCCAGGCCGACGTCGATTTTCGACGATGGCACGAAGACGTTTTTCCAGTTCAGCGGTGAAGTTCCGGCGTTCTTTGCCGTCAAGTCCGATGGCAGGGAGTCTCTCGTGAACTACCGGCGCGAGGGCGACTACATCGTCATCGACAAGGTGGCGCGCCAATGGACCCTGCGATCAGGCACTGTTGCGACCTGCGTGTTCAACCTGCAGCATCCGATCGGCACGCCGCCACCGCAAGAAAACAAGTGGTCAGACGGCCAGCCGCAGGAGATCAGCCATGGCCATTGATTTCGAAGAAGAGGCGCGTATTACCGAGACTGTTGCGCGGTCCCCCGATGCCAGCAGAGGCAGGTTGATCCCGGTGCTTCTCGCCTCCGTTGCCCTGGTGATCCTTGCCTATGCCGGCTATGTCAGCTTCATCAAGCCAGATAAAGCGAAGAAGACGGATACAAACGAAGCGTTCAAGACGGCGAGCCACGCCGCGCATCTGAACTTCGACACGGATAATCCGCCACCAGCCCCCACTGACAACAGGCTGGTCCTTGCGCCACCACCGCCACCCGCACCTGCAGTCGTCCAGCCACCTCCCATTGCCGCCCCTGTCGTTACACCACCGGCCATAGATGAGGCGGCGGCGCGGCGGGCCGCTGATGAGGCCGAGCGGGCAAAGAAACAAGAGGAGTTGCGCCAGGCGCGGCTCCGCTCGAACATGCTGGTCGTCGACCAATCTACCAGGGGTGAACGTGGCACGTCTGCTGCTGGCATCTCATCGGCGCAAAGCGCCGGGAACAGCGCAAGTGCCGACGAGAACCCGAACCGCAGGTTCGCGCAGGCCGTCGGGTCCGAGGATGTCGAGACCGTGACGGCCTCCCGCAACGATCGCATCGACGCCCTGATCCCGCAGGGAACATTGATCCGCGGAGTGCTCGAAACGGCAATCCAGTCCGACCTTCCCGGCATGGTCAGAGCCGTAATCTCGACCGATGTCTATTCCTTCGATGGCCGGCGGATCCTGCTGCCGAAAGGAACCATGCTGACGGGCGAATATAGAAGCGGTATGGCCCGCGGCCAGACACGGGTGCTGATCGTCTGGACGCGGGCGCTGCGCAGTGACGGAACGTCCGTTGCACTCGGGTCCTATGGAACGGACGACCTTGGGCGTTCGGGGCTCGCGGGCTCCGTCGACAAGCATTATCTCGAGCGCTTCGGTGCGGCAGCCGTGCTCAGCATGGTCGGAGGCGTCTCCTCCTTTGTTGCAGGCTTGAACAGCGACGGGTCAAGCAGTTCTGCATCCTCCTCATCAGGCTCGAACGCGCAGAGCCAGGCGCAACAAACCCTGTCCCAGACCATGGCGGAGATGGCCAACATGGCGCTGAAGGATTCAATCAGCATCCCTCCCACGATCTATGTCGACCAGGGAACCGAGATCATGGTGTTCGTGCGCAAGGATCTCGATTTCTCCTCGCTCTATCCCGATCCGGTCCGGCAAGCCGTCAATGACCTTCGCCGCGCGCAGATACGCCATTCGGTCGCAAAGCCCGGTCCGTGACGTGATAGAGCCTCAACCGCCGCAGGCCGAACGCTCGAAGTCCATGTGGGACAGCTTGCCCATTTACGTCAGGCAGACTGCTCAACCCATTCGCCGCTGGCTGGAGGATCCAGCCGTGATCGAAATCATGTGCAATCGCCCAGGTGAGATCTGGATTGAGAGTCTCGACAGCTGTCATATGAGCCGACACGACGTGCCAGCTCTCGATGCAAAGGCGATCACCGCACTGGCGCAGATGATTGCGGGAACGACGCAGCAAAGCGTCAACGAGGAAACCCCGCTTCTGTCAGCTGCCATGCCCCATGGCGAGCGGTTCCAGGCAGTGCTTTCTCCCGTGGCCGTCATGGGCGGCGCCTTTGCCATCCGCAAACAGGTTATCCGCGACATGACGCTTGACGACTATCTCGCGCTCGGCGGTCTCGATGGTATCCAGGTGAGCGGGGTCGGGGTGCCTGATGGGGAGGGCTTGAGCGATCTCGAACACGAGTTGGTCGCGCGCATGGTGGACCCGTCGCCGCAAGCACGGCGTGAGTGGCTCCGTTTTGCTGTCGAAAATCGCGTCACGATGTTGATTTCCGGAGGCACGTCGAGCGGCAAGACCACATTTTTCAACGGGCTGCTGAAGGACGTGCCGGCGTGGGAACGGCTGATATCGATTGAGGATACACGTGAGCTCAAACCCTCGCAGCCGAACTATCTGGCGCTGGTCACCTCAAAGGGTGGACAGGGCAGGGCCCGCACGACCATTCAGGAGTGCCTCGAGGCAGCACTTCGCCTGCGGCCCGACCGCATTTTCATGGGCGAGATCCGCGGCGCCGAGGCCTTCAGCTTTCTGCAGGCGGTCAACACCGGGCATCCAGGCTCCATCTCGACTCTGCATGCCGACAATCCACGTGGCGCCTATGAGCGCCTGGCAATGGCCACCATGCAGGCAGGCCTTGGCCTGACCAAGGTAGAGCTGATGGAGTTCGTGCGCTTCATCGTGCCGGTCGTCATCCAGGTGGCTCGCGATCCCGTCACCATGAAGCGCGGCGTTCGCGAGATTTATTTCAGCAAATGGAGCGATCGATGAGACGCTTCGAGAAGGTGGTGGTCCTTGTCGCAGGACCGATCGTGGGTGTCGGGGCCGCCTTCTACGCCTGGTCCGCCAGCTACGCCGCAGCCTCATATTTCTCCCTGAAAAGCTCGGCCATGTGGAAGAGTTTTGCCGGTGGTGACGTGCTGATGCCGGCAAGACAAGCCTGGTTCTATTTTGGCAATCCTGTTGTCACCAAGCTGGTGTCATCAGCAACGATGTCGACGCTGACCTTGAGTGCAGTCGTCGCTGTCGGGATAACGCTCGCAATCAAGCGACCCTGGCAAGTCCGGCCTCCCGCCGACGGATCGCGCTTTGCAACACTGAAAGATCTTGAGCGCGCGGGGCTACTGGGCGGCACGCCTGGCAGGTCCGTCCTGCTCGGCACCTTCGGCAAGGGTAACTCGGCGGTGGACGTCCGCTATAGCGGCGAAAGCCACTTCTTCGTCAACGGGCCCTCTCGCTCTGGCAAGGGTCGCGGCTTCGTCATGCCGAACCTTCTCGAATACGAGGGATCGGTCGTCGTGCTCGACGTCAAGCTCGAGAATTACACGCTGACCGGACCGGCGCGTCTGAAGATGGGACAACAGTGCTTTGTGTTTGCGCCGGGATCGGCCCGCTCTCATCGCTGGAACCCGCTGGACTTCGTCCGTGGATGGCCTGAGCGCTCGACGGATCTGGTCAATCTGGCGGCCAGCCTCTTGCCGATCGGCGACAGGGAGGAGGCCTATTGGAAACAGACCGCGCGTGGACTGCTCGCAGGCGCTCTCGGCTACGTGCTGGAGTCCCGCACAATGGAGGGCAGGCGAAACTTACGTTCCGTGCTGCGGCTCTTCTCGACCGGCCGGCCGTTCTCGGACGTGCTGAAAGACATCATCGACAATGAACCGAAGCTCGATCAATTTATTCTCGGCAGCTTTCGCCAGCATCTTTCACGTGACGAGGAACAACGGCCCTCGTTCGAGAGTCACGTGACGACGGCACTGGCGGCGTTCAACAACCTTTTGATAGCTGAGGCTTGTTCGGCAAGCGATTTCGACATCCGCGACCTGCGTCGCAAGCCGTTCTCGCTGTTCATTGCAGCCCCTGTGTCGGACTTCGCCACGGTCGAGCCGATCATCCGGCTTTTGATCCAGCAAATCCACGATGTGATGCTGCGATCCCTCCCGGCGCCCGATGAACCGCATAAGATCCTGATGATGCTTGACGAGTTCTACCAGTTTGAGCGCCTGCCGGAGATCGTCAAACGTGCTCCCCTGGTTGCGGGCTACGGACTGACGATCGCCCTTGTCGCCCAGAACATTCCACAAATCGATGAACGTTATGGACCGCAAACCCGAAATGCGCTGCTCGGCAACATGGACGTCAAGCTCAGTATCGCTGTTGGTGATGACGCAACCGCCAAGATCGTCTCCGACAATCTTGGCCGCAAATATGTGGAACGTGAAGGCTGGGGAAGACAGACAGGGCTTCTGTTCGGTAAGCAGGCGTCGACCGGCCGGTTTGAATTGGTGCCACTGATGGATCCCGGTTCCGTCCAGCGGCTGGATGATGACAGTACGATCTTGCAGGTGCGCAGCGGCTACGGCGCCATCCTGAACAAGCTCAACTTTTACAGCGATGCGCGGTTTGTCGCGCGACGGCGGGACGTCGCGGGATGGAAGAGCAAGCTTGTGATCCCAGAGATCAGGATCCACGCCGAGTGGCCGCTGTTTACGCCTCAGCCGGCGGAGCAGGCAGCGGAATTGCCTGCAGCAAACACCGAACAGCGGGAACCCGTGGGGGTTGACCACGAGATGGTCGTGCTGGAGCACGCGAGCGCCGTATTCGTCGAACCCGCGCTGCTCATGCATGTCTTTCGATCAGCGGTATCGGCCTTGGACGACCAGCCGACGGCCGATCTTTTGTTTCGGCTGAGAACAGCACCTCAAACGATTGGAAAACTCAAGGGTGGGAAGGGGCGCTTGGGCCGTCGGGACAGACGCATGAGGGAGCAGGCACTGGCGTCGGTCTGGCCACTGCGCAATGCGATCTCTGAGGCGCGCTGGGCTGTCATCGCGGCCCGACTTTCCGAAACGGCGGAGCATGAGGGCTTGTCTTTTACGCCCGGCGACAATTCATCCGAGGCGAGTGATATCGAGGACGACGAGCGAGAGGACGAGGCCAACCGTCTGCGGTTGGGGTTTTCATCGGCCAAAGAGGTCGTCGCCCAGGTTGCGGATATTGCGGAGGCCGCGACGAACAGCAAGCAGGTGAACGATCCAAACGCGCTTGCGGTCGCGCTGACCAGTTTCAAAGGCGCATTGGACCATTCGATGACGGAATTTGAGGAAGAAAACCGGCTTCCTATTTTCTGAACGGCAGTGGGCCCATAGCGGCCGTGCGTCCGATGTTGGCGCTATCCGGCGTGACAGCATTCCTCAGGGCATCATCTATATCGGAGTGGAGAGTGCAACTGACCGCTTAATTTTTGGCCAGTACCTTTGGCCGCAACAAATACAATGCATATAAAAAATTGGGTAGCAGGAAAAGCGGAGCTACAAAAGCGTATGCTGGCAGTGGCTGATTTGGGCTCCCGCCACCGGTATGGCTCGCAACCAGCAGCAGCGAACAATCCCACACGGCATGCAGAAGTATGACCGGATAAAGCGAACCAGTTCTCAAACGAAGCGCCATCAACATAAAGCCAGTCTGAAACGCCGCCACCGCCTGAAGGGTTGCGACTGTCCATTGCCCAGTCGGTAATGCATTCAGGACGTGAATGAACCCGAAAAGTCCACAACACACCCAGAGAGATGGCCATAGCCGGAGCTTCGAACGCAGCCCGGTAAACAATATTCCTCGGAACATCACTTCCTCAGACATACCGACAATAACCGTGTTGATGCCAATGAAAATCGCGCTACGCAGCGGCGGCAAACCGACTATTGCGACTAGGACCCCAAGTGCGGCCAGGTAGACCATGGGCAGCCAACTCAGCTTGAGCGACGTTCTCATCGAGAACGCAGAAAAACCCAGGTCCCACCACCGGAACGTGGAGATTACTATCGCCATAAAAACCACTGCGAAGACCATTGGCCACGCGATGCCTTGGCCGAAAAATTTGACCACAGAACGTTCGCTGCCCGCGCTTAAATGGGCAGCGACGCCCGTTATCACGAGCCATCCCAGCAATGTCGCCAGAGATAGCGGGAGCCGGTAGCGAACCCCGATACGCTTGAAATATTCGATCCTAAAAATGGGGTCTCCGTTCTTTTCCAGATGCTGAAAGTTTCACGTTCTATGATGAATCCGATTCGCGGAGACGGAGCAAATGACGCACTATTCCAACTGCCGCTTTTCAAACATAAATCGGCCACCAGTGTACTGCAGACGCCCTATCCAGTCTCCGATGAGGAATTCCCGTTGAAGTACAAACTGCCACTCGCCATTGCCGCGTCTGCCATCGTTCTTCTTGGCGTAGGTATCGGATACATCTGGGATCGCAACGGAGCCTACGGTCTCAACCCCATCCTGAGACGAGGCGGAACCTATTGGATCACCATCAATAAAGACGACCCTCGTCTTTCGCCGTCGATGCGTTTGGCTCTCCAGGACAATCCTCCCATCGGTATCGCTGGCGCTTACGAATGGCGGGAAGTGGAACCACCTCGGGGAAGATTTCAAGCTCGGGCTGGCATACCCTTCATAATCAGCGTAGAAGGCGGGCTCGATCTTCTTCTCTTTTCGTGGCCTTGCCTGGTCGTAGCGACGCCCCGCGACGTCATCGAGTGAGGTGTCGGTCATCATTGTATCCTTTGCCAGTTGCAGGAGTCCTTCGACAGATATGGAGACGCCAGCGGCGGTCTTTGCTCTGAGGGCATCGACGATGGCGAGACTATGCTGAGTTCGCGCGAGCCGTTCACGTAGGGCAACGTTCTGCATGTGCAGCATACGGTCGAGATCGGTCGCTTGCCCAGCCAACAGCCGCGCGATGTGCTGCAGACTCAGGCCAAGCCGCTTCAACGTAAGGATTTCGTTCAGCCGAGCGATTTCGCGGGCTCCGTAGAGCCGCCAGTTCGCGTCTGTCCTACGGGGATGAATGAGGCCAGTTTGCTCATATAGCCGTAAGGCGCGAACCGTTAAGCCAACACGTTTCGCGCATTGCGCCGCAGTCAAATGTATCTTCCTCGATGTCATTCCGCATGGTGGCTCCCAAATAGTCCTACCTGATCTAAGGTATGACGTTGGGTATGGTTCAAGCGGAAATTTTCGAGCTTTTGCGGCGGCCATGTACGCTTATGGCGCAGAGCTGCCAACATGTTGGGCGGCTGTCGGCCTGAAGCGGCACTCGACCCAGCGCCCTCAGTTGCGATAAGGTCGAACAACAACCTACAACGGACGTAACGAATGGCCTACGGAATCAGTGTTAAAAGCTGCAACGCCACGGCGGTTGAAATCAAGAAGCTTTGGAACGAAGCGAGGACCTTCGAGCCTTCCGCCTCCATGCAGGAATTAGGGTACCCGCCCCATCTGACGCTTGCAGTTCTAACTCAATGGCCTGTCGACATAAGCACGATCATGACGGCGGTGTTTTCAACGCAAGAAAAGTTGTCAATTACCTTTGACGCCGTGAAATATTTCGATAACGACCCTATGGTTCTATGGGCAAAACCGCGCCCGGATCAAGTGTTATCGCGCCTTCACGAGAGGTTGCACGACCATTTAGACCCGCTTACTTGTCACGAACACTATCGCGTCGGCCAATGGGTTCCCCACTGCTCCCTCGCAATCAAAGTACCGCAGTCTGCCAAACCGGCCGCTATTGAGTGGGCAAAGACCCGGAGGCTCGCGTTCACAGTCGAGTTCGATTTGGCGGATTTTGTGCGATTCCCGCCAGTCGTGGTTTACGAAGAGCTTCGGCTATTCTGAATGGCCGCTCTTGGAGATTCTGCCAAGCGCGGTGTCAGCTTGAAGCGGACGCGGCCCGAGGCTAAGCGATCTTGAGAGCGGCTAGGTCACCATTGCTCAAGGATGTCAAATTGACTTCAATCTTCTCGATCGGCCAATCCCACCAGGCAATTTCGAGGAGGTCGCTTATAACGTCCGCCGGATAACGCATTTTAATGACGGCGGCCGGATTGCCACCAACCATTGCGTACGGCGGCACGTCGCGAGTAACGACCGAGCTTGCGGCCACGATTGCGCCCGCACCAATGCTCACGCCGGGCATGATTGCTGCGTCGTGGCCAATCCATACGTCATGGCCGACGACCGTATCTCTGACAGGCAGGTCCTTGTAGCCAAATGTCTCGGGCTTGAAGACCCGAAATGGATATGTCGTGAAACCAGTCATTGGATGATTGGCCGAACTGGTTATGAAATAGCTGCCCCGAGCAATCTGCACAAATTTGCCAATCACCAGCCGCTCGCGACATGCGTGACCGAGATAGGGTGCAAGTGTCTGTGCCGTTTCTTCCGGTTTTCCAGAATGCGTGAAATAGCTGAAGTTGCCGACCTCAATACGCGGGTGGTCAATGACGTTCCTCAGGTAAACCGTGTCTGAGTAGACTCTGCCGTCAGGCAGAGTGATTGGGTGCATTGCGTCCGAATCAAGTAGCGACATGGAGAACCTTTTCGAAGGGCCGATTGCCGCGCAACGGGGAGGTCTCGGCAGGATGGACAAGCTTGAATAATCTGAGCCGATCAATGATATCGCTGCCAAGCGGCCAAATCCAGCCTTCTGGCTTCATCGCTTCCATGAATAGTTTTAATGAGACGTTCCGATTATATTGACCTCAATGACCACTTCTGGCGCGATGTTGTCAAAGTCTTATGTCCGATTTCGGGCCGAAGCGGCCATAGACACTCGGCCCGCCAGTCGTGTTAAAAAGTCTATCGTTCAGGTGATAGACCGTTTTTGGGGGTGCCGTGCAGAAGATCACATTCCAATACAAACCAGACGACGATCATCATGGTGAATTGACCGCTTTCGTCCAAAGCGGAGACTTCTCCGGAAAAAGCGCTGCATGGTTTAGCCTTGCCGAACTTCGTAAATTCGAGATGTCCCTTGGGGCATATCCAATAGGCCAAGGCGACGCCCCAGCGTTATTAGAGGGCGGCTTCTTCGAAGGTGACTCGATTGATCAGGCGCATCTCAGCCTCCAAATCGTTCCGATTGGCCTGAGAGGATTGCTGAGTGTGAAGGTCCTCTTGGCTACACCCGCACGGGAAACCATGCAGATTGAGCAAGGGCGGAATACAATCAGCGCCGAGTTTTCTGTAACTTACGGGGACCTTTCGCGTTTTCAGTCGTCGCTTCAAAGACACCTCAATGGAGAACGTGACGACGCCGTGTTAAAGCAGTCGTCGACTTAGGATGACAGAAGCTTTCGGCAGCGCGGTCATGCCCGACAAATCGCTTGCTGACGTGCAAGCACCTGTCATCGTCCAACTGACAAAGGGCAACGTCGTGGAAACATTCGCTGCTGTACTTCTGGGAGTTGGATGTGGGATCGCTCTGCTCGCAATAGCTTTTCGAGTTGGTTTCCGTAGAAAAGCCACAGAGATAGGGCCACGCCGCTCCGTACAGAACCATGACGTATTCGATAGAGACCCGAGCTTCTACAGTCCATTGGATAAAGATCATGGTGATTAGGTAGATGGGCTTGAGCAGGTCAGTTGGCATGGTTCGGACCCCAGGATTTCCCGTGGCAGCTGTTGTCTTGCGGGCCGGATGTCCAACCTATATGACTCGAGGAGCGAATATCCGCTCCCTCCTTTCCAATTGGCTTGGCTCCTGGCTTCAAGATCAGCATGACATCACGCGAAAAATACAACGCCTATCGTCGGGCCTGGTGGGCTAAATCGCTCGGTGATCACCTGACCGAATCTCGAGTATTCCTTCCACGGGACGCCCACGAATGGGTTATGAGTTTCGCGGCGGAGGTTGAGGAGCGAATGCCTGTCGTCCTGGGGAAGCTGGTTGTCGCGCAGATTGCGGCATCTGAGGGACGGGCGCAGGACAAACCCGTCGTTTCCGACCAACCGCGGGCTGAGTCTGCTGAAACCGTGAGCAGCGTCGAGGTCGGCTCAGCCGACAATCTTCACAAGCTATTTTATGTCGTGCTGGCTTCGCGTTTCCCTGATGATACAGGATCTACGCGTCTGCGACAGGTTGGTTTCCTGGCAGCGGTGGCGGCAGAGGTTGCCGCCGGCCGGAAGCCTACCGCCAGCTCGATTGCCAATTGCTCGGATAACCACGTCTCGCAGATCACTGGACTTGCAAAGACGATGAAGGAGAGGGGCGTCATTGACGTTAGGAGTGCCTCCTCGGTTCGAAAAGGCAAGGCCGCGAAGATCTTCAGTATCCGTCAGGACGCACTTAAAGCCTTGCACGCCGCTCACGTCGAGGTGACGGGACAAGCGATCGACGACATCACGCCTCCCTGATCCAATTGTTCAAGCTCAGTATGCTGACTCATCGACTGCGGGGCCCATGTCACGCGCTTGTATTCACCGCATCGTTTGTTATATTGCTCATTTAAGCGAGCTACCTAAGCCGCTTAAATTGAAAGGCTCCAATATCAACGATTTATGAGACCAGTCGCTCCCTTGGCGATTCGATCAATCAGGTGAAAGGATAGCGCACGGCAAAACGAAAACGACCTCGAAAGTTGCCGCTTTCAAGGTCGATCCGTCAAAGCTCAATGCTTGGATACGGGGTTGATCACCCACAAGAATGTCGCGATCATCTCCAAAAACCCTATTGTTGTCAAGCATCGACGCCATTTGGCGATCGGTTTTCTGTTGCCGTGTCCTTGGAAGAGGACGCGAATGATAAGCACGCCCAATTCTCATCATGAACGTACACATCGGCGGGTGAGTGCCGCCAGCATCAAGACTGACCGCATCCTCACGGCTTACCGAGCGGAAAAAGGAAGTGGGTGCAGCAAGAGCCATCCGTCGCGAACACAGGCCCTCCAGGTGGCCAAACGCTTTGCATCGGCAATCGGGTTGAAAGCCGCAAAGATTGCCCTCATCGACCAGCTGTTTGCATTCACCAAGGCCGTGGATTGGTCGGACATTGGGATAGATCCTGTCGTCTGGCCTTCGAATGAACTGTTGGCCCGGCGCCTCGGCATAAAGATATCGACGCTGAAATACCACCTTTCTGGCTTGGTCGACGTCGGTCTGATTTGTTACTCGGACCATCCCACATATCAACGGCGCGGCCGGCGCTGTGAAGGCGGCCATATCATCGAGGCCTATGGTATCAATTTATCGCCAATTGCTGCTCGCTACCGCGAATTGGTCGATCTCGCGGATGCCGCGGAGTTTGAAGCAAGGCAGTGCAAGGTTCTTTCTTATCGGCGCACGTCGCTCAGACGGTCCATTGCGGCAATCGTGGAGGCGGCGAGACGGGAATTGGGATCGCTGAACGAGACTTGGAATGCGCTGTTGGCCCGCCTTGACCGACTACGCGAGCGGCGCGCCCAGGGATCCCTGGAACTGACCGAGGTCGTGGACGCGCTCGAGGCCCTGCGCATTGAAGCGTTCGAACTCCTGGAGGCTCTATATGGGAGCCGAGATTCTAACACCGTGCTGGTGAAATTTCGGCCCCTACAAACTACAGCCGAAATTCTAGATTCTGAATCTTGTAGTGATCTGAGGAATTGCTCCGACGCGAACCGCATCAGCGAGGTCGGCGACATTGGTGCGAGGGCTTTTGAGAAAAAACCTTCGGAAGCAGCGGCTCTAAGAGAGCAAGGAAGGCAGCCGGTGGGCCGGGATGACGACGTGGTCTGCGTTTCATTGTCGCTCTTGCGGTCGGCATTTTTGCAACTATCGGAGATGGTGCCCGAAGTGTTCAGCCATTGGGAGGTGTTCCGTTCGTCAGGCGGGCTACTTTGCCGCCTTTGTCACGTCGACCCCCAGGTCTACCATGAGGCGGTAGAAGTGCTTGGGCAAGATCTCGCGATCGTGGCGCTGGCACTGACTGCTGAGCGGAGTGCCAATGGCTCGGTTTGCAATCCGGGTGGGTATCTACGGGAACTGGTCAAGCGGAGCAGGCGGGGGACACTCAGATTAAGTCGATCACTTTTCGGGATGGCCGCAGCAGGGCGGAGGGTACATTCGTAAGAGCACGAGGCGTTCCGGCGACTCGAAGTTGATCGTACGCAAGTTCGCCGGGATCGCGTTGTAGGCCAGATGAAAGGGCTACTCGTAGCTCTCTGCCTTTTGAAGCCGGAGAACGACCTCGTAGCCAAATGTTTTGAGCAGTATCCCCGCCGGTTCGTCCGAGGGAATGGTGACGTCGATAGAGTCGCTTTCACGGACTTCACCAGAGATCTGCAACGCCTGATCGAAGCAGTGAACCGACCATTCTGCAAATGATTGATAGCCCTGCTGTCTAGCAAATTGATCAAGTGCGAAGCCCCGCGCGCTGTGCTTGCCCAAACCGACATGGGGAACACTCACGACGATGTTATTACCGGCATCTTCCATTCGAACTCATTTCCTTCGTCGTCATTGATAGGCTGAGGCAAATCCGCCGCGGTTTTCGCCGATTTGTGGTGGTCGTTTAACGGTCCAGGGCTAGAGAGTTGTGATAGCTAGACAAGACGTCAACGTCTTGCCCACTTCGCGTGCGCGCCAGTTGATTTAAATGCTGTCTTGAGACCACTAGAATACCGTCCCCACGAGTTGAACAAATGCGCTCCAACATCTGAAAGTAATGGCATTGCGTTGTGCTGGACATATATATCCGTAAGGAACGCGGTCGCAAGAGTGGAATAGTTGCATATGAGCAAAAATAGCTCGAATGACATTGATATTATCGAAAAACGCTCAGATGGGTTCGACGGCGAACCCGGTCTTGCCGCGCGGTGTATTGCCGCCCTGTTGGTTCGTCACGGCATTCCAAAATATCGCCATGCGGTTACAGTTTCAGAAATTCTTGGGCTATCCTATTCAGCCGCCAATCGCCGTCTGACCATGAACGCTTCCTGCTCCTTGGAGGAATTGACACAAATTGCCGGACACTTTGGGGAAACATTGGAAGAGCTCATCAGTCTCGACACCACAGACGCACTGATTGACGCTTCGATTGTTATCAACAGTCACATCGTGCCCTGCCGGATCCGATTGGGAAATGCTGTGGGGCAGGTGCCTCCAGGCACTTTGATTGCAACCGAGATCGATGGTGCGTGGCGCGTCATGCCATCAGATGCCAAATCGACTATACCGGCACACGCTGTGACCCGTCTGTTGATCGAACCGACGAACTCACGTCGTCGGGTGGCGGTTCTCGACGATCACGTCGACACCGCAGAAACAATTGTCCGCTATATGGAGACGTCAGGTCTTGATGCGGTGGCTTTCAACGAACCTGAAGACTTGTGCGATCAGAGCGGGTTCGACGCCTATGTGCTTGATTGGATCATCGAGCGTGATGCACGCCGCCAGACGGTGCTCGAGTTGGTCGAAAAAATTCGCGCGCGTAATGCCCGCTGCCCAATCATCATATTGACGGGGCAGATCAGGACAGGCAATGCCGATGAAGCAAATATAGCCGCGGCTCTGGCGCGGCACGATCTGAAATTCTTCGCGAAGCCAGCGAGTATGCCGATACTCATCGCCGCCTTGAATGCCAGTTTCAAGAGTGCATGATCGCCAGCAACTGCTGGTCACGTACCGGTTTATCCAATATGGCGTCAAATAGTGACAGGTCATGCTGGGGGCGATGCCTTGCCGCTGTTATTGCGACCAATCTGGTCCGACGGTTCGGATCTAACTTGCGAATATGCGATGCCAGCTCACATCCTGTCATGACCGGCATGTCGAGATCGATCAAGATAATTGAATAACTGTGTGCGGCAAAAAAATTCAATCCCATCATGCCGGAAGCGGCAGTGTCGGCCGAGAATCCATGGTCCGCAAATACGCTTGAAAGCCCTTTCAAAACTTCGGGATGATCGTCGACAATCAGGACTCGTTTTTGGTTGTCAGATACCTTGTTGGAATGTTCCGGCGCTTCAACAGCAGGTATTTCCAGCTCGAAGCTAGTGCCGCCACCCGGCAAGCCTTTAAGTGCCATGCGTGCACCGAGCTGTCGCAACAAAGTCTGGACAACCGACAGGCCGATCCCTCTCCCGCTTCCAAGGCTCAGCAGGCCCTTTGCATTGATGCTGTTCTCAAGCACTCTGGGTGGCAATCCAGGCCCTGTATCCATCAATCGCAATATCAGCTTGCCTACCTTCTCGTCGAAAGGGGCGAGATCAACCTGAACATACCCGGACGGCGTATATTTAACCGCATTTGATATGAGGTTATGCAGCAATTGTGCGACGCGCTCACTATCGGCGACGACAAAATAGGCCTCATCGGGAAAATTTAGCCGCAACTCGAGGTGCTTGGCTGCTGCAGCGGCCTGATAATCGCCTACGACCCCTCGAACGAGTTCCCGTATCTCAAATGCGGCTGGTTGCAGCTCGATATACCCGCTTTGAGCACGGGCTAGCGTCAGCATGTCACGAAGCTGGGTAGTCAGGCTGTTTGCCGCCCGACGAATGCGCGCAGTCGTTTCGTCCCGGGTCCTTACGTCTTGAGGTCTGTCGAGAACATCCAACGCCGAGACGATAACCTGAAGCGGTGTTCGAAGCTCGTGGCTGATCATTGCAAGGAAGCTCATCTTGTCCTCGACAGCGGCTTCCGCTGCCTCTACCGCGCGCGTCTTTGCCAAGATCGCCCGCCAGTAGAATATTGAGATGATGAGAGAGGACAAAACGGCGCAAGCCAGCAGTGCGGCGATAACGAGGATAATTGAATGTGCGGTCCGGATGGTTTCGAGGGACTTTTCCTTTAAGCGGCTGTCTTGGTCCCAGGCTTCCTTGGACAATCTCAGCAAAAGATTGCCCACATCCACAAACGTTGGCATCAATGCTTTAGCAGCCGATGCCGATATTCCCGGCTTAATCGAAGGCAGAACGCGTGTCGCGAACTCGACTAGAAGCGGACCATCGCGTGAAAATTCGGCGATTTTCCGGTATCCGTCGTTTAGTTCAGAAGGCCGTACAATGATATCGATGCCGGATATGAGGACGTTGACGTGAAATGATACCCTTTCCGGTTCGACGGTAGATCCGTCGGCAATTGTCTTCAAATCCAGCCTGACGGTTTCGAACTCTCTCATGACCTGCGCTGTCGGCCAGTAGAAATACATTGGGTTCCGTGTGCTCATCTCGGACCACGGCATGTATTCGGCTCTCAGTATGCTCCAGTGAGAAGCGACGATGCCGACGGATACGGCGACGATCGCTGCTGGGAAACCGAACCACGCCAGATGAAGAGATTTCATTCCACCTCGATCCCGCATAGTTGCCAGACCATATTTGATGCACCGACCGGTGTGTCCAGCTCCGTCCTAAAGCGATCACGAGGAAACATGACGAAGATCGGCCCGAAATCTCTCACAGTCATGCGTACTCCGTCCTTGGTGGTCGCTAATATGGTGCCAAACTTGCTAAGGTAGTCCGCGTCCACCTCGACGCTGAAATCATCGAGCGCCATGAGGCGTATATTATTTCCCTTCGCTGCGACTACTTTGAGCAAATCGCTGAGTAAGGGCCCGACGAATTCGCTTTTGGGGGTCCAGGGTGTTGATGTCGTTACTGTGGATGTCGGTAAGGCAAGAAATTCACGCTCTGACAGTTCATAGGTTCTGTCGATATTATTTGTAGTTTTGCCAATCCTGCCGCTGATCGTCAGGAAGACGCCTTTTTTGCATCCGTTGGGGGTCAGAGCGGTCGCACCTGCCCCAGGTATATTCAGCATCAAGCCAACCGTCGCCAAAACGGCAGACATCATCGGCCTAAGCATTCTCTTCGGTTCTATGCAGCTCTCCCGGCGGCAGGTTGAGGGCAATTTCGCAAATATCATACAAATCACGAGCTATAGTAGGGCTGGGTCGAGATCGGGTGATAGCGGCCAAATCTCCCAAATGCCATACCTAAATTTTATTCATCTGTGTTGTGATCTGAGCTTGATACGCTTGGATAGATCCAGTATGTCGCATTATATGACTGAAAATAGGACATATTGACAGGAATTAGCGTATTACGCTTATACACAATTTTTGCCGCGTCCTTTGGTTGATAGGCGATATGAGACCGTCATCTCCGTCCAGTTATCATGGAATGGAAGGGCAAATATCACGTCCCTCCCGTCGCACCGCTGCATGGTCCGCAGCCAGCCGGCGTGTGACGCGTCTTCCTTGACGCGAAGGTAGTAAACAGGATCCACTCGACGTGACTTCCATCTTTTGCGTTCTGAGATCCGGCGGAGAATACACCGCCGACCATGTCTTGCGGCTTCAAGCTCAGGTGATGCATCACCTACCGAAAGCCGACTTTCGGTGTCTTTGCGACATTTGGATCGGGAGTGTCCAGACGCTCCCGCTGACTTACGATTGGCCGGGCTGGTGGTCGAAGATGGAGTTGTTTCGACCTGAAATCTCCGGAGACATCCTTTTCATGGATCTCGACACCTCAATAATTGGCCGCCTTGACGATATCGTCTCCGTCGGGCGCCTCGCTCTGATGCGCGATGTTTATCGTCCAGAGGGACTGCAATCGTCCATTATGTATCTGCCAGAGGCAGTTCGCGCTCCGGTTTGGTCCAAATGGATCAGCTCACCCGAGCATTGGATGGATACTTGTCGGAAGGGTGGCGATCAGGCGGTATTGGAACACTGTTGGATCAATGCCGCCGACCGCTGGCAGGATATACTGCCTGGCCAGATTGTCTCGTGGAAGTCCCAGGTGAGGCGGGCAAGTGCTGATGATGAAAGTGGCAATGGTTCGACCCCCGAAGATGCGCGCGTTGTGGTCTTTCACGGCAAGCCGCGCCCTTGGGAGATCGGATGGTAAAACACGCGCCGCCAATCATTGGCTAATGCCATGCATCGTACTGCGGCACACTTCGCGTGGCGCAGGCGGGCCTATCGCTTTATATCTGTAGGGTATTGCTAAGCCGCAATCTTCCCGATCTCCCGCTTTGCTGCTTGAACGAGAAATCCTGACCTGGTCAAACCATGTGCTTCTGCATAGGCGTCCACCTCCTGCAAGACATCCTCGGGGATCGTGATGTTTACGCGGACGGCCTTTTTTGTTTCTGTCTTTAGCGAAACAAGAATGGCGGTACCTGAAGAATTGTGAGGATTGGCCATAATGTCGGTGAGGGAAGATGCTTCAGGGATAGCCTCTCCGTCTTCGACAAGACCATCGACGTGAAAAGCCAAAGCCTCTTCGGCCATGCGACGAGCGTCATCCAAGTCAGTGCCGGCTGTTACGACACCTGGGAAGTCAGGAAAGGAAACACCGTAATCGCTTTCAGCTTCCTTGTGGATCAGTCCGATATAGTTGCGCATAGTGATTACCTCAGTTTTAGCCCAGATTGCTTTTCGATGCTCTTGAGCGTCCCCATCGGGATATCTCGCTTAGGATGAGGAACGGTTACACGGCCTCGCTTTGTCGGGTGTTTAAGCTGGACATGGCTGCCTTTCTTGGCAACCTCAAACCAACCATCATTCGTCAAAGCAGAAATGATATCGACGCTCTTCATAAGAACAATATACACACGATATGTGTATAATTCAAGGTAGTGTAAAGACGTTTCGGTTTTGCGGCAAGCCGATGCCATTCCGCGAAAAACAAGGCGTAATTGGTGGCGTCGCGTACGAAATGCACGCGCACCCACCGACCCGGGCAACAGCCTCAAGAGATTTACCGAGCCAACCTTTTATGCTCCGTCTCGGCGTGGCCTGGCAAAGTGCTCCGCAAAGGGTATCGTCTGCCCATCAACGAATTGAATCGATGGAGATCGCCTGATTCAAAAGTGTCGTTGGACGTAGGAACTTGTGCCAGCCAATCTAGCCTCATGATGATCACCCAACCCTACAACGTCTACATCGAGCGGACGGACAAGGCAGAGAACAAAGCGCGCTTTTATGCAATGTCGATAGAACCGACATTGTTCGGCGACGCGTCGCTGTTGCGACGGTGGGGCCGGATCGCATCAACCGGGCGGCAGAAAATCCATTGCTTCGAGAACGAAAGCCAAGCTGTGGAGCTGTTTCTAGCCATCGTCCGGCAAAAGCGAGCCAGGGGTTATAAGCCTAGGCTCGCTGAGCGAATTAAATTGTAAGCGCCGCCAAGAAGCATCACTTCCCCCACGGCTTACAAGCGAATGGGATGCGATTATGATCCGTCAGTCAGCAGGACCACGCCCAGCAGGGAGCAACCGTTTCCTAAGTCAGAGTTTGCAGAATGGATCCGTAGAAGTCCTGCAGATGTGAAATTTCACGAGATTTTCAGCCGCATTGACTGAAACGAACGGTATTAAAGTGCAGTTCAGTTGACACTAGCCGTTCTGAAGTCGAAAACAATTTTACCCGCACATGGAGATAGCAATGGCTGACGAAACCGAAACAGGCGCGCAAATTGATGTTGCAGCACCAGAGGCTCCAACTGAGGCGCCTGCGTCTAAAAAACAGCGCGCGCCTCGTCGTTCTAAAACCGAGATTGAAGCCGCTGCAGCTGCAAAGACACCAAAGGTTCGCCAGAAGCGGATTGGCAAGGCTGAAGTCGCACCAGTAAGTGGAACAACAACCGTACCTGTTGCCACGAAGAAATCAGTCGCCAAGGGTCCAGCAAATCCCAAGCCTGTCGCACAGCCGGCAACACCGCCAGCACCTCTCACCGCTGGTGATGAGATGGCTGATCTTCTTCAGCTTGAGGAAGAAAACAAGACGCTTCGTCAGGCTTTGGCCGAAAAGTTGCGCGCGGAAAATGCTGATCTGCGCAAGCGCCTCGGCGTTTGATTGATCTCGCTTCAACGTTGTTCGCCGCTCGCGCAATTGATCTTCGTTACCATCGAATAGCTTAGCTTTTGAAATATCCTGGCTCGGCTTCGAGCCGGGACGGAGAGCTGTCAGAATCGTCACATCTCTGCCGCTCAGAAAGAAGTCCTATGAAACCACCTTGGAAATATCTAGCGCAGCTGCTGTCCCGGCAAAGATCCTCCGGGACAGCGGACGAAGCAAGCGCGCCTGACAGCGCTCGAAAGCTTGTCGAAATAGAACTGCAGCCAGCTACGACTATCCTGCTCTCGTCCCAGAAGGCCAATGTTGGAACCGAGCAAGTGGACGAGGGCGAGCCTGAAAACCTCGCACCGGCACCGGCGTCTATCGAGAACGAAATGGTTCCCGAGACGCCTGATCTGCAATTGGACTACCCCGAAGCAGCTAAGGCCGAGGTGACAAAGGAGAAAGCGCAGTCCAACTCCGATCTGTTAGAGGAGCGGCTAGAAGTAGAGGCTGCTGTTCAGTTGCCGAAGCTTCGGCAGGCGAGGTTGAAGACCGCAAAGAAAGTCCGCGTCGGCTCGGCAGACGAAATTCCTGGCGCCGTCGCGGACTTGCCGGTTCCTGCCGCATCTTCCACCGCGGACCCTTTTTTTGAAAACGCCACAAGCCTGGATGAAGACATCAAACATCTCAAGGATCTGCTTGCGCAAAAGTTGCGTATTCAAAATGCCCAGCTCAGAGAAATGCTCAAGCGCTTCGAACGCACCTGAGTACGAAGACCACAATCAGAGAAGAAAATGAGAACACAGCAGCGCAGTTTCGTCGTCGAAATCAAATCGGCACGCCGGCGACTAAAAACACAGCCGAAATCCATCTGGGGCAATACCGATTTCGCGGCTCTGGTGAGGGATACCGAGGCAACCCTTCCGTTTATTCACAACGCCGACTCGGAAACCTTGGTCAGTCGTAAAAACGTGCCAAGCGACCTGGAAAAGAAGATCGAAGTCGCCGAGGTCAGCGAGGCCGGTGGAGAACCGCCTCGCGCGATGCCGCCAGTTGATTCCGACAAGATTGAGCCAAATCAGCACGATGCGGTTTCCAGTGATAGTCAGGTCGTGAAGGTGCCGGCCAGTGAGCCGACACGCCAGACAGCAAAGGCACTGCGTCTTCAAAGACGTCGCCGGTCTATTGCCGAGGATGTCCTCGCAACGCCTTCTGTCGTGATGGCGGTTGATGTAGCCGGGACCCACTCGGATGACTTGGCATTGCTCTCTGCCGAAAACCTCCGCCTGAAGCGGCTCCTTGCGGAACACCTGCGGCACCAGAATGCGCAGCTTAGGAAAATGCTGGAACGTTTTGGAGCAGCCTCACCGACAAATTGACGCGATGTTGAAGATCTGACTGATGGTCGGCGTCGTGGGGAAAGGGGCCATCAAGCGTCCATCGTCATGCCATTGCTTGAGCTAGTTTGTGAGCGATCCAGAGGTATCATGATCCCGAATGTCACTTCGTAGCGACCGACAATTCTGCCTAACGCATGTATCCCTCAAAGCACGTTCAAAGGTAATGAATGCCGTATTTCCTGGTCTCTCACACAGCGCTGGTCGAGGCGGATGATGAAGCAACAGCTGCCGCGAAAGTTTATGGAGAGATTTGCGCCAAAGATAACATAACCTTCACTGTTGCGGCCGATGAGAGCGTCACAACGAAAATCACGATCCGGCGCGCACGAGCATTTAAGTCCATGCCCTAGGCGCCTTCACGCGGGTCTGCTAAAGGCAGCATTCGGGTGGGATCCTGATGAAATTTATTAACGAGGATCCGCAAGCATTTTCAACGCCTTTGCGTCCGTCTTAGCCTCGCCTGTTCTGGTCGAGTTGGAAGCGAAGCGGACGGAATTGGCGACGGGGAGATCACACTTGCGCGGGATTCGACGCGCGAGATGGTCCATGTCGAGCACGCCATGGCCTGCCGCGCGGAAGTCTTGAAACATTCATGGAGCCATGGCGCCGACCGACATCATGTCGATCTTGCAATAGACAAGCAGGATATGGCAATTCGCACAAGTACATCAGCGACACCGCCGAGACCGGCTGGTCTTCCTGGAGAATAATCGCGATCTCCGCGTGAAGAATGGCATGTTTGGGACGGTAAAGGCCGTCGAGCCCGACGCACTACATGTGGAGCTCGACGGCAGTATGTTCTCGCCAGGGGATGGAGTTGGCCTGGTCAGGTTAGACAAAACTTCTTACCAAAGTCTTGATCATGGCTATGCGACGACACTCCACGAGAACCAGGGTGCGCTACCGGGATCAATCGACAAGGCGGTCACCACCACTGTCATGAACGCCACTTGCTGGGATTAGGGGATCGCCCTGATGTAGTCGGCAAGCCCGAAGGATGGCGTGGTATTGTCGATGCCAGTGCTCTCGCGCGTGCCAATCAGCAGGCGCTCACGACCTGGGCAGAAAGGAGGTGGCTGCCAATGCAAAGAGCGAGCTGCGTTGCACGATCACTGTTGTCGTGCTTCCTTCCGACACGTAACTAACCCTCTGTCAGCCACCAGATTTTACAGGCCCAAACAATGATAAGATCGGAACTCGTCCAAATCGTCGCTGCGCGCAATCCTCACCTCTACCACAGAGACGTCGAGCGGATCGTCGATATCATTCTTGAGGAAATTACCGAGGCATTGGAAGAGGGCGGGAGGGTCGAGCTTCGCGGGTTCGGGAGCTTCTCCGTGCGACACCGCGGGCCGCGCTCAGGGCACAACCCGAGAAACGGGGAAACCGTCTTCGTCGATGACAAATGGGTGCCATTTTTCAAGGCCGGAAAGGAAATACAAGAGCGCTTAAATTCCGAGAGTCCGTAAGCCGGAAACGTGTCGCGAAGCGAACCACAGGTCTTGCTGCTGTTGTTTTCGTGTCCAAAAGATCGGCATCAGGCTCTTGGGGGAAGCCAAGCCCTCAATGTTGGATTCGGAGCATCCTGGTGCTGCCGAGATTTCTCTTTAGCCAGCCACTTGGGAAACGGCGCGCCTTAACGTCATCTATTCTGCTCGCACTAGATGCCGACTGCATTTCGATCAAAGCTTTCCTGCCGACTGCACGTGGACTTTATGCCAAGAGTTGAGCAAATTGGCATACTGCTTGAAATTCAAGACCACACCGCAGTTGCCTATGAAAATTGAACATCGGCCAAGGTTCTCATCATCCTCGTCACGGCCGACGACTTACAGGAGTAATAGGAGGTTGTCCCGGAAGGTCTGCAAGTCACCAAACGGGCAACCTTAAGTATCGTCAGATGCCGAGATACCGTGCCTATTTTAACTCCACATCGATTGGCCAGATCGGTTACGGGCAGCTCTTCTTCAAGCAAAATCTGCAGCATTTGAATTCGTTTGGGATGCGCCATGGCCGCCAAAAGAGTGTTGCTGGAGACTATAAAAGTCTCGAAGTGTACCGAAGAAAACTCAGCCATAAAACACCAAATGTCGATCTTTACATCTGCGCTCATATAGAACGCTCGGATCGATTGGCAGCAGTTTATTGGACAAGGCCGCCGAATGTCTATTCAATAAAGCGGGCATCCAGCGCATTTCTCGTCGTGAGGTTGATCAGGGCTTCCCCCATATAGACTGCCAGAATGCTCGCATTTCTCTGGAGCGGTGTGAAAGACTAAAACTAGTATGAGTGGGCCCCCTCCGAGGAGACGGGCCTGTGACGCTCGGATGCCTCAGTTGCAAGAGGTATCACCTGCAGGAAATCATACGGCGTTACGATATTGCACGCCTCTCACGTGAGCGCGGACGGAACGGCGATTAAGTTCGTCGTGCTTTGGCACATTTCGATACACTGCCTATTTCGTCAATTTCATGATAGCTGGAGCCCCGGGACCACCTCGCGTCACAACCCTGAATAAGTTTCCGCCAAGCGCGGGGACTGAAAGCAGCATAAGAAGATCGAGTGTCAATGCCCAAGCCAGGCGATCTTGCGGGCCGCCATAACCATGCTCCAAAAGGACAGTACAAGACCACCTTCTTCACTCACGACATGATTTGGGAGCAATATCTATGGCCGGCAGACCTGGAAATGATGATGTCGGGCAACGGTTATGACTTCATCATGAAGCCCCAGCCAGTTATCAGGATCACCCCGCCGCTTCCGCCGCAGAAAAGCGTGATCCTTAACAAGACGGGCTCGACCAACGGGTTTGGTGGATATATTGCCATGGTGCCTGGCGAAGGCCTTGGAGTCATCGTTCTCGCCAACAAGAACTATCCGAATGAGGCGCGGTCAAGGCGACTTACTCCCTGATCAAGGCATTGGAGACGAAGTTAGGTTGGCTATTCGCCCACAAACGGCAGCTCTTGGCGCCTGGCATGCTTTGGCGCCATCAGGAGGTCAAGTTCGATCGAAGATGGGCCGAAACGATAAAAAAGGTCCTCTGCTCGCTCGTCATCGAGGACGTATTCCTAGCGAATTGGCCCAGGGAGTCGGCGACGCCCCTTGGTTCATTGGTCCGCCGGAAAGCTTTTTCGCTCACTTTATCTTCCATTTTGGACCCAGAAGGGTCTTAAGTATCTTGCGTTCCTTTCGACGTCGAAGACTGCGGTCGCTGATAATTGGGATCATGAGAATACGCTGCTGGACCGCCCGCCACGATCTCACAGCAATGTCATGAAGCTTGATGGAGAGCTGATCAGCCACGCCTATATCAGTGATATCATTGAGAATGAGAGGAGATACCGATGATCCAAGCGACAATCGCGCTAGTGTTTTTGCTCTACTTCGCGGCTGGACCCACGCCTGCTGGCGCAGCATCTCCCGACGAACCTTCTTACGGCCGAGAACTACAGGGGTTCAAATACCCCTATCCGGTGTCCGCTTATCGCTTCAATTCGCAGGGTGGTCACCTGAAAATGGCCTATATGGATGTCCGGCCCTCAAGTCCGAATGGTAAGATAGTCGTCCTTCTCCACGGCAAGAATTTCTGCGCGGCAACGTGGGAGGGCTCAATCAAAAGCCTTTCGGCGGAGGGCTTCCGGGTAATCGCTGTCGATCAGCTTGGATTTTGCAAATCGAGCAAGCCCGATGGCTACCAGTTCACGTTCCAACAGCTGGCGGGCAACACGCGTGATTTGCTGACCTCCCTTGGAATTCAACATTCAATTATCGTCGGACATTCGACTGGCGGTATGTTGGCCATTCGCTATGCACTGATGTTTCCAGATGCTGTCGATCAACTTGTGCTGGTCGATCCCATTGGTTTGGAGGACTGGAGGGCGAAAGGCGTTCCTTGGCTCAGTCTCGACGGATGGATGAAGCGTGAGCAAAGCGTGTCCGCTGACAGCATCCGAGCTTACGAGCGCTCTACCTACTACGCAGGCACTTGGGATGCGTCATACGAGAAGTGGGTGCAGATGCTGGCGGGGCTTTATCGAGGGGATGGACGCAAAGCAGTTCAAGCCAGCTCGGCGCGGCTCTACGACATGATTGCAACTCAACCAGTGTTTTACGAGTTTGAGAAAATCGCCAAACCGGTTCTGTTAATGATCGGTGACAAGGACACGACCGCCATCGGCAAGGACCTCGCGCCCGCGGCTATCCGGCCGACGCTTGGAAATTATCCGGTACTCGGGAGGCAGGCCGTGAAGCGATTTCAAAATGCGCAGCTCGTCGAATTTCCAGATCTAGGCCACGCTCCTCAGATCCAGGCGCCTGAACGCTTCAATAATGCATTGCTCGACTGGCTGAAGCAGCCGACAAAAGGCGGCTCCGTCATAAAATAGCCGGTGGCGCTGAAACTCAATCTGACCTTTTGAACTGGGACGGCATTTCACTGATTGATGCCGCCGCCCGTTTCCAGGGGCGCCATCGCTTAAATCTGGCGGACGTTCTCGGCTTTTGATTTGCCGGTCTTGCGATCCTGGCCGACCTCGTAGCTGACTTTCTGTCCTTCGCTAAGCGTACCGCCGCTGAGCAAAGCCGAAACGTGAACGAAGACATCACCGCCGCCATTCTCCGGCGTGATGAAGCCAAAACCCTTGTCCTCGTTAAAAAACTTTATGGTACCCGTCGCCATAGTCCATCCTCAAATGTTCGCGGCCGAATGCGGCAGCGAGGAGGTTATAACTAGGATCTCGACGGGATGAAATCCAAAAAAATAGGAGGCCAAGGCTCCAAGTTGTATTTGGAATGCGATGGCGAGACCAAAGGTTGACGGTGGGCTTGGCAATTCGCAATTCATTGGGGAAAGGATATTTCAGGCGTTGCAGCGCCAGCGAGAGTTGGACAGGATCGAGGTCCAATAATCGAAAGGCCTATCATGCGTTTGTTCGCTCCCGCACTTTCCCGAGCCCGCCTCGAGCAGTTGCTTTCCCTCAACGCTAAACATCAGCCTAGTTCGTCCGAAGTAAGTTTGAACATCCCGGAGCACGAGCAACAAAGCCAAGATGCTGCCAAGTCGAGGGAGACAGAGGCCCGCTAGGCATGAAGCTTGGATAATGTTATATATTTCAATATGTTAATGGGAGATACGTAATAGTATTTATGGAACTTTTTCACATATTGGGTGCAAGTGTATTCAGATCTTTTGCTGACGCGCTTGACTCAAAGCTTGTCAAAAAGGGACTTAAGCTCCGCAAAATCGATCTTCGACCGTAACGCCATTGGCTTGGCATTGGCCATCATTCCAACCACATGTATCCAACATCCATTGCGACTGTTTCGAATGCCGCAAATTTGGTGGATTGGAATAAAATACGTCTCGACAAGATCGCCTTTGTAACCAAACGATTCAACCTCTACGAGGGTGCTCATTAAAAATCTCTACCCATGCTAATTCCAGGAACTTTAGCCAATCTTACACCCGCCTGCTAGAACTCCTCCCAGTTCTCGCTGGCCGTGGCGACTGCCTGAGTGCCGCCGTTAAAGGCACCGGCAAGTTTCGAGCGCAGGGATCGCGCCGGGGACGCAACGGGTGACACTCCCGCATGAGGGGACCTCACCTGAATGGCCCGAACAGGGGAGTGAGGCGATGCAAGGTGAGGAGCTGAGCGGCTCGTGCCCCTAGCGGTCGGCGATGCATTCGCAGCGAAGCCTCCTGAGGTGGCTCCTAGGTTGAACTGGCCGAGCAGGTCGTTCAGCGCGGCCACCTCCTTGGTGAGGCTGTAGCTGGCGGCCGTAGACTGCTCAACCATCGCCGCATTCTGCTGGGTGCCTTGGTCGATCGTGTTCACAGCCGTGTTGATCTCCGCCAATCCGGTCGACTGTTCGCGCGCCGCTTCCACGATAGCTCGCACGTTTTGGTCGATCTCTTCAACTTCCTTGACGATCTGTTCAAGCGACTGACCAGTTCGTCCCACAAGCTCGACACCATTTTTAACCTGAGATCCAGATGTCGAGATCAGCGCCTTAA
>NZ_SCFL01000020.1:0-59400 GCF_007000305.1 Rhizobium sp. rho-13.1 | reverse complement strand
CTTGCCACCGGCCATGATGACCGGGACGATTTTTGCTGCCATGAATTCGATCCTCTTTAAAACTTGTCGTCGATGAATTTCTGCAGGCGAGGCCGCCCTGGCCGCTGTCTGGCTCCGGCATCTACGAACGCTGATTTGTGTCGCTCGTCAAAAGCATGCGAGCACGACGACTGTATCGTGTCTTCCGCTTTCTCCAATCGTTCATTGTCTATTTGTCGATCAAATGAGACACAAGGTTAAGGCTGCAGTCCGGTCTTGTGGAGCTTACGCTATCTATGTCATCCCGCTGAACCCAATGGGCAGCCGGCACAATGAAGTCAAAATTTCTCCACTACGTCTATAAAATAGGTGGTTTTAACTTTTAAGGCGAATGGCTGGTCCGTACCTTTGCACGCAAATGCGACGGGAGGAAAGCTTATGGGCGAACTACGGCTGCTTAATCGAGACAATGGGGACCCGGTGCCTGCGCTGAAGAGCGAGGAAGACGCGATCTCGACTGCGCGAACGCTTGCAAAGGTGTTTGCCCAAACGGCATCCGCGCGAGATCTGGAGCGGACGATGCCTTTCGCCGAGATGGATGCCTTGTCGCGCTCCGGACTGCTCGCGATCACCGTGCCATCCGAGTATGGCGGTCTCGATGTCTCGAATGCTGTCTTGGCCGAGGTCACCGCCATCCTTGCAGAAGCGGATGCGTCGATCGGGCAGATCCCCCAGAACCATTTTTATATTCTTGAAGCGCTGCGCGTCGACGGCAGCGAAGAGCAGAAACGCTTTTTCTTCGGTCGGGCGCTGTCAGGCGACCGGTTCGGCAATGCATTATCGGAAAAGGGCACCAAAACGGTCGGCCATTACAATACCCGCATCACCAAGGACGGCATCGGCCATCGTATCAACGGTCGCAAGTTCTATTCGACAGGCGTCCTTTTTGCCGACTGGGTTACGATTTTTGCACTTGATGCCGACGACAGGCTGACGATGTCATTCGTGGCGAGGGGCACGGAAGGCATCGAGATTATCGATGACTGGGATGGCTTTGGCCAGCGAACCACCGGCAGCGGCACCACTATCCTCAACAATGTCTATGTGCAGGCCGATGCCGTCGTTGCGCACCACAAAGGTTTCGAACGGGCGACCACGATCGGCTCTGTCGGCCAGATCATTCACGCCGGCATCGATCTCGGCATCGCCCGCGCTGCCTTCCAGGACACCATCGCGTTCGTCAATAGCCAGTCACGCCCATGGACGAACAGCGGTGTCGACCGGGCATCGGACGACCCTTTGACAATTGCAAAGCTGGGCCAGATCGCGATCCGCATCGAGGCTGCGTCTGCCGTCGTCGAGCGGGCCGGGCGAAAGATCGACAGCGCCCAGGTCGATCCTACGGAAGCAAATGCCATAGATGCGACCTTGGCCGTCGCGACAGCCAAGGTGTTGACCTCCGAAATTGCCCTGGAGGCATCGACGACGCTGTTTGAGCTCGCAGGTACGTCCTCGACGCGCGCAGGCCTCAATCTGGATCGCCACTGGCGAAACGCCCGCACCCATACTCTCCACGACCCGGTCCGCTGGAAATATCACGTCGTCGGCAACTACCATCTGAACGGCGTCAAGCCGCCGAGGAGCGGCGCGCTATAGAGAAGTTCCGGATACAAACGTCCTCGCAGTCTTGCGGGAAGTTCTACGGATATCGGACCGCGTTCATCTGAAAAGGCCTCGCTCGCTTTACCGAACGAGGCCTTCCGGCTGTTCCTAGACTATCGATCAGCTGTAGAGGCTGACCTCCGGGATGGTCCCGTTGAGTACAAATTCACCGACTTCCCTGGCCTTGTAGAATACTGGGTCGTGAAGGGTGTGGGTCCGCACATTGCGCCAGTAGCGGTCGAAACGATATTTCGAGGCCGTTGCGCGCGCGCCGATGATCTCGAAGACTTTCGACGTGATGTCGAGCGAAACATGCGTTGCGTGAACCTTGGCAGCATAGGCCTCAGCCGCCGCTTCACCGCGTTCACGGGCGGTTGCATCGTGGCCGCGCGACAGGGCTGCCTGGACAGCGGTTGCGGCGAGATCGGCTAAAGCCGCCGAGGCTTTCAGGGATGCTGTGAACTCGCCGACCCGCTCCAGGATATAGGGATCGTCGGCGGCACGAGCAACGCCGGAGGTGATCCAGGGACGCGTGGTCGTGCGAACATAATCCAGCGCCGCAGCCAATGCTCCTTCCGCGGTACCGAGGTAGAAATTCACGAACACCAGCTGAATGAGCGGCGTATTGAAGGTAGCGAGCACGGGCGGCGGCGCATCGGCATCCGCAGGCGGCGCGACGAAATCGCCCTCATAGACCGGGAAATCGCGGAACTCCACGCTGCCACTGTCCGACAATCGCTGGCCCATATTGTCCCAGTCGTCATTGGCGATATAGCCGGGCCGGTCGGTCGGAACGGCGAAGTTGACGATCTGTCCGTCGAGAAGCGCGTTGGCGTTGATGTAGTCGGAAACGCGGGCAGCGGTCGAAAACGTTTTCCGGCCGTTTAGCACATAGCCGTTGCCGCGTTGCGTGAGCACCAGCCCCGGATCGCGCGGATTGACGGCAGCGCCCCAGTAGAGGCTGCGCGCAACCGTCTCGGCGCCGAGCGCCTTGGCGCGCGACTGGTCGGCGAAGGACCAGTAGATCGACTGGCTGTTGACATAGTGGTAACCAAGCAGCTGGCCGAGCGAGCTTTCGCCACGAGCAACGATCCGCACAAGCTTCAGGGCATCGATCCAGTCGAGCCCGCCCCCGCCGATCTCGGCCGCGTGCAGCGCATTGAGAAGACCGGCGTTCTTTAACCGGACAATCTCAGGGATAGGCGGCAGGCCATCACGATCAAGTTCCGCACCGCGACGCGCGAAATCTGCGGACAGCTCTAATGCCCTTGAAAATAGCGCTTCGCGCCCGATGCCGTGGGCTGCTGCAAAGACGACATTCGACTGGCTCATCTCAAATCCTCCAATTGAAAAGTGCGGAGGGCAAGGCGTACGAAACGCCCTGCCCTCACCGCAGATGATCAGAATAATGCCTGCGGGATCCAGCTGGCGGTGGCCGCGCCGCTTGTATTGAAGGCGGGCAGCTTGGCGGCGAGGTCCTCGATTGTCTTAACGCCGGCGGCGCGAAGAGCCGCCTGGGTCAGGAGGGTAGGCTCGACCGTGATCTGGTGGGGGACGGGCTGACCGGCGATCTCCAGGGCCGCCGCGCGGACCGAAACCGCTCCGACGACTGCCGGGTTGGTCGCGACGGTGGCAACCCATGGGCTACCCTCTTCGGTGATTTCCTGAATGTCGGCCGTCGAAACGTCGGCGGAATAAATTCGGATCTTGTCCTTGATGCCGAGATCGCCGGCCGCCAGCTTCACGCCACGGGCAAATTCATCGTAGGGCGCAAAGACCACCTTGATGTCCGGGTTTGCCGTCAGGGCCGCCTTTGCCTGGTCAGCGGTCGTCGTCGCCGTCGTATCGCTGACATTGCCAAAACGCGCCTTCTCGACGACGCCGGCATTGTCGGCCTTGAATTTTTCCCAGACCTCGTTACGGCGGTCGAGAGGCGCAAAACCGGCAACATAGACGTAGGCCGCATTGAACGCGGTGCCATTTTCTTTTGCGGCCTGTTCAAGTGCCTGCTTGGCGAGAGCATGATCGCTTTGCTCTACCTGCGGGATCTTGGGATTGTTGAGGTTCACGTCAAAGGCAACCACCTTGACGCCCTTGTCGAGTGCTTGCTGCACAACGTCGGTGAGCGATTCGGGCAGGCCGTGGTCGACGACGATGGCCTGGACGCCAAGATTGATCGCCTGCAGGATCTGCTCGCGCTGTTCCGACGCATCCTGTCGTCCCGGGAAGACACGAAGGTCGATGCCGAGCGCCTTGGCCTGGGCGACTGCCCCGGCCTGGTAGGCCTGGAAAAAATCACCGGCCGAGATGTAACTGATAAGGGCCAGCTTGACGCCACCCTTGTCGAAGGGCGCCGGAGCGCCCGTAATGCCACCGGCCGCAGCGGCCTGGCTCATCAGCAGCGGAAGGATGGCGGCGCCGGCGGCGAGCCGTAGATAAGATCTCATGTTCGCATTCCTTTTGCATGTCTGTCGGGTCCATCGGGGCGTCGTGCGACAGACCGTTTGACCGCCCTGGCGACGCGATTTCAGTAGATATAATTCCCTATTGAATTTGTAGACTGTTTGATGCGTTGTTTCCGGTTGAAGGAGATTGTTTGTTTCCTGGACAGCCTCTCGGCAGCAAGGCTTTGCCTGTCTCATCGGCATCGCAGCTGGCAGAATTGTCGAAACAACGAAAGTTCGACCGTGCCTCTACTGGATGTCCTCAACCTCCGCCGCAGCTTTGCCGAGACGAAGGCGCTCGGCGGCGCCTCGTTGTCCATCGAGCCCGGCGAGATCGTCGCTTTGATGGGAGTGAACGGTGCCGGAAAATCAACTTTGGTGAAAATACTGTCCGGCGTGCTGCCGGCCGATGGCGGCGAGATGCGGCTCAAGGGGCAGAAGTTTGCGCCCGGCAGCCCGGCCGAGGCGGCAATGGCCGGTATAGTGACGGTGCACCAATCGACCGATCTTGTCGGCGCACCAGGGCAAACGGTGGCTGATGCGCTTCTGCTCAACCGCTTCGCCGATGGCAGCATGCCCTTTTTCGTCTCGCGAGCCAGCATTCGCAGACAGGCGCAGGCAATCCTGGACATTGCCGGCTTCGATCTGCCGCTTGACCGAGATTTTGGTGAGCTGTCGGCCGCAGAACGCCAACTCGTGGCGATTGCGAGAGCCGTGGCAAACAGGGCAGATTTGCTGATCCTGGACGAACCTACGGCCAGCCTGTCGGCGAGCGAGAGTAACCGGCTGTTCGATATCCTGCGGCGAACCCGGCGGACGGGGCTCGCAATCCTCTACATTTCCCATCGCACGGCGGATCTGCAGGCTATTGCCGACCGGGCGCTGGTCATGCGCGGCGGTGTCATCGTCGGCGCCTTCGGTCAACCGATCGATTTTGACCGTGCTGTAGAGGCGATGATCGGCCGCCCGCTTCGCTCGATGCGTCCGGGCGTGGGGGTGGCGCAAGGCGAAGCTGTGTTCACGATGCGGGGCGCGTGCCTTTTACCCGGAAGCCCAATTTTCGATCTTCAACTGTCGCCCGGAGAAGTTGTCGCCATAACCGGCGTCCTTGGTTCCGGCAAGAGCCGCCTCTTGTCGGCGATCTTCGGCCTACTGCCGCTGACGTCTGGCGAGATGACGCTCGGCGGATTGCCCTACCGCCCGAAACGTCCTGCCGACGCTATTGCCGCCGGCGTCGCCATGGCAGCCGAGGACCGGCATCGCTCGTCGTTGATGCCGCCCTCCTGGCCCGGCAATAGCATCGCCGCAACCATCGGCCTGCCGCATCTGGCCAGGTGGTCCCGGCATGGGTTCCTCGATAGCGCCCGCGAGCGTCGCGAGGGTGAAAAGGCCATCGACAGGTTGCGGATCAAGGCGACCGGACCCTCATCATCCGTCTGGACATTGTCGGGCGGCAACCAGCAGAAGGTGGTGCTGGCTCGCTGGGAGGCCGAACCGAGCCGCCTGCTGCTTCTCGACGAACCCTTCCAGGGGGTCGATGTCGGTGCACGCCAGGACATCATCCAGGCGATCCGCAGCCGCAAAGATCGCGCCACGCTGATTGCCACCTCCGATCCTGAAGAAGCGATTGAAATGGCCGACCGCATCCTCGTCATGGATCGCCACGGGCTGCAGTCGCTGAAGCCAGACCGCCACGAAGATACCCGAGAAGGAATACCGGCATGAGCGCCACCGACAGCAGATCTTTCGAAACGGAAAAAGGTCTCCCGCCATCTCGCATCGGCGGTCGTGGGTGGATCGCCAGCCTCCATTCATTCGTGCGCGCTGGCGCCGTATTCATCCTTCTGGCAGCGCTTGTCATCATCTTCACCGGTGCCCAGCCGGCCTTCATTAACCTCGGCAACCTGATGAGCATCCTGCAGGCCGTTTCCGTCGTTGCCATCCTCGGCGCCGGCGTCACGGTGACACTTGCGGTCGGCGGCTTCGACCTTTCGATCGGCGCCGTTGCCGCCTCGAGCGTCATGGCCGCCAGCTATGCGATGATCGTCTGGGGGCTCAACGTCTACGAGACCGTCCCTCTGGTCCTGGCGCTCGGCGCTGTTGTCGGCCTGCTGAACGCGCTGCTGATCGTCAGGCTGAGGGTGCCGGATCTGCTGGCGACGCTGGCCATGATGTTCCTGTTGTCCGGCCTGCAGCTTATTCCGACGGCCGGTCGATCGATCTCGGCAGGGCTGGTCCTACCGGATGGATCGAAGGCATCGGGTGCCTACGATCCCGCCTTCCTGCTGATCGGCCGCCACAGCCTGTTCGGCATCGTACCGGTCTCCGTCGTCCTGATGGCGCTGGTGGCCTTTGCTCTCTACGTGCTGACGGAGAGGACCCGCATCGGACGGCTGTTGTTTGCTACCGGTGGCAACGAGGTGGCGACACGGCTGGCCGGTGCCTCCACCCTTAGGCTGAAAACGCTGGCATACGTGATTTCCGGCACACTCGCCGCGCTCGGTGGCATCATCATTGCGGCCCGGGTTGGCCGCGGTGACGTGTCTTCGGGCGGATCGTTGCTGATGGACGCCGTTGCGGCCTCGCTGATAGGCTATGCAGTGCTGGCCCTGCGCCGCCCGAACGTGCTCGGCACCATCGCCGGTGCCGTCTTCGTCGGTGTGCTGCTCAATGGGCTGACCATGCTGAATGCTCCCTATTACACGCAGGATTTCGTCAAGGGCGCCGTGCTGGTCGGTGCCCTCGCCCTTACCTACGGCCTCAACCGCGGCAATGCTTGAGGCCATCAGATGCTGCGGTAGCATCGTTTTACTGCGAAAGGACCAATATCATGAGCCGTGAAATCAGGCTGAATGCTTTCGACATGAACTGCGTCGGCCACCAGTCGCCAGGTCTTTGGACCCATCCGCGCGACCAGTCTTGGAAATACAAGGATCTCGACTACTGGGTTCATCTGGCAAAGACGCTGGAGCGCGGCAAGTTCGACGGACTGTTCATCGCCGACGTGCTCGGCGTCTACGACGTGCTGAACGGCAATGTCGATGCGGCGCTGCGCCACTCCGCACAGGTGCCGGTGAACGATCCGCTGCAACTGATTCCGACCATGGCCCATGCCACCGAGCATCTCGGCTTCGGCCTGACGGCGTCGCTGTCCTTCGAGCACCCGTACACCTTCGCCCGCCGCATCTCGACGCTCGACCATCTGACAAAGGGCCGCGTCGGCTGGAACATCGTCACCTCCTATCTGAACAGCGGCGCACTCAACATCGGCCAGCAGGCCCAGTCCAAGCACGACGACCGATACGACCTGGCGGAGGAATATCTGGAAGTCTGCTACAAGCTCTGGGAGGGCAGTTGGGAGGACGACGCCGTCGTCCGCGACCGCACGACGGGGATTTTCACCCACCCCGAGAAGGTCCACCCGATCGGCCATGCCGGCAAGCACTTCACCGTGCCCGGCATCCATCTCAGCGAGCCATCGCCACAGCGCACACCAGTACTCTACCAGGCAGGCGCCTCCAGCCGAGGCAAGGATTTTGCCGGGGCACACGCCGAATGCATCTTCGTGGCTGCGCCATCGAAGCCGGTGCTCAAGCGCTACGTCGCCAATGTCCGGGAGGCGGCCGAGCGCAACGGCCGCAATCCTCGCGAGATCCTCGCCTTCAACCTGCAGACTGTCATCCTCGGCGAAACCGACGCCGAGGCGAAGAAGAAGTTCGACGAATACCGCAAATACGTCTCCTACGAGGGTGCGCTAACGCTGATCTCCGGCTGGACCGGCATCGACTTCAGCCAGTTCGGCCCCGACGAGCCGCTGCGGCATCGCTATACCAATGCCGTTCAATCGGCCGTCGAAACCTTTACCACCATCGATCCCGACAAAGTCTGGACGGTGCGCGAGATGGCCGATTGGGTTGGCATCGGCGGCTTCGGTCCGGTGTTTGTCGGCTCGCCACAGACAGTCGCCGACCTCCTGCAGGAGTGGGTCGAGGACACCGATGTCGACGGCTTCAACCTTGCCTACGCCGTCACACCGGAGAGCTTCGAGGATGCCGTCGACCTCCTGGTGCCTGAGTTACAGAAGCGCGGGGTCTACAAAACCGAATACAAGGCCGGGACGTTGCGCGAGAAACTCGGCGCCCGGGGACCGCGACTGACAGCACCCCATCCGGCGGCCGGATATCGCAATCTCGTTCGCGACTTCGAACAACTGCGGGCGAGCGGCTGGGACCGTGCCCGGGTATGAGCGTAATACGCTGAAACCGGGGCGAAATTCGATGCGGACATTGCCCGGTTCCGCAGAAATTTGAAAAGCTGTTCCTCGTCTATATCGTTAGAATACTTATTCTATCGACATTATTTATTAAAGGAGAGGGACATGGAATACGAGCGTTCTAAGGGTGGAATTGGCCGGCGTGATCTGTTGAAGCTGTCGGCGATAGCTGGCGCTGCGGTGGCGGGAGCAACATTGGCCGGGCGGGCGCCCGCATCTGCCGCCGATGGTGAACTGTCTCTGAAGGGCAAACGCATCGCGATCAGTGCTACGGGCACGGATCACTTCTTCGACCTTCAGGCCTATAACGCCCAGATTGCCGAAGTGAAGCGCCTTGGCGGCGAGCCGATCGCCGTCGATGCCGGTCGCAACGACGGCAAGCTTGTGTCGCAGCTGCAAACCCTGATTGCCCAGAAGCCGGATGCGATCGTCCAGATTCTCGGCACGCTCAGCGTCATCGATCCATGGCTGAAGAAGGCTCGCGATGCCGGCATACCGGTGCTGACGATCGATGTGGGCTCCACCAACTCGCTCAACAACACGACGTCGGACAACTGGGGGATCGGCAAGGATCTGGCACTGCAGCTGATTTCCGATATTGGCGGTGAAGGAAACATCGTCGCCTTTAACGGCTTTTACGGTGTCACGCCCTGCGCCATCCGCTACGACCAGCTGGTCAATGTCGTTAAATATTTCCCGAAGGTGAAAATCCTCCAGCCGGAACTGCGCGACGTCATCCCCAATACCGTGCAGGATGCTTTCACCCAGATCACCGCGCTGCTCAACAAGTTTCCGGAAAAGGGATCGATCAAGGCAATCTGGTCGGCATGGGATATCCCGCAACTCGGTGCCACCCAGGCTTTGGCGGCTGCAGGCCGCACGGAAATCAGGACCTACGGGGTCGATGGCAGCCCGGAAGTGCTGCAGCTCGTCGCAGATCCGAACTCGCCGGCCGGCGCCGATGTCGCGCAGCAACCGGCGGAGATAGGACGCACAGCCATCCACAATGTTGCAAAGCTGCTCGCCGGCCAGACCCTGCCGCGCGAAACCTACGTCCCGGCTCTGCTCGCCAGTAAGGCCAATGTCAACGAAGTCACCAAGAAGCTCGGCATCGGCTGATCTCGGGGTCATCAATGTCTGCGGCCCGGCCGCAGATCGCTCCCGATGCTGCGCGCCGCGCGAGGGTTCCATGACGATTACATCCACACCTCCGCCCGGGGATCGCGATATCATCCGCCTCGAAGGTATCGACAAGCACTTCGGTGGGGCACAGGCGCTGTCCGGTGCGTCGCTCGCGGTTCGCCGTGGTACCGTTCACGGCCTGGTGGGCCAGAATGGGGCCGGCAAGTCGACGCTCATCAAGCTGCTGGCGGGACTGCACCAGCCGGACGCCGGGAGCATCGTCATCGACGGCCAGAGATTCGAAAAGCTGACGCCACATCTGGTGGAAGAGCTCGGTATCCACTTCATTCACCAGGACCGCCTGCTGGTTCCGACCTTTACCGTCGGCGAGGCGCTTTTCCTCGGGCGGGAGCCGCGTATTGCTGGAACGCCGTTTCTGGATCGCCGTGCCATGCAGCGTCGCGCGGCCGCAATACTCGAGGATTATTTTGGCATCAACTTGCCCACCGGCGCCTTGGTCAGCGAACTGTCGACTGCGGAAAAGCAGATCGTCCAGATCACCCGGGCATTGCTCAACCAGCCTAAGATCCTCGTTTTCGACGAGCCCACTGCCGCGCTCGTGCACCGGGAAGCGGAAATCCTTTTCCAGCTGATCCGCCGCCTCCGCGATGAAGGCGTGACAATCATCTATATCTCGCACTACCTCAACGAAATCGAGGCTATCTGCGACGATGTCACTGTCTTGCGCAATGGCCGTACCGTTGCCGCGCTACCGATGGCGAGCACCTCCGCCAACGCGATTGCGCGGCTGATGATCGAGCGTGACATCGAAGACATGTTTCCAAAGCGAGCGGTGACTGTCGGAGAGGACCTGCTGCAGCTGGAAAATCTGACATCACCCGGCAAATATGCCGATGTGTCTTTCACACTCCGGCGTGGAGAAGTTCTCGGGTTGACGGGGCTGCTCGGTTCTGGCGCGAAGGAGCTGGTCCGCACACTGTTCGGCCTTGAGACCGCCACCGCCGGCACCATCGCGGTCCTCGGCAAGACGATACAGCCTGCCGATCCGTCTGAGGCCACCGACCGCGCAATAGCCTTGGTGCCAGAGGACCGCCGCATCAATGGAGTGGCGCTCGATCTGGATGTCGGCGAGAACATCAGTCTGGCCTCCTTGCCGCGTTTCACCCGGTTTGGACTGATCGACCGGAGCCGGGAGGCATCCGAAACGGAGCGGCTGATCCACCGGCTCGAGATCAAGACCGCAGGACGGGAGGCGCTGGTTCGGACGCTTTCCGGCGGCAATCAGCAGAAGGTCGCCATCGCCAAATGGCTGAGCCGGCATTCCGAAATCTACCTCCTAGACGAGCCGACCGTCGGCGTCGATATCGGCTCCAAGGTCGAGATCTACACGCTGATCGGCGACCTCGCCGAAAGGGGCGCCGGCATTATCGTGCTGTCCTCGGACTTGCCCGAACTGGTCGGGATAACCGACCGCATCCTCGTCTTCTTCCGAGGCCGCATCGTGCGCGAATTCGCGTCGCGCGAGACCACGCCCGATGCGGTGCTTGCCCAATCGACCGGCTCGAAGGAGGAACTGCGCCATGTCGGCTGACGCTCACTACGCGGGTATCGATTTCGAACCGGCGCAAGACATTCGCCCGAGGCTCGGTCGCAATTTCACGACTGCGGCCCTTCGTGGCGGCTCGCTCCTGGCCTTTGCCGCAATCCTAGTGATCTTTTCGCTGACCGCTCCCTATTTTCTGAGCGTCGGCAATATCGGCAATGTGCTTGGCCAATCGGCCATATCGGGCGTTCTGGCGATCGGGCTTACCCTCGTTCTCATTGCCGGCGGATCGAATGTGGTGACGGGTGGCATCGACCTGTCGCTGGCAGCCAATATGGGTCTCAGCGCCGCAGTCTATGCCAGCCTGATCCAGTTCGGTTTCGGCGATGCAACGGCCATCGCGGCCGCCATCGCGACCGGGGCGTTGATCGGTGCTGTCAATGCAGCGGCGGTCGTCCTTGCGGGTATCGTGCCGCTTTTGGCAACGCTGGCGGTGATGAATGTTGTCGGGGGCCTGGAACTGGTACTGACGCAGAACACCGTGCTGCCGGCATCGACGCCGTTTCTTTCTCTCCTCTCGGCCACCGACCCGTTCAGCATCCCTGTTCTCGCCTATGTCCTGCTCGGCTTCACACTGTTGGTGACCGGCATCGTGCAATTTACACCCCTCGGATTACGCCTTTACGCCGTCGGTGAATTTGCCGAGGCGGCGCGCGCTGCAGGCTTACCCCTCAAGCGGCTGGTGGCGGGAGCATTTGTCGCCAGCGGCGTCTGCGGCGGCCTGGCTGGAATTCTTTCAGTCTCCTATCTGAGCGGGAGCACGACGGGCGCTGGCGAGATGCTGCTTCCGGTCGTAGTGACTGCGCTGCTCGGATCCGTCTTTTCCCGTCGCCTCGTGCCGACCATCCCGGGAACGCTGCTCTCGGCGCTGCTGGTCGGGTTCCTGGTCAACGGCTTTCAACTGCTCAATATATCGAGCACGCTTGTCAGCGGCGTCCAGGGTGCGCTGATCCTGATCGTCGTGTCCGCGACCACATTGCTGCGTCGACAGGAGAATTGATCGATGTCCCTAACCGCACCCTTGCCAGTTACAGACGCTGCATCAGCCCACCGCACCCTGCATAACCTTGGTCGCTACGGACTGGTGCTGGCTCTGATCGTCGTCTTTGCCATTTTCAGCCTAACGACGTCGACCTTTCTGACCTTCGCCAACCTGCAGAGCGTACTCGTCAACAATTTCACGCTGCTCGCTATCGTCTCCGTGGCCATGACCTTCGCAGTCGCCTCAGGCGGCATCGATCTATCCGTCGGCACGGCGGTCGACATGGCAAGTTTTGCCTTCGTCTCGGTGGTGCTGGCGGGCCAGCCAGTGGCGATTGCCGCACTTGCTGGGCTTGTCGCCGGCGGGCTGGTCGGCGCATTCAACGCGCTGCTCATTTCCGGCATCGGCATATCGCCGTTTCTGGCGACGCTGGGAACGCTGTTCATCGGCCGCAGCATCCAGCAGATGCTCACGAATGGCGGTAACCCGGTCTATCTTCCCCCGAACGGCGTGCCCGCTTCCTTCCGCTTTATCGGCCATGGCACGATCGCCGGCGTGCCGACCCCGCTGTTCGTCGCATTCCTCATCATCGTGGCTGCAGCTATTATACTTTCCCGCAGCCGGTTCGGACGCGTGCTGCTGGCATCCGGCATCCAGCCCAGCGTAGTGCGCTATTCCGGCCTGTCGATCCGCGCCCATGTCGCCCTCGTCTTCATCCTGGTCGGGACAATTGCTGCTGCAGCCGGGCTGATCCTGACCGCGACCGTCAGCGTCTACATCCCCTCGTCCGGAAATGCGTTCCTGCTCAACGCCATCGGCGCAACCTTCATCGGCACTACCTTCAGTCCACGCGGCCGCCCGAACATCCCCGGCACAGTTCTCGGCGTCCTCCTGCTCGCCATCGTTGCCAACGGCCTGCTGCTCAGCGACCTGAATTTCTACTGGCAGCAGGTCGGAACAGGAACGCTCATCTTCGCCGTTCTTGCCGTAAGCTTCGCCAGCAGGAAAGCGCACGCTTGACGTGACGCCGTGCGTTTGACCACGCGATGTTGAGCCAGATCAGGCATGCGGCGGTAAGGCGGCGCCTGCGAGTTTCGTCTTGATCCAGTCGGCAACACGGTAATATCGCAGGGTAAGCGGCGGTCCGTATTTCATGTAAAGAGGTGCCGCTGTCAGAGGTTCTAGCTTGAGCGAAAGATCTGACTGCGGAACGCCTTTTGCCCAGTCAGACAGGATGCCGCCCAGCATGCTGCCGGTCGGCACGCCACGACCCGAAAGGCCGGTCAGCGCAACGACGCCCGGTGCCAGATCGTAAAGACGCGGCACGGTGCGGTACTGCATGTCGAGCTCGCCGAACCAGAAATACTCCCATCGGATCTCCTGCCTGATTTGCGGATGCAGCCATTTCAACCTGTCGCTCATCACCCTGCGGGTATACTCCATGTCTCGGCCGCGCCGCCCCATCGGAAACATCGACGCGACGATCCGCCCCTCGGCATTGTACTTGTAGACATAGATATCGCCGCGACCATCGTGGACGGTGGTATTACGTGGCAGGATCGAGCGGCGCTCGTCTTCCGATAGCGGCTGCGTTGCCGCGACAAAGACCTTCTGGATCCTGAAGGTCCGGTCGAGCTTCGGCCATCCGCCAACCGTATAGGCCCCGGTGGCGAAGATCACCTTGTCTGCAACGACTTTTCCCTTGGGCGTGCGGATCGCCCAGGCGGTTCCGTCGCGCTCGCAACCGGTCACCGGCGATTGCGTATGAATAATTCCGCCCTCCTGGATGACCGCTCGGGCAAGGCCGCGGGAATAACCGAGAGGGTTGAGGTGCCCAGCCTCCTCATGCAGCCAGCCGCCGTGAAAGCGCGGGCTACCGGTAATCGTCGCCACCTCGTCCCTGTCCAGGGCCCGGGTTTTCGCGCCGACGGCGTTGTAAGTGCGCACCTTCTCTTCGATTGTCTTCATCATGCCGGGATAGGCGGCACCCATGACATAGCCGTGCTGCTGCCATTCGCACTGGATCTGGTAGCGCTCGATCATGGCGGATACGCGGTCGTTGGCGCGAGTCTGCCTGGCGATCAGCCGTTCTGCCCAAGGCTCGCCGAGCATCCGGCGCAACTCCGGCAGGCTGTAATGAGTGAACGTCGGCGTGCAATGGCCGGCGTTGCGCCCAGAACCGCCAAAGCCGATCTCTTCCCTCTCCAGAAGCACTACGCTGATGCCGTCGCTGACAAGGTCGAGCGCCGTGGTCAGCCCGGTGTAGCCCCCGCCAACGATGCAGACATCGGCTTTGAGCGTGCCCTCCAGCTCTTTCGTTTCGACAGCAGGCGCTGCGGTTTCGTACCACAAGGTCGTCTTGAACGGAGAAAACCGGGTCATATCGCGCCCTTCAGTTTGCATCGCTGCGCGCGTCAAGTGCGTCGCGCAGGCCGTCTCCGATGAAGTTGAAGCTTGTTACCGCCAGTGTGATCGCCACGCCCGGTACGATCGCGAGCCACGGGGCGCGGTCGAGATATTGCTGCGCACCGTTCAGCATATTGCCCCAGCTCGGCAGCGGCGGCTGGATGCCGTAACCGAGGAAACTGACATAGGCTTCGAGCAGGATGGCGCGCGCGACGGTCAGTGTGGCGGCGACGATGATCGGGCCGATGGCGTTCGGCAGGAGTTCGCGAAACATGATCCAGCGGTTGGAAAGGCCGAGCATCCGGGCAGCCAGCACGAAATCTCGCTCGCGCAGCGAGCGCACCTCGGCTTCGACGATACGGGCGATCTCCATCCAGCTTGTGACTGCAATGATAACGGTGATCATGAACGGGCTGGGCTTGATGAAGGCCGCCAGCGCCAGAAGCAGGAAGATACTGGGAAACGACAGGAAGGCATCGACGAACCGCATCAGCGCCGCACCGATACGTCCGCCGTAATAGCCGGCACAGACACCGATGACGGTGCCGAAGATCGTGCTGAGCACCATGGCGAAAAAACCGACGAGCAGCGAAATGCGTCCGGCCATGAACAGGCGGGCAGCGAGATCGCGGCCAAGCGGATCGGTTCCGAAGATATGGTAGCCGGTCAGCGGTGGGGCAAAGCGGGCGCGAAGGTCGATGTAGAGTTCGTTGAACGGCAGCAGATAGGGACCGATGACGCAGGCAAGCGTCAGCAGCGTGATCATGATCAGGCCGATCATGGCAAGCCTGTGGCGCGCGAACCGACGGAAGGTGCGGCTCTGCCACCAATGGGATTTGCTGGAGCGGGGTATGGAAGCGATTGCTGACATGATCTTTTTCCTAACTCAGCCGGATGCGCGGATCGACGAAGGCAACGAGGAGATCGGCGATCAGACTACCGAACAGCACGAGTATCGCCGAAAACATCAGGAGACCCATGACAACCGGATAGTCGTTGTACCCGAGACTATCCAGAAACAGCCGCCCCATGCCAGGCCATGTGAAGACGGTCTCGGTCACCAGCGCTCCGCCGAGAATGGTCGGAAGCTGCAGCCCCGCCAGGGTGATCATCGGCAGGAGTGCATTGCCGATGACGTGTTTCATCAGGACCCGCCGTTCCGACAGCCCCTTGGCCTTTGCGGTGCGAACAAAGTCCTGGTGGATGACGTCAAGCGTCGCGGTGCGCATGTAGCGGCTCCAGACGGCGACGTTGACGAGCGCCAGAACCACCGTCGGCATGATCAGGTGGATGGCATAGTCACTGACCGAGCCGTTGCCGATCGTGTACATGTTGCCCGCTGGCAGCCACCGCAATTTAAGGGCAAACAGATAGATCGCGACAAGTCCGAACCAGAACGTCGGGATCGACAGGGCGACCATGGCACCCACGGTGGCGGAATAATCGAAGATCGAATAGCGCTTGGTCGCGCCCTTGATGCCGACCCAGGTCCCGACGGCAATCGACAACACGGTCGATGAGCCCATCAGCAGCAGCGTGGCAAAGAGATGCCCGGTGATGATGCCGAGCACCGGCTGGCTGTCGCGATAGGAGTGACCCCAGTCACCCTGCAGAAGATGCCAGAGCCAATCGAGATACTGGATCGGCAGCGGCCGGTTCAGGCCCATCTGCTCGGAGATGCGGTCGAGCGTTTCCTTGGTCATCCCGGGGGTGAGCGCGTATTGCGACAACGGCCCTCCAGGCGCAAGATTGAGGACGGCGAAGCCGATCATCGACACCAGAACCAGAAGGATCAGGCTCTGCCATAAACGGCCCATAAGATAGTGCAGCATCGCGGTCTCTCCGATGATTGCGGGACGCATAGTCCCGGACGTCGAATGCCTCTCCCGCCCCTCCCGCAAAAGGAAAGGGCGGGTAAGGGATCGGCGTTAGGATGCCCAGTACCAGCTCCCGGGGTTCCAGCTGTCGATGCGGACGTTGACATTGTAGGCGATGCCTTCGGCACCCTTCTTGTAGCCGCGCACTGTGGCGTACTGGAAGATGGGCAGTAACGGCAGATCGGCGCGTATGATGTCCTGGATCTTAAGGTAGATCTTCTTGCGCTCTTCCGGCACAAAGGTCTGGCCGCCCTCGGTCAGCAGCTTGTCCACCTCGGGATTGGCATACTGCCAGGTGTTCTGGCCAGAGCCGCCCTTGGCAACAATGGATGTCGACTTGAAATAGTCAGACGTATCGGGATCGGCGCCTGTTAGGAAGTCGAGGCCGACGACGACGCTGTCGAACTTCGAATTCGACCAGTATTCGCCCCACATCACGGCGGGCGGCAGGTTCGAGATGGTCATTTCGATGCCGAGATCCTTGAAGGACTGCTGCATGAACTGCTGCACCTGTTCGCGGATATGATTGCCGGCTGTGGTCGAATTCGAGAAGGAAAGCTTGACGCCACCCTTAGCGCGGATGCCGTCGCTGCCGGGCACCCAGCCTGCATCGTCCAGGAGCTTCTTGGCCTTTTCGGGATCGTATTCATGCTTGGGCAGATCCGGATTGGCATAGAAGGATTGCTGCGGCATATAGCTTTCCGTGGGTGTCGGCAGGCCATAATAGAGCGTGTCGATGATCGTCGTCTTGTCCAGCGCATGATAGAGCGCCTGTCGAACCGCAAGATCCTTGAACTGCGGCCTCTCCATGTTGAAGGTCACGGATTCGACTGTCGAGCCCGGCACGACGAGCACAGTCTTGCCATCCAGCGCCTTGGCTTCTTCATAGTGGTCCGGCGTGATCCACTGCAGGCCCGCGACATCGATATCGCCGGTCTTGAACTGGGTGTAGAGAACCGTCAGGTCAGGAATGTATTTGTAGATGATGCGCTCGAGGTAGGGGCCGTCTCCGAAATAACCGGTATTGGCTTCAAGGGTGATGTGATCGCCTGGGACCCGCTCCACCCACTTGAACGGACCGGTGCCGATGGGCGCATGGTTGATCGGAGCGTTGTTTTTGTCCTTCTCTGCGCCGAGGATGTGCTTGGGCACTATGAAGGTCGAGGCGAGGATCGAGGGATAGGGGGCGAACGGTTTTTCCATCTTCCAGGTAATTTCGGTCGGCGACACGACAGTCAGGTCCCGAACCAGTTCATGGCCGGTCTTGCGCCAGCTGAGGAAGGTTGGATCGACCATCAGTTCCAATGTGAACTTGACGTCTTCGGCAGTGAAAGGCGACCCGTCATGCCACTTGACGTCGTCGCGCAGCTTGACCTTCCAGGAAAGACCATCGGCAGAGATGCCGCCATTTTCAACGCTGGGAACCTCGACGGCCAGCGCCGGAGTGAACTTGCCTTGGGGGTCGATGGCAAAAAGCGGGTCGAACAGGCTGAAATGGATACCTTCGTCGACTTCGATATGCAGCATATGCGGATTGAAGACGGTCGGCTCCTGTGAGAAGCCGACGATCATCTGGCCTGTCGGCTTTGCCGGCGGCGTCGCTGCAAGGGCCTGGTCGCGGCCGAGAAGGCCGGGCATGATCAAGCCGGATGCACCGGCCAAAGCCATCATGGTGAGCGCCTGGCGGCGCGTCGGATTGAAGACTGCATGCTTGGTTTCGTCAGACATCGGCTTTTCCCCTTTGATGTTGCTCAGTCACTGTTCCACTTTGTTTTTCGGCACGTCATGTCATCTGCCTTCTTTGCCCGGGCAGAATTAGAAACCGCTGATCAGCTCGATTTTCGAGCCGTCGGAAAAGCGGGAAAGGCGGAAAGCCGTGGGGTCGACCACTGGCGTTCTGCTGGTAACGATGTCGGCCATCAACTTGCCTGCGGCAGGACCGATGCCGAAGCCATGGCCGGAAAAACCGGTCGCGATATGGAAGCCGGGGATTTGATCGACAGCTGAAATCACCGGCACGGCGTCCGGCGTCACATCGATATAACCCGCCCAACGCTGGGCAATCTCTGCCTTTTCGAATACCGGAAATGCCTTTTTGAGGTTGGCAAGCGCCAGGTCGGACAGTTTGTTGGCGGGCTTCGGGTCGAGTACGCGATTGTATTCGAACGGGCTTGCCTCATCCATGGACCAGCGATTGGGGATACGCGCCTCGTCGAGGAAGCGCCCGCCCAGCCGGAATTTCAGCGAGCGCCATTCCTTTCCAAAAGCAGGCATGAAGTCGCGGGCATAGCGGAAGGATTTCGGCACGATATCGACGACGTTCTCATGTCCGGAGGCAATCGTATAGCCGCCATCCTGGCGCTTGCGCACGGCGAAACCCTGCGACCAGATTGCCTGCTCCGGCCCACCTTCCAGCGGTTTTGTCCGCAGGACCGAGTTCATCACCTTCAACTGCGGCAGGTCGATGCCGAAATTTCCGGAAAACAGGCTGGACCAGGCCCCGCCGGCGAGCACCACTGCCGAACAGGCGATCGGGCCACGCTCGGTCACAACGCCCGAGATCCGGCCGCCGGACGTTTCGATGCCGCGCACTGCGCATTCCGTCAGGATCGTCGCTCCCTTGTCGCGGGCGGCTTCGGCAACTGCGGGGGCTGCGACCTGCGGTTCGGCACGTCCGTCCGCGGAGGTGTAGAGCGCACCCTTGATGTCCATATCCGCATTTGGGAACATCGCACGGAACTCGCCGGCACTCAGCATCCTGGAATCCAGCTGGTAGCCTTCGAGGTTACGGTTCCAGCGCTCGTGATCGGCAAACTCCTGATCGCTGGCGCAGGTGAACAGGATGCCGGCGCGTTTGTAGCCGGTCGCACGACCGATCCTCTGGTCGAGATTGCTCCACAGCCGCAGGGCTTCCGCCATTAGCGGCACTTCGCGCGGATCTCGCCTGGAAATACGCACCCAGCCCCAGTTGCGGCTCGACTGCTCGTGACCGATCCCACCTTTTTCACAAAGGGCAACGCGCAGGCCGCGCTCGGCAAGTTCGAGCGCTGTTGATGTGCCGATGATGCCGCCACCGATGACGACGATATCGACTTCGGCAGGCAGGTCGGCATCGCCGTGAACGGGAACGACATAGGGTCCGGGCATTTCAGTAGGATTCCTCGAGCTGGCAATTGATGTTGAATTCGGCGACGCTGGCTTCGTTTGGCAAGTCCAGCAGCATGGATATGATCCGGGCAAGATCGCGCGGGTCGGTCATCGTTTCGGCGGCGCGGTCGGTGATACCGAGCGCCATGTCTGTCGCAACGAAACCCGGGCAGACGGCGGTAGCGCGTATACCAAGATCAAAGCCCGCATGGCGGATGCCGTGGGCAAGGGCAACAGCTGCAAACTTGGAGATCGAATACGAACCGGCGCCGGCCGACTTCACGCGCTTGCCGGACAACGAACCGAGAATGATAACCCTGCCCCGGCCACTTTTGCTGAGAGCCGGCCATGCAGCCCGGGCAAGCCGGCGCGGCGCCTTGACATTGACAGCAAGCATCGCGTCGATGTCCACCTCATCGGCCTCTATGACCGATTTCGGAACCATGATCCCGGCATTGGCGACGATAGCATCGATGCGGCCGAAACGGTCGACTGCCGCATCGACCCAGGTCTGCTCGGCAGTTTCTTCAAATGCATCGTAGGTGTGAACATGAACGCGCCGTGGATCGGCCCAGGCAGGCAGCGCCGGCGTGCGCATGCCAAGCGACAGGCGCCATCCCTGCTCATGCAGAAAAACCGCGACTGCCGCGCCGATGCCACGATTGGCACCCGATATCAACGCTACACGCTCTGCCATCATGGCATGATCCTTCGAAAACAACGATCAGGACAGGCCGGCGATCCGCCGGTAGGTTCTGCGCAGAATGTCCATCAACAGCTGCCGGTCGCCCTCCGGCACGAAGTCGAAGAAGTCCCTGGATTGCCGGGTAACGATGGCGCGCACCTCGACAGCCAGCTCTGCGCCTCTCTCGGTGATGTAAAGTTCCTGTGCGCGGTTGTCGTCTACCGACGTCTCGCGGGTCAGAAGCCCCTGGCTTTCCATCTGCTCGACAAGGCGGCCCATGGCGGAACGATCCTTAAGAATGAGTTGGGCGATCACAGACGGGCGAATTCCCGGATGACTGTCGACCATGAGCAAGGTAGTGATCTTTCCGGTCCCCTTGGCGACATCGTATCCCTCAAGGCGCTCATCCAGATCGCGCGAGACTGCGATATTGACCGTGCGGATGTAGAAGCTCAGCGTATCTTCCAGCACATCAAGATCGATGTCCTCAAGCGAAACGGGTGGCGTCTTTCTTCGTTCTGGCACAGTCGAAAGCCTCAAAAAAGCAAAGCGATACCAAGCTATCCTTTCTGATAAGGTTAGCTATTACGATCTCGGAACGAGAGACATAGGAGTAGTCTTCCAAGGTCATGATTTGCCAGATAGTGGATAATTGCAACTATTTTCTGATGAGTTCGCCGATATTTTATTCACCGTTCTGAATTGCCCGTTTATTGGGCGGATACGCATATTCATATGAGGCAAAACGACAAAAAGCCGCCCTGACACGGGTTCAGGGCGGCCACGCTATACGGGATCAGTTTATGGGCGCCTCAGGCGGCCGGCTCCCACTCGGCACCGGGGATCGCCGCGACAAGCTTGCGGGTATAATCGTGGCCCGGCGCGCGGAAAATCTGCGAGGGTGGCCCATACTCGACGATTTCCCCCCGGTACATGACGGCGACCTCGTCGCAGATCAGGCTCGCGACCCTCAGATCATGGGTGATGAAAATCATTGCCACCTTTGTCTCTTTCTGGATTCGCGTCAGCAACTCGAGAATCTGCGCCTGGATCGACACGTCGAGGGCCGACACCGCTTCATCGGCCACCAACAGCACAGGGTCGAACATCAGCGCCCTGGCGATGCCGATCCGCTGCCGCTGGCCGCCGGAAAATTCATGCGGAAACCTGTCATAGGCACCCTCGTCCAACCCGACCAGCTTCAACGTTCGAAGCGCCTTGGCCTTCGCCTCCGAGATGGACATCCCATGCGCCACGGGCCCGACGGTCAGGACCCTGCCGATGGTATGACGCGGATTGAGGGAGGCAAACGGATCCTGGAAGATCATCTGGATATGGGGTCGGATCGATCGGAATGCGTCGTTCGACATCGGTGCGATATCGCGACCGTCGAACAGGATCTGGCCGCTATCCGAATTCATAAGCTTCACCAGAACCCGGCCGAGCGACGACTTTCCGGAACCGGATTCGCCGACGATGCCGAGGGTTCGCGCCTTGCGGATCGAAAAACTGACATCGTTGACGGCGCGCACAGTTCGACCCTTGGTAAAGAACCCGCCGGACGTGTGGTAGGTCTTACTGAGATGAGATACCTCAAGCACGACGGGCGTATCCGCTGCTCCCTGCCGATCCTGCGCGGTCATGCGCGGAACGGCGGCAATGAGGCGTTTCGTGTAGGGATGCTCGGGCGCGTTCAAGACGATATCGGCAGGCCCCTGCTCCACAAGATGTCCTTTCTCCATGACGATCACCCGATCGGCAATCTCCGCGACGACGCCGAAATCATGGGTGATGAACATCACGCTCATGTTCTTCCGACGCTGGATCTTGCGGATCAATTCGAGAATTTGCGCCTGGGTCGTGACATCCAGCGCCGTTGTCGGCTCGTCGGCGATCAAGACATCGGGATCAAGCGCGAGCGCCATGGCGATCATCACACGCTGACGCTGTCCGCCGGAGAGACGGAACGGATACTGATGCTGAAGCAGGCCTGGGTCGGGAAGACCAACCTCGTCGAGAAGACCGAGAACCTTGGCAGCACGGCTTTCCGGCGTCCCCACCTTGTGCGCTTCCATCACCTCGGCGATCTGATCGCCGATCGTCATCAGCGGATTGAGGGCCGAAAGCGGATCTTGAAAAATGATCGAGACGGCGCGGCCGCGCAACGCCCGCAAAGTCTTTTCATCCGCCTGGATCAGGTCCCGCCCCTTGAACCAGATGCTGCCATGCGTGACGGTGATGGCCGGTGACAACAGCCCCATGATTGCATTGGCCGTCACCGACTTTCCTGACCCGGACTCGCCGATGATGCAGAGAATTTCCCCCGATCTCAGATCGAAGGAAATGTCACTCACCGCATGCGGGCGCTCCATGTTCTTCGGAAGACTGACGGTCAGTTGCCGGACGGACAGAGCAACATCTCCGCCAGCTTCCAGTGGCATAGTTTCAGTCTGCATGATGGCGGGCCCTTTCCGATTTTCGCGAAGGCTTGGGGTTATGCAAGAATGATGCCGAATATCGGGAGTTTCCGTGCGGGCGAATGCCGAAGCACCCTTGTTGATGATACTACGGCTGGGACAATCGGATGAGCGGACCGCATTTCTAACTCTAAAAACTGAAGTGAACCGTATCGTCTCACCCGGTCAGTGGGATCGGCGTTACGTCGGATAATGGTCTGCAGCATCAATATCGAAGACGATGCGGCGAACGTCTCGCCAGGTTGCGGCACACGGCTTGGCATAAAACATGCTTCTCACCAGCCTGTCACATTCCAAATGGGAAGAAGGCTAGTCATGACGCGACAGGCAAACGGTATGATGGATGTGCGCCTGATGAGGACGCTGTTGACCTTGTTGACGGAATGCAGTGTCTCTCGAACGGCCGATATTCTGGGCCAGGCTCAGCCAACGGTAAGTTTAACGCTGAAAAGGCTGCGGGAAATGCTGGACGACCCGCTGCTGGTGAGGTCTGGCAGCACACTTGTGCCGACGGAACGGGGCCTTGCGCTGAAGCAGACGTTGCGCGACATTCTCGGCCAGATCGACGCTCATCTTTCTCCAGATGCAACCTTCGACCCGAAAACCGCAGCGCGGAACTTCCGCATCATTGCCGATAATTGCCTTGGAGCAGTGTTTCTGCCTCAACTCGTCGGCAGAATTGCGCAAAAGGCGCCCAATGTGGGTGTCGATGCATCTCATATGCCGAGCTACGAGGATCTGATAAGCCAGTTGGCAGACGGCTCCATCGACGCGGTCATTGGCAACTGGCCACACCCGCCAGAATACCTGCGGATGTCCCCGTTGCTGACGACCGACATCGTCTGCGTCTTCCGCCCAAGCCACCGGCTTGCCAGCCAGCACAAGCCGATCACCATGGACGAGTTTCTGAAAGAGAAGCATCTGTCGCCGACATCGGACAAACGTGCGCATCTCAGCCCGATCGACGGCCGGCTGATAGAACTCGGCCTGAAGCGCAATATAGCCGTCTCGGTTCCCGAATATGCGATCACACCTTACGTGCTGACCCAATCCGACCTTGTCTTTACCACGGGTCGTATTTTTGCCGAGCAGATCGCCCAGTCGTTTCCGTTGGTCGTCAGGGAGGCTCCAAGGGACCTCGGGCAGATGCAGTTCTATATGCTGTGGCACGAGTGCAAGCATCAGTCGCCCGATCACCTCTGGCTGAGACAGATGATCAAGTCGGTTGCAGCCGACATTCGCGCCTGCGATCCGACGGGCCCCTTGTCACCCAAAGCCCTTCTTCCTCACGCATCGCTCTACAATTGAAAGGACCGCTTCCGTTCAGAATGTCCGGCCGCACAAAACTGGCAAAGCGCAATATAGTCTATTGTGTATCGGTTATAGGCTTTCCTGACCAAACAGACCACACTCCTCTCAGTTTCCTCGCAACGAGATGAGAGCACGATGGCAGGTTCAGGAATTACCCGACGTGAAATACTTGCAGGTATCGCCGCTGGCGCGGCGGCAGGAACTTTCGGCTCGTTGAGCAGCGCGCGGGCTGCCGTGTCGGAGATGGTCTGGGCAACCTGGGATTCCAACGGCCATCCTGAATACATCGCAGCCTTCGAAGCGCAGACCGGTGTCAAGGTAAAGTTGTCCTATCTCTCCAGCGAAGACGCGCAGTTTGCGGCGCTGAAAACCGGCACTGCCTCGGATTGGGATATGATCAACCCATCGCTGAACGGAAGCTGGCGCTATATCAAAGCGGGGCTGCTCGAACAAATCGACATGGCCAAGATCCCCAACTCCGCCAAGATGTACGATGTCTTCAAGACCACACCCAAGGTCCTCGATGCCTCCGGCAAGCAGTTTGCAGTTCCCTACCTCTGGGGTCTAAACCCGATCGTCTACCGCAAGGACAAATTCGAAAGCGAGCCAGACTACACGACGCTTTTCAACGAAAAGTACAAGGGCCAGCTCGCCATGCGCGACTATGCGCTGGAATCGATCGGTATCGCGGGCCTGGTTGCCGGCATCCCGCGCGACAAGGTGTTTTTCATGGAGACCAAGGAGCTTGCGGAAGCCAAGAAGCTGCTGATTGCCCAAAAGCCGCTACTACGGACTTACTGGCAGACGATCGGAGATCTCACCAACCTGTTCGCCACGGGCGAGGTTTCCTGCGCATTTTCATGGCGTGTTCCCTACGATACCCTGAAGGACAAGTTGCCGTTGGGCATGGCAAAGCCCAAGGCTGGCATCATGGGATGGTGCGACTGCTTTGCCATGCCGGCGACCCTGTCTCCCGAAAAGACGGAGATCGGCTACAAGTTCATCGATTATTTGCTCGGTCCGGAATTCGCAACGCAGATCGCCAAGATCGGCAATTACGCCACGACCTCCTCCGTCATCCGTGACACCTTGTCCAAGGAACAGCAGGAAGCGATCTTCGTAGACGACATGGACGTGATGAAGTCCTTCATGTGGCCGGTTGCCCCTGAGAATTACTCAGAGTGGCTGAAGGTCTGGAATGAAGTCAAGGCAAGCTGATCATGGTGAATACGCCTGACAGGGCGCCTGATCTGCCGGGAGCGGGGTTGTTGCTCTCGGCCCGCGGCCTGACCAAGACTTACGGCAGGCAGCGGGTGGTCGATGGCATCGATCTCGACATCCCTGAAAGGGCGTTCACCACCTTCCTTGGCCCTTCCGGCTGCGGCAAGACGACAATCCTGCGGATGATTGCAGGTTTCGAGAAGCCGGATGCAGGTTCCATCGTGCTGGATGGCAGGTCGCTTTCCGGCGTGCCGCCGGAGCGGCGCCCGGTCAACACGGTCTTCCAGAGTTACGCCTTGTTTCCGCATCTCACGGTATTCGGAAACGTCGCCTTCTCGCTGACGCTGCGTCGAAGCAATATCGATGTGGCAGCCCGCGTGAAACGCGCTCTTGACGCCGTCCACATGGCAGAATTTGCGGACCGGTATCCGCACCAGCTTTCGGGTGGCCAGCAGCAGCGGGTCGCGGTGGCGCGGGCCATCATTGCCGAACCTCACCTGCTTCTCCTCGACGAACCCCTGTCGGCGCTTGACAAGAAGATGCGCGGACATCTCCAGATCGAGCTGAAAGACCTGCAGCGGCGTCTCGGCATCGCCTTTGTCTATGTCACCCACGATCAGGAGGAGGCGTTTGCGCTCTCCGATATCGTCGTCGTGATGAACAAGGGCCGCATCGTTCAGAAGGCACCACCGTTGACGATCTACACCCGCCCAGCCAACGCATTCGTTGCTGACTTCATCGGCGCGGCGACACTTGTTCCCGGCGAGATCGTCGGGAACGGTTCAGTTCCCGGATCGGCGGCGATCAGCACGGCGATCGGTGTTTTCGAATGTCCGGCAATCGATGGCCTGTCGCAGGGCGACACGGCAATTCTGGCGATCAGGCCGGAGCACGTCCTTGTCGGCGCAGACGGGTTGAGCGCGACCATCCAGCACGTGGTCTTCAAGGGTGACCGATACCTCGTCGAAGCCATCGTGAACGGGGTTGTGGTGCGATACGTAGCCGATCACCCGATGATGCCGGGAGCCGATGTCGCCCTGGTCATCGATCGGGAGCGCGCCTTCATCACGAGGATCGACTGATGGATCCGGTATTTCATCGGGCGCAGCTTGCCGTGCCGGTCGCCTGTCTCTTGATCGTTGGATGCATCTTGCCGCTCGCCTTGCTGGCGGTGTTCAGCGTCTTCGAGGTGGATCTCGATGCTTTCACGCTCGTTCCGGCCTTTTCCGGGAAAAGCTGGGCGCAGATGTTTAGCAACCCGGTCTTTGCGTTTCTGATCGGCAAGGCTGTTGTCTCAGGCGCAGGCACCGCCGTGCTGGCCGCCATTGTCGGCTACCCGATCGCTATTTCGATGACGCGCCTCCCGGTTCTCTGGAAAGGGATCGGTAGCATCGTTCTTCTGACGCCGCTTTATACCGGTGAAATTGTCCGCATTTATGCCTGGCGGGTTGTTCTTGGCTCGGAAGGCCTGATCAATGCAGCCCTGCAATGGTTCGGCATTATCCGTGAACCGTTGAAGTTCCTGTTGTTTACACCGTTCACCACGCATCTTGTGCTGCTCTACAACAACCTGCCCTTCATGGTGCTGGCAATCTGGATTTCGGCTGAACTGATCGACCATCGCCTGATAGAAGCGGCACGGGATCTGGGCGCCCGCCCTCTGGATGCGTTCTTCAAGGTTATCCTTCCCCTGACGACGCCCGGCCTCGCAGTCGGCGTGTTCACAGTCTTTGCACTTGCCGCAGGCGACATGATGACGCCAAGCCTTCTCGGGGGAACGTCTGGCGCTACTCCGATGGCCATGATCGACAATTTGTTCGGAACCGCCTTCGACTGGCCGCTGGCATCGGCGCTATCCCTCAGCCTTCTCATCGTTCTTTTCTTGCTTGCCAGCGGTTTCTTAACAATCCTTCTGCGGGTTAGTGGCGCCAAGGCAGTGTTTCGATGGGGTGCAAGATGAACCGTATGGTCATTCTCACGCTCGCGCTCGCCGGATGCTTCTTCTATCTTCCGATCGTCGTTCTAGGAATATTCTCTTTCAACGCCGCAAGCACCATGGCGTTCCCCCTGAGCGGCTTCACCCTCTCCTGGTACGGCAGTCTTTTGGGGAATGACGCCTTTCGGGGCGGCTTTGCCACCAGCTTCTTGATCGCTCAGCCTGTGGGCTTGCTGGGTGCTCTCATTGGCCTCATGGCCGCACTGGCCCTGACATCGCCACGCATGAAGTTTCGGGCAGCATTTGCTATCCTGGTTCTCGTGCCCTTTCTGGTGCCGAAGACGGTCCTTTCGATCGCGCAGGCCATGCTCATGAGCTGGGTGGGGCTGGGTCGCGGTGCGACTGCGCTGATCCTGGCTGAGACTCTGGTCGTCGTTCCCTTCACCACCACCATACTTGCCGCTGTGATGGTTCGTCTCGACCCGCGTCTTGAGGAAGCAGCGCGAGATCTTGGCGCAACGCCGTGGCAAAGTTTCCGGCGTGTCCTGCTGCCGCAGCTGAGTGTCGCGCTGAGTGCGGCCTATTCCATCGGCGTCATCCTCTCTCTGGCCGATCTTACCATCTCCATGTTCCTTGCCGGACGAACGCAGCCCCTGTCGCTGATCGTCGCATCGGAGTTCCGGCGCGAACTCAAGCCCGACCTCAATGCCATGCAAGTTGCGGTACTCGTGCTGACGGCTCTGATCGTGGCGCTGACCGAACTCAATCGCCGCCGCCGCTTGCGTGGCCGTATGGCTCATTTGCGAGACCAGCTATGATGATTTCTCCCGTCGATATCCCAGGGACGGCCCTTGACGACTTGAAGCAGGCCGCGCTTGCCGATCTTGCCGCGCTTGGCTATCCGAGCGCGCCGTGGCTCAGCGATCTACCAAGGCCCGACGCCGCAGAGATTGCCGATGTGATCGTTGTCGGTGGTGGCCAGTCCGGCGTCACGATAGCGGCCGCCCTGAAATGGGACGGGCTCAGGCGTATCCGCGTGCTGGATAGCAGTGCACCGGGCGCAGAGGGTCCGTGGCTGACGTTTGCGCGCATGGAAGAGTTGCGCACGCCGAAAACTCAGGTCGGCAACGAGTTCAACGTCGTCAACCTGTCCGTACGCCGCTGGTTCGAAACACGCTACGGGCAGAAAGCTTGGGCGGAACTGCCGCGCATTCCGCGCACGGACTGGAAGGCCTATCTCGACTGGTATGCCGACGTGTTCGAAATCGCCATCACCAATCATTGCACGGTTCTGGATGTTGCGCCGAACGGCGACCTCATCGCGGTAACCACCAGCATTAGCGGCAGGGTTGAAAAATGCCTGGCGAGAACCGTCGTGCTGGCCACCGGATACGATGGCGCCGGTGCATGGCGGGTGCCGGCAATGGTCTCTGGCTCGCTTGCGCCAGACAGGTTCGATCACACCAACGGTCCGGTCGATTTCGGAGCGTTGAAGGGCCGGCGCGTCGGCGTGCTTGGGCATGGGGCCTCTGCATTCGATAATGCGATCAAGGCACTGGAAGCAGGTGCTGCCTCCGTCGATCTCTGCTTCCGGCGTGCGCGACTGCCGCGCACCAATCCCCACCGCGCGGTTGAGACGCCCGGCATGATGACCCATTACCCCGATCTCTCCGAAACCACGCGCTGGGATATCGCCAGGTTCTTCCGCAGTGCCGATCAGCCACCGCCGGTACGCAGTTTCGAGACGGCGATGAGCCTTGACAATTTCCGGCTGCGTCCCGCCACGCCGTGGCTGGACGTCTCCCAGCGGGCAGATGCAATCCATGTGACGACGCCCGACGGTATCCTGGAGTTCGATCACCTGCTTCTTGCCACAGGCATGGATGTCGATCTCGCCGCAAGGCCTGAACTTAAAACCCTTCACGACCGGGTTGCTCTCTGGGGCGATCGATATACCCCGCAAGACGGAAGCGCCGATGCCCGACTTGCGCGTTTCCCCTACCTCGATGGCTTCTACGGATTTATACCCAAGGATCCCGACGAGACGTGGGTCAGCCGGGTGTTCGCGTTCAACAGCAGCAGCTTTGTCAGTCACGGCCCTCACTCCACCTCCATCAGTGGGCACAAGCATGCGGTGCCAAGGCTGGTGCGCGGCGTTCTGCGCCGGCTGCTTCTCGATCGCGAAAAGGAGATATTGCCGGAGCTGGTCTCCTACGTCTCGGCGGACCTCCCTGTACCGGATGACTTCGAAACAGTGGTAGCCGAGGCCAATCGGCAAGCGGCTAGCTTGCTTGAAACCGGCAGATCCGATTTGCGGAGTGGCACGTGACCCAATCCTTTTACTGGGCTGATCATTCGACCGCCGACTTTGCAGCCCGCGATTTGAGCGAGACTGTCGCTATCCTGCCGATCGCAGCTGTCGAGCAACATGGGCCGCACCTTCCCGTGCAGGTGGATGCTGCCATAAACGCTGCCATCCTCGACCGCATGGTGCAGTTGCTCGACGCGAACGCCGACGTCCTGATCCTGCCGTCAATCGGCATCGGCAAGTCCGACGAGCATTTGGCATATCCGGGTACGCTTACCCTATCGGCACAGACCCTTCGCCTCGTCTGGCTCGATATGGCCAGAAGCGTAAAACGCGCCGGTGTGCGCAAAATCATCCTGTTCAATTCGCATGGCGGCCAGATTTCCCTCATGGAAATGACCTGCCGGGATATCCGTGTAGAGCTCGATATGCTTGCGGTCGCTTGCTCCTGGTTCAGGATCGCAGAGGTCGATGACCTGTTTTCGGCCGCGGAAATCACGCACGGCATTCACGGCGGCGATATCGAGACCAGTATGATGCTAGCCATCGCGCCAGAGCTGGTGGCCATGGACAAGGCAGAGGATTTCGTACCCTTGACCGTGGAAATCGAAAAGTCCGGCAGCCCGTTGACTGCTGAAGGCGCGGTCGGCTTTGGCTGGCAGGCGCAGGACCTTCACCCGGCAGGTGTCAGCGGGAATGCCGCCAATGCCGACGCCACCAAGGGCGCTCTCGTGCTTGACCGGGCGGCCGCGGGGTTGGTGCGCCTGATTGCGGCAACGGGCGATTTTGACATGGAGAGGCTTACCTCCGAAACCCGCTTTTCGGCCGGGAGATAACCATGCTGGCACTTCGCGACATCGAAAATCTTCGGATGCCTATGGCGGACGGTCTTTACCTGGCGGCCGACGTTTATCGTCCTGTGGGCCCCGAACGCTATCCTGTTCTGGTCATGCGCCTTCCCTATGGGCGTAAAGTTGCCTCGACTGTCGTCCTTGCCCATCCCGCATGGTATGCGGCGCAAGGCTACATCGTGCTGGTGCAGGATGTTCGTGGCCGGGGTGATTCCGAGGGTGTATTCAGGGTACTCGAAGACGATGTTGCCGACGGCGCGCAGACGCTGTCGCTGGCGGCCGATCTCGACGGTTGCAACGGCATGGTGGCGAGCTACGGCTTCAGCTACCACGGCATGAACCAGTTCCTAGCCCTTGCCGGCGCCAAGAAGACCGGCGGAAAATTGCCCGATGCCATGGCCATCGCCATGGCGGCTTTCGATGTCCGCAATCACTGGGCATTCGAAGGCGATGGGTTTCGGCTTCAGTCCAACCAGATGTGGGCGTGCCAGATGGCCGTCGAAAACGCCAGGCGGGCCGGCGATCTTGCCACCGCTCACATGTTACATGCCGCAAAGCCGTCCCTGCATTCCGGTGTTCTCTCGGGAAAGCCTGAGGCTTTGCAGCAGGCAGCACGCTACACGCATTACCAGGACTGGCTGACCGACGATCCCTCCTATTGGGGTTCAAGGTCGCCAAAATCGCTTCTTGAAGGTATGACGCTGGATGTGCCTGTGCTGCATGTCGGTGGATGGAACGACATTATGCTCGAAGGCACATTCGCAGCCTTCGAGGAGTTTTCCGTTGGCGGCAGTCTGCAGCGACTGTGTGTTGGACCCTGGTCGCACATTCCCTGGGGCCGACGGGTCGGCGCCCTCGATGCCGGGGCGGAGGCTGCAGACGGCATAGACCGCCAGATCGTCGGCTTCTTCGACGAAGTGCTCAAAGGCCGCGAGAATATCGAACCGAAGATCAAGCTTTATGACGTCTTCGACAAGGCCTGGGCCGGCTTCGAGCGGCTTCCGGACGCGCAGACACTTGTGCTTCATCTCGCATCTGACGGTCGTGCAGCGGCAACGAGCACGGATGGATCGCTTGTTGAAACGCCAGGGCCTTCGAGAATTGACCACCTCGTGCACGATCCATGGCGGCCAGCACCGAGCGTGGGCCTTCATCTCGGAACGCCTGCCGATTTTGCCGACAGGTCGGACGTCGACGATAGGGCCGATGTGCTCGTCTATACCTCGAAACCTTTCGCCCTCCCGGTTCTGCTGAGTGGAGTGGCGGAAGTCGATCTTTTCGTCACTGCCGACAGGCCGAGTTTCGACCTCGATTGCACGTTGAGCACAGTGGCCCCGGATGGAGCCGTAATTTGCTTGACGTCGACACATAAGACAATAATGGCGAATAAAGACGGACTGGCCGTTATGCTGAGGTTACGGCCCACGCATCTGACGATCCCGGCGGGCTATTGCCTGCGCCTGTCGATCCAGTCAGCCTCTTTCCCCGCCTTCCCCGTCAATCCGGGCACCGGCGCACGCCCCCAGGACGCGAGCGTCACGGATCGGCTTGTCACGACCCTCATGCTCCGCTCCGGCGACGGCTATCCCTCCGTCTTGCGCTTACCGATGCTGTCGCAGGCCACTGCCGGCGGTACAGCATCGTAAAAGAGAAGTTTGATCAATGACTGCAACAGAAAACCTATCCGAAGGACTGGAGGCTGTCATGGGCGACATGCCGGCATGGGGCTCGGAGTTCTCACGCACCTTCGCCAATCATGCTCCCATGGTACTCGTCGCACTGGACCGGATAGGCGGCACGCCGTCTCAGCTTCGGCGCTTCTTCAACCACTACAGAGATACAAAGCAACTGCTGCCATTCGCGTTGCCTCTGAAGCCACTCAACCGCGACAGCTGGAAGACTGCGATCGGGATACGCGAACGGGAACCGGATCTGCGAATTTTCTTTACCGGCGAACTGGCGCGCCTGGGCATTCATGAGGCTTTGCAGCTCTATCTACCGGATCTTGCCGACGGCATCGCAGCCAGCGCCTTTCACGCATTGATGCGAACGGCTTACGGCGTGCTTCGGGACGACAACACCGATATCGCAATTGCGCTTGCCTACTGGGCGGCAACCTATCTGCCACTTCCGGCGGCCAGGGGAGCGCACCCAATCACGACCGATCCAGCCGAAGTTCTCGTTCTGACAGCAAGTCTCACGCCATTACACGGGATGCAGCTTCACGACCTGCTGTGGCAAAATATGCGCGATGCCAGCAGCGTTCCCGAGTTTGCACCCGTGGTGGACTGGCTTGATATCGGGCCTGGCACACTGCAAAAAATGGCGGCCACGGCGCTTTCCGTCTTTGCGGCAACCCAGCATTTTGCGGCACTTCACATCATCACCGGGTTGCACTGGATCCGTCTCCTCGAGCCTCATTGCGACGAGGCCGCGTTCCACCGGATGTTGCGGGTGTTCTGGCAAGGGATCGCCGCGCTCATGGGTGAGCTTGGTTTTCCGGAAATTCCGGAGGCGAGCCAGCTTGATCGCTGGCGTCATATCGAAGTGCCGGATTGGCCCGAACTGCATGCGATCGCCGCGCGCAGTTACGACGAACACGATATCAGTCTTGCTTTTTCGGCCAGCGAAGAAATGAAGGTCTACGGGGATCCGCTCTATCGCGTTGTTGTCGCCCGTCGACTCGGGCTTATCGGAGACTATACCAAATGAGCCCGGACGCATCCATCACAGGCGATTGCATCATTGAGGCCGGGACAGTGTTGTCGGGGCTTATGCCGGATGGCAGCATGTCGATGCGCCATGACGTCGGCATCCGGGTGGATCGCGGGATGATCGCGCAGATCGGGGCGATGGAAGCCGTCACATACGGCAACGACCATCTGCCCCGTTTCGGATCTGCCGAGATGATTGCCATGCCGGGGCTCGTCAATAGCCATCATCATTTCGGCGTCACGCCGCTGATGCAGGGCGTGCCCTTCGCGCCGCTGGAATTATGGCTGCCGCAGTTTCGGGCGATGCGCCAGGTCGATACGCGGCTGGATACGCTCTATTCCGCCATCGAGATGCTGGAGAGTGGCACCACGACGGTGCAGCATATCAACAGCGGAATGGCCGGCGCGCCGGACGCCTGGATGGCTGCTGCGAATGCGACGCTCAACGCCTATGGCGAGATCGGCATGCGGGCCGGCTTTTCCTTCATGATCCGTGACCGCAATATTCTGACTTACGATGACGACGCCAAGGTGCTGGCCGCCCTTCCGGATACCGTTCGCAGCTGGATCGCGCCGAGACTTGCGGCATCGAACATACCGGTCCCGGAGCTTCTCGGCTTCTACCGCGAGCTGCGGCAAGCCTGGCTTGCGGACCGCCCGGATCATGTGCGCATCAATCTTGCCCCGGCCAACCTGCACTGGTGCTCGGACGCATGCCTGCAGGCGATCTTCGAGACGGCGCGGCAAGCCGACGCCCAGGTTCACATGCATCTTCTCGAAACCGAACGGCAGTCGCATTTCGCGCACGACAAATTCGGCCACAGCGCCGTCCAGCATCTGAAAGCGCTCGAATGCCTCGGGCCAAATGTGACGCTCGGGCACGGCAACTGGATGAGCCGCGAGGATATGGACATCGTAGCAGAATGCGGCTGCAGCCTGTGCCATAACGCCTCCTCGGGCCTCAGGCTCGGGAGTGGCATCGCCCCAGTCAACGAAATGCGCCGTCGCGGCATTCCGGTGGCGCTTGGCATCGACCAGTCCAACATTGCCGACGACCGCGACATGACGCTCGAAATGAAGCTGGTCTGGGCGCTGCATCGCGAAACCGGGTTTTGGAACGAACGGCCGGATGCCGGCGCGGTGCTGCAGATGGCCACCGAACATGGCGCGAAAACTGTCGGTTTCGGTGGCTTTACCGGCAGGCTCGAACCCGGGCTACAGGCCGATATCGTCCTGATGGACAGGCGAAAGATCGGCCGGCCGCATGTGAGCGCGCGCACTCCGGTCGTCGAAAGCGTCCTGCACCGGGGTGGACGCCACGCGATCAGCCAGGTCTTCGTCGGCGGTCGTCTGGTGGTCGACGAGGGAAAGGTCACAACCATCGATCGCGACGCGGTTCTCGCCGAGATCGGCGAGCGGCTGCAGCGTCCGGAAACGCCAAGCGAGAGCCAAGCCTGGGAGGCGATAAACGCCCTCATGCCGCATCTCGAGGCGCACCACCGTCAGTTCACACCGACGCCAGGATATCGCCCCTATCGATACAATGCGATGGCGGACGGGATGGATTAGGGCAGATAGGGGTTGCACGGCACTTTCAGGCGACGCCGTCCGGGAAAAGAGAAAATAACAATAGCGTAAATTCAAAATGCTTCGCGTGTCCCCTCGGCTGCAAAACGTCAGCCGAGGTTCATCTCACCCATCCAGGCGCAACGCCTGGTCAGGCGGCGCGGCTGGCGGGTTTGGTGAAGCTGGGGTTCTTTTCCAGGCTGAAGCGGCCGATGAGTTCGGTCAAGGCGTGGGTTTCGTCCGAGAGCTGGCGTGTCGCGGCGCTGGTTTCCTCGACCATGGCGGCATTCTGCTGGGTCATGCGGTCGATTTCGTTGACCGACGAGGTGACTGACCGCAGGGACTGCGCCTGCTCCTGGGCGGAAGAGGCGATCCGCTCGACGTGACCGAAGATATCGACGATTTCTCCCGAGATTCCGATAAGGGCGCCGCCGGTTTCCTCGACATATTGCGATCCGATGGCGACTTCGTTGACCGAGGTATTGATAAGCTGGGCGATCTCCTTGGCGGCCTTTGCCGAGCGTTGCGCGAGTTCACGGACTTCCTGGGCGACGACGGCAAATCCCTTGCCGGCCTCGCCTGCCCTTGCAGCCTCGACGCTGGCATTGAGCGCCAGCAGGTTCGTCTGGAACGCGATGCCGTCGATGACGGTGACGATGTTCGAGATCCTGTCGGAGGATTCCTTGATCCTTGCCATAGCCGAGACGGCGTTCTGCACGACCCTGGCCGAGTTTTCCGCGCGCTGCTTGGTGTTCTGCACCAGTTTTAGCGCAAGGCCGGAGCGATCCGAAGAGGTATCCACAGTGGCGGCGATCTGTTCGACGGCGGCAGCGGCCTCCTCCAGCGATGCGGCCTGCTTTTCGGTGCGCATTGCCAGATCGTTGACGGCTTCCCCCATTTGCCGGCCATTGTCATAGATCATCTCGGCTGTGCCGCGGATGTCGACCAGCGTCGCCCTGAGGCCTTCGATGGACTGGTTGAAATCGTCGCGCAGCCCATCGAGATGGGGTGCAAACGGCACGTCGATCGCAAAATCGAGTTCGCCCTTGGAGAGCCTTTTCAACGCCAGTCCAAGAGCCTCGATCGCTCCGTCGACCTGGACGCGTGCCTCACGGCGCTCGCGGTCATTTCTGACGCGCTCGGCCTCGGAGAGCTCTCTCGCGCTCTGGGCCTCCTTTTCCATGACCAAGCGGGATGTGGCGTTGTCCTTGAAGACCATCAGCGCGCGCGCCATGTCGCCGATCTCGTCAGGACGACCCTCGCCGGCAATGGCGGTGTCGAGCTTGCCTTCGGCGAGCTTGCGCATCGCTATGGTGATCTGGGCGATCGGTCCCTTCAGCGTCATCACGAGGGCTGCGCCAGCCAACATCGCGACGAGGACGCCTATGGTCATGGCGCCGATGGAGATCGTGTTCGCCTGCTGGCGTTCGACACCGGCATTTGCCTTCTGGCTTTCCGCAAACTGCGTAAGCAGGTTCCAGGTGCTGTCGATCAACTTGGCGGCGGCGGAAAATTGCGCCTGCTTTTCCAGGGAGTTGGCAGCGATGTCGGCAGCCTTGGAGGCAAGCGTGTCGAGCACCGGCTTGACCTTGGCCGGAAGCACCGAGAGGACCGGGTCGTCGCTCATCAGCGCAGCAAGGGCTGCAACCTCGTTGGCGTACATATAGAGCGACTGCTGGACCTTCTTGACGCTCTCTTCGTCGGGCTTGGAAACGAGCTCGGCGAAGACGACGCGGATTTCATTGTTGATGTTGACGATGCCGCGCAGCTTGTTGCCGACGGCTTCTGCCATGGAGATTTCCTTGTCGGAGGTGGCGAGATCGAGCACCGAACGGCGCATCAATGCGTCACCGGTCGCCTTCAGTTTCGCGGTCGGCGCCTGGAGGGCGAGGAGTGCCTGGTCGGCAAGCGCGACTGCGGCGTCCGGGCTTGTCGCCTTGCTCTGTTGATCGAGAACAGCGACAGATGCCTGGATGTCGCTTGCAACACTCTTCTGGTCATCCGGCAGCGCGTCGGCAAGCAGCGAGACCGCGGTGACCAGGTCCGGCACGAGCTTCTTCAGCGCCGCAATCTTGGCATCGGGAAGCGCTGCCTCGGCATAGGCCTTTTCGAGGTCGGCAATCATCGAGGCTGCCGTTCCCAATGTCACCGAAGTCTTCAAGCCGGCCTTGTTGGTGTTGTCCTTTTTCTTCGCCGCCGCCATCAGCATGAAGGAGCGCTTGCCGATCTGTCCCTGCAGATCGAGCAGCGCTGCCGAGTTCGCAACGATGTCATCCCAGATCTTCTGCTGGTTGAGCTGGAGCTGCCAGATTGCCTCGATCTTGTCGGGAATTGCTGCGGATTCCGAAAGAGACTGGTCCAGCAGGGAGACATCCGTTCCGGCGCGCAAACCTTCGGTGGTCTGCTTCAGGAGGCCGAGCTGGTCGCGGGCCTGGGCCGCAGCACCGTCGTGCGTTTCCTGCGAAGGCTGCATCAGGAATGTGCTCATGCTGGCGAACACATGCTTGAAGCCGCTGAGCGACTGCAGGACGCTGTTCGAGACCTCCATCCTGCCTTCGAGCAACCGAGAGGCATAATAGCCCGTCAGGCCGACCGCGCCGATACACAGAATGAACGGTGTCACGAGCACCAGAACTTTTGTCTGGATCCGCACCCGCGACATCATTTTGTCCATCATATTTTTCATTTTCCCGACCGTCCCCGTCTCATTGTCGCTCAAGGTGCCACGAGTTTATAAAATTGCCGTTAAGCATACTGGAAACCTGCGGCCTTATTCCCGTTTTACTTGCGCCGTGCTCGGTCGGATTCGTTCGACGTTGCGAGCACGATCTTCAGCCGGAAGCTCTATAGTCGTACGTCATTTTAAAAGTTGTCACCGGCAATCTTTTTGGCGGGCCGGGACGGTTGTGCGAATTTCCGGTCAGCGGTTGCACTTCGTTGATTAACAACGCATAATTCCACCTCTGCACATTCTGGCAGACAGGAACGTCGCATATCGATGAAAAAGCTGACGCACCGGACGATGGAGGATTTTGCGAAATCCAGCGGGATATCGCGTCCGACCCTGTCCAAGTTCTTCGACGATCCGACCAGCGTAAAGCCAGCCACCCGTGCTCTGATCGAGGCGGCGTTGCGGTCTTCGGACTACCAGCCCAATCTCTATGCGCGCAATCTCAACCGCAAGCGCACCCGCAACATCGGCATTCTCGTGCCTGCTCTCGGCGACCCCTTCTATGCTGAAATGGTCAACCGGCTGGAACTCCGCCTGCGCACCAGCGGCTACTGGCCGATCGTGATTTCATCGCATGGTTTGCCGGAACTGGAGGCCGAGGCCGTCAAAACGATGCTGTCGCTGAAGGTGGCCGGGGCGTTGGTGGCACCCCTCGGCTTCAAGTCCGATCCGCGCGTCTTCGAGAAACTCGGCCAGAACCTGGCGATGGTCTATTTCGACACCTTCATCGAAGGCAGCACGCCATTTGTCGGCAACAACAACAGCCAGAGCGTCGCGACGATCGTCGACTATCTCTGCCGGTCCGGCGACGCGCCGGCCTATCTCGACATTCCGCATATCAATCACAATTCGCCGGAAAGGCTGGCAAGTTATGTCGCCACCGTCGAGGCGGCCGGGTTCGAGCCGCGGGTGATCAAGACGAGCGCGGACTATACCTGGGATTTCGAGCGGATCGGCTATGAACAGATGGACGATATGCTGCGCAGGAAGTCCCTGCCAAGCAAGACGATCCTCTGTGCTAACGATCGCCTGGCCTTCGGTGTGATGGCGGCAGCCTTTGCCAACAACCAGAAGGTCGGACGCCGAAAGGGCGCTCATCTCAGGATCGCCGCCCATGACGACCATCCCCTCAGCCGATATGCATCGCCGCCGCTGACGACAATGGCGCAGGATTTCGCGGCAATGACGGCCAACAGCGTCGACACATTGCTCGCCCTTCTCGGCGAAGGAGAGACGACGACAGGCGCTATCGTCCATGCCATGCGCTCGGACGGCACCCTTGTGATGCGCCAGTCCGCCTGATCCACCGTCCACTTACTATGGAGTTGATGTCTCGAAGCTGTTCCACGCAATCACCGCCTCATCGATGGCCGCGCGTGCTTCCGGGATGTACTTGCCCATGGAAGCGAAGCCGTGGATCTGCGTCGGCCAATGGCGCAGGACCACGGGAACGGCGTCTTCCTTGAGGCGATCGGCATAGGCGACACCTTCGTCAGCGAGGATGTCGTGGCCGGCGATGGCTATAAATGCCGGGGCGGCACCTGAGAGGCTCTCTGCCTTAAGCGGCGAGACGCGCCAATCGTCGATATCGTCCGGCGTGCGAATATAATGATCGCGAAACCAGTGCATGGTCGAGGCCGACAAGCCGAAGCCCTTTGCATAGCGCCGGTAGCTGTCTGCGGTCTGGGCAGCGTCGGTATTCGGATAGAGCAGCAGTTGCGCTGTCAATGGCGGCTGATCGGATACCCGGGACATCAGTGCCACCACCGCAGCGAGGTTGCCGCCTGCGCTGTCTCCGGCCACGGCGATTTTTTCTCGGTCGATGCCGAGCGTATTAGCCTCTCCGGTCATAAATGCCAGCGCCGCGAGGCAATCTTCAAGCCCGGCGGGGAATTTGTGTTCAGGCGCCAGGCGATAGTTGGGGCAGACGACCGTGCAGGCCGCGCTGTCGGCAAACCACCTGCAGATGTCATCATGGGACTCGAGGTTGCCGATCACCCATCCGCCGCCGTGAAGATACAGCAGCCCGCGCCCGCCGCTCTCCGGTGCACCGAGGCCGCGATAGATCCGGATGTCGATAGGGCCATTCGGTCCCGTGATCGTGCGGTTTTCAATAGAGGCGACAGGCTGCAGATCGCCTTTTAATGCGGGCGCTCCCGCGTTGTAATCTTTACGGGCCTGTTCCGGCGTGCCGTCCTCGAAAGGCCTCGATCTTGCGGCCCTGCCGAGATCGAGCACCCGCTGGGCTCCGGCATCGATTCTGCCAGTCATCCTCCCCTCTCCTGTCATGCGAGCAAGCTGCGCGCTTCATCCTCGCCGAGCAATGGTGGCTGCTGGAAAGTCCCGTCGATTGTGATCGATTGCTGGCTCTCTCCGGATGCAAGGATGGCTTCCATGATGTCGAGAACATGCAACGCAAGATCGCCGGAGGCGCGCGGCGCCCTGCCTTCCTCGAGCGCCCGGACGAGGTCGGCGACGCCAAGCATCCGGTAATTTGCCCTGTCCGGTGCGGCATATGGCCAGTTTCTGGCGCCATAGAGTTCGCCGTCGCTATCGAAGTCCCGCCACTCGGCGCCGTGCTCGGACAGGGACACAGTGCCGCCGAATGTGTCGGGATCCGGCAGACGCAGCGAACCTTCCGTGCCGTGCAACTCGATCGGATGATTGGAGTGGCGGAAGACATCCCAGGAGGCGCCGAAATTCACCGTCGCGCCGGATTTGAATTCCAGAAGCGAGAGGACATTGGTCGGCGTGCCAACGGTGAAGGTGGTGTTCTGGAACGGGCCTTCAGCGGTGATCAGTCGCTCCTCCTGCCCCTTGGTGGCCATCGCCATGACGCGGACCACAGGGCCCAGCAGGTTGACCATCATCGTCAGGTAATAGGGTCCCATGTCGAAAACGGGGCCGCCGCCCGGCTGGTAGTAGAATTGCGGATTGGGATGCCAGTGCTCCATGCCGCGGCCCATCATGAAGGCGGTGCCGCTGACGGGACGGCCTATGGCTCCTTCCTCCATCAGGCGCCGCGCCCGCCGGCCGGCCGCACCGAGAAAAGTGTCGGGTGCAGATCCGAGCAGAAGTCCACGCTGCCGTGCCTCTGCCACCAGAGTGCGTCCGTCCGCCGCCGATGTGGCCAGCGGCTTTTCGGTGAAGACGTGTTTGCCGGCCGAAAGCGCTGACATCGTCACATCGAAATGCACTGCCGGGATCGTGAGATTGAGGACAAGATCGATTTCCGGGTCGGCCAGCAGCTGGTCGACGGTGAGCGCGCGGATATTGTATTGGCCGGCCCGCAAGGCTGCCATATCGGGCGAGATATCGGCGCAGGCTCTCAACTCGACACCGGCAAACAGGGCTGCGTTGCGCAAATAGGTCATCGAAATATTGCCGCAACCAATTACGCCGAGGCCGATTTTTGCGTTGTTCTTTCTGGTCATAAAGCCCACTCCTCCCATTGCTTTCGCTGGTTGCCGCACCTCGATACGGCCTCCTCACCAGCGACTGATTGCCGGATTAAACCATTTTATTTCTTGACGCGCGACAAATTTTTATAAATCATGCGGAAATGCTGGCGCGGAGTTTTGGAGGTTGCCAGTCTTCCTGGGAGGGAAAACATGTCTGATGTTAAGGACGAGCCTTCGCGCTCGAATTCGACTTTAAATTCGCACATGATTGATCGCCGCCGGCTTCTTATCGGGGCGGCCGGGGCTGCGGTCGGTGCCGCTGCCCTTGGCGTCACCTCGAGCCTGGGCGTGCGCTCGGCCCGAGCCGCCGACCGGACAGAGATCAGCTTTGCCAGCGCCAGCTTCTTCGGCAAGGAAGGCCTCGGCGATCTCGTCAAGGCGTTCAACGAGTCGCAGGACCGCATCATGGTGAAGTTCATCGAACTGCCACCACCGAGTTCGTCGACCGAAGTCTATCAAGGGCTGATCCAGCAACTGGCCCGCCGCAACGGGACGCCCGACGTCTTCACGCAGGACGTCGTCTGGATTGCAGGTTTTGCCGCCGCAGGCTGGGCGCTGCCCCTCGACGAGTATTTCCCCAAGGAAAAGCGCACCGACTATTTCCCCGGCACGGTGGCTGCCTGCACTTATAATGAGAAGCTGACGGCGCTGCCTTGGTTCGTCGATTCCGGCATGTTCTATTATCGCAAGGACCTCGTCGAAAAGCACGGCGGCAAGGTCCCTGAAACCTGGGACGAGATGGCAACGATGGCGGCGGCCGCCCAGAAGGCCGGCGATGCCAAGTTCGGCTACCTCTGGCAGGGCAAGCAGGCCGAAGTGCTGATCTGCGATGCAGTCGAGATCATCACCTCGAACGGGGGCTCCATACTGGCGCCGGACGGGAAATCCTCCGTGGTCGGAGACAAGGCCGCGGTCGAGGCCATCCAGTTCCTCCACGACACGATCAACAAGACCAAGATCAGCCCGCAAAACGTTCTTTCCTGGGACGAAGAGCCTTCGCGCCAGCCATTCACGTCCGGCGAAGCGATGTTCATGCGCAACTGGTCCTACGTCTATCCGATTGCCCAGGATCCTAAGGCCTCGCAGGTTGTCGACAAGGTGGCGGTTGCGCCCTTGCCGCATTTTGCCGGCGGCAAGAGCGCGGCCTGCCTCGGCGGCTACCAGCTGGGTGTCAACGCCAACTCCAAGAAGCGCGAAGCCGCGATCGAGTTCTTGACCTGGATGTCGTCGCCGGCAACCCAGACCCGGCTGGCACTGAATTTCGGTCTGGCGCCTTCGCGTCCGGCGATCTTCGAGGATGCCAAGCTCAAGGCCGAGCAGCCCTTCATGGCGAGCCTGCAAAGCGTCTTCACCGGCGCCACACCACGGCCGATCACGCCACAATATGCCAAGGTCACGCTGGCGCTGCAGTCGAGTATCTCCAAAGCCCTGGTCAGCGGCGACGTGAAGACCGAGCTCGCAGCTGCCGCTGCGCAAATCAACAAGATCGTCGCCTGACATGGCGGTTTCAGCCACAGTCCCGGCAACGGGGCAGTCACGCAAAGCAAGGAGGGCGCTGCCACGCGCCCTCTGGCCATGGCTCCTGCTGTTGCCGGCTTTCCTGTCGCTTGCATCTGTGTCCTTCTATCCGATCGTCAACGGCCTCTATCTGTCGCTGACAAACCGCTCGCTGATCACCCAGGACAATGATTTCGTCGGCTTTGCCAAGTACGTGCAACTGTTCAACGATCCGGCGTTCTGGAATGCCTGGCGCCATACGATGTGGTTTACCGTCGCATCCACTGTGCTGGAAACGCTGATCGGTCTCGGCATGGCCCTCATTCTCTGTGAAACCTTCGGGGGACGCGGGATTATCCGGGCGGCCATGCTCGTGCCTTGGGCAATGCCGACCGTGGTCACTTCCAAGATGTTCGGATGGCTGTTCGATGGCCAGCACGGCATCATCAATTTCATTCTCCTGCATCTCGGGCTGATCGACCAGAACGTCAACTGGTACGGATCGCCGAACACCGCCCTCCTCACCATCATCCTTGCCGACGTCTGGAAGACCACGCCGTTCATGGCGCTGCTGCTTCTGACCGGATTGCAGACCGTTCCGAAGTCTCTGATCGAGGCGGCGCGGATGGACGGCGCCAAGGCCTGGGTGATCTTCTGGAACATCCGCCTGCCGCTGCTGCTGCCAACGCTGCTGATCGCCGGACTGTTCCGTGCGCTGGACGCGTTCCGCATCTTCGACCTTGTCTACGTGCTGACCGGCGGCGGCCCCGCCGATTCCACCGAAACGCTGTCGACGCTGTCCTACAAGATCCTCTTTTCGACCCTGCAGTTCGGCTACGGCTCGGCAGTCTCCACGGCGATGTTCCTGACTGAAGGCGTGATCGCGGTGGTGTTCTGCCTCTTCCTCGTCCGGCAGATAAGGAAGACGACATGACCCAGGGCCGCTCCGTTCTCCAGACTACTGTGATCTATGCCGGTGCGCTGTTTATCCTGATATGGTCGGCCGGGCCGTTCCTCTGGCAGTTCTCGACCTCGCTGCAGCTCGACAAGGCGCTGACCGAAGGCACGCCGTCTCTCATTCCGCATCCCTTCACGCTGGAGCATTACTACAATGCGTTCGTCGAGAAGGGCCTGCATCACTATGTGCTGAACTCGCTGATCGTCTCGCTGTCGACCACGGCGCTCTGCCTGATCGTCGGTTCCCTGTCGGCCTTTGCGCTGTCGCGGCTCGATGTGAAGGGCCGGTTCGGGATCCTGATGGTGATCCTGTCGGTGTCGATGTTCCCGCAGATCGCGCTTGTCGGCCCGCTTTATCTGCTGGCCTCGGATCTCGGTCTCCTCGACACCCATACCGCTCTGATCATCACCTATCTTGCGCTGGGTCTGCCGTTGGTGACCTGGGTGCTGTTTGGCTATTTCGAAACCCTGCCGCGCGAAATCGACGAGGCGGCGCGGATGGATGGCGTCGGTGTCGTCGGCCTCCTCTGGCACATCATCCTGCCGATGTCGCTGCCGAGCCTTGTGACGACAGGGCTGCTGGCCTTCATTACCGCCTGGAACGAGTTCCTGTTCGCGCTGGCCTTCACCTCCGATCCCGACAGCCAGACCATTCCCGTCGGCATCGCCAACTTCACGAACCAGTACTACGTGCCCTGGGGAGATATCGCGGCTGCGTCGGCTGTCGTCACCGTGCCGCTCATCATACTCGTGCTGGTCTTCCAGCGACACATCATCGAAGGCCTGACGCAAGGCGGAATCAAGGAATAGACAATGACCACGGATTTCAAGGTCGGCTGCCAGACGTTTACATGGGAGATGCTGGGCGCCGGCTGGAGCGGGACCGCCGATGACCTGTTGGCAGCAATCGCCGCCGGCGGTTACGAGGGCATCGAAATCACCGATACGATGATCGGCCGCTATGCTGACAAGCCTGCCGATTTCAAGAAGGCGCTGGCCAACCACGGACTGCACCTGGTGTCCTTCGCCTTCGGCTCGCAGACGGGGTTCACGGTTGCCGACCACATTGACGCCGATCTGGTCGTCGCGCAGCGCTGGGTCGATTTCGCTTCCCATTTCGAGGGCGCACTGGTGTCGATCGGCTCTGCCACGGTCGTATCGGACGGCCCACGCGGGGAGAAATTCAAAGTCGCCGCCGAGTTCTACAATCGTGCTGCGGCCCTCGGCCAGGCATCGGGCGTCACGGTGGCGGTGCATCCGAGTTCGCATCATAACACTCTGCTGTTCGACCGGGCCGATTACGACACGATCTTTGGGCTGCTGGATCCCGCGCTGGTCGGCTGGATCCCGGATACCGGGCACATCCTGCGCGGTCACGACGACATCCTCGACACTCTCAAAACCTACCAGGCCCGCATCCGCTACCTTCACCTCAAGGATGTCGATGCCAACGACCAGTGGGCGATGCTTGGCGAGGGCGTGCTCGACACGCCGGCCGTGCTCGACATCGTCGGCAAGGCGCCGAACTTCAACGGCTGGCTGGTGCTCGAGGAAGAATCCGAGACGGCGGGGCGCGATCCCGCTGCTGCCGTGAAACTCAACCGCCAGACAATGCGCGGCTATGGTGCATAAGGAAGAAGTGCAATGATCGAGAAAGAACAGCGTCGATTGCGGGTGGGCGTTCTCGGCTGTGGGCCGATTGCCCAATTTGCCCATCTCGAATCTTGTGTGAAAGCGCGTAACGCCGATCTCTACGCAATCTGCGATGCAGCACCGGATCTCCTGGCGCGCATGGGTGCGACCTACGAGCCGCAGAAGATGTACGGCGACTACGACGCCATGCTGGCCGATCCCGAGCTCGAAGCCGTGATCGTCGCCACCTCCGATGCCTACCATGTGCCGATGTCGATCAAGGCTCTCGACGCAGGCAAGCATGTTCTCTGCGAAAAACCGATCGGCGTTTCCGTCGAGGAAGGCCAGCAGCTGGCCGATGCGGTGAAGCGCTCGGGCAAGATCCTGCAGGTCGGCCACATGAAGCGCTTCGATCCGGCTCTGGAAGCGGCGCGCGACTTCGTGCGCGACGATATCGGCCAGATCTTCGCGCTCAAGGCCTGGTACTGCGATTCCACGCACCGCTACACCAACACCGACGCCGTCCAGCCGCTGCCGGTAACCAGCAAGCTGGCACGCAAGCCGGGCGGTAATCCGAAGGCCGATCTTCGGCAGTATTTCATGCTGGCGCACGGCTCTCATCTGGTCGATACGGCGCGCTTTTTCTGCGGCGAACTGGTCGCGGTCCGGGCACGCCTGCTGGAGCGAGCCGGTGCCTATTGCTGGTTCGTCGAAACCGAATTTGCCAACGGAGCGCTCGGCCATCTCGATCTGACCGTTGCCGTCAGGATGGATTGGCACGAGGGCTTCCAGCTCTATGGCGAGCACGGGTCCGTTCTCGCCAAGACCTTCAATCCCTGGTATTTCCGCGCCAGCGAGGTCGATATCTTCCACGAGAAGGACGCGACCACCCGCAGGCCTCTGGGCGCCGATGGGCATTTCTTCCGCCGCCAGCTGGAGGGTCTCGCCGATACGGTTCTGACCGGGGCTCCGATGCGCGGCGCCAATGTCGATGACGGCATTGCCTCGATCCGTGCCATGGTCGCCATTGCCCGTTCGGTTGAAACCGGCGAACGCGTCAAAATCGCATCCGTGACGGGATCGGTCTGATGCAGGTCGGTATCTTCGCCAAGACCTTTCCGGGGACAGATCCGCTTGCCGTCCTGTCGGCGGTCGCCGGCAACGGCTATTCAGCGACGCAGTTCAATCTTGCCTGCTGCGGCCTGCCATCGATGCCGGACGCCGTGCCGGAGAGCACTATCACCGCCATCCGGACGGCTGCCGAGACGAGTGGCGTCTCGCTGGTGGCGCTGTCCGGGACCTATAACATGGCCCATCCGGACCCTGCCGTCAGACAGGCCGGGCTGAGGCAGCTGGAGGTCGTGATCAGAACTGCTGCGGCGCTTGCCATTCCGCTGGTCACGCTCTGCACAGGCAGCCGCAACCCTGTCGATCAGTGGGCGCACCACCCGGACAATGCCGATCCTTCCGCCTGGGCCGACATGGCCCTGGAGATGGCCAAGGCCTTGGCACTGGCCGAAGGCTATGGCGTCATGCTCGGCATCGAGCCTGAGCAGGCGAACATCGTGACCTCGGCAGAAGATGCCATGCGACTGATCGCCGAGATGGGATCGCGCAAGCTGCACATCGTCCTCGATCCCGCCAACCTGTTCGAGGCTGCCACGCCTGACGAGGCGCGATCCATCGTGGCGCGAGCGGTCGATACGGCTGCCGGACACGTCGCCATGGCGCACGCCAAGGACCGCCATGCGGATGGTAGCTTTGCCACTGCCGGCAAGGGCGTCGTGGATTTCGGCGATTTCCTCGCCCGCCTTAAAGCCTCCGGCTTCGACGGGGCCCTCGTTACCCATGGGCTCGCGGCCGATGAGGCCTCCGGCGTTGCAGCCTTCCTGAAGGGAATGGTCGGATGAGCGAGCCAGTCTATCTCACCCGCGACGATGCCGAGCTTGCCGTCTTCGACTTCGGCAACGGTCCGCCGGTGCTCTTCCAGCACGGGCTGGGAGGCAATGACGCGCAGGTGGCGCAGGCCTTTCCCGACGGCCGCGGCTTCAGGCGCCTGACTGTGGAATGTCGCGGCCATGGCAGCTCGTCGCTCGGCAGCCGGCGGCCGTTTTCAATCGCCATGTTTGCCGACGACGTTCTCGCGGCTGCCGATCGGTGCGGCATCGAGCGCCTCGCCGTCGGCGGTATTTCCATGGGCGCCGCCATCGCGCTCCATCTGGCCCATTTCCACAAGGACCGCATCGCAGCTCTGGTGTTGGTGCGGCCAGCCTGGACCTTCGATGCCGCGCCCGAAAACATGGCGCCGATCCGCACTGTCGGCAAACTCATCCTTACTCATCCGCTCGAGCAAGCACGCGACCTATTTGTCGCCTCAGAGACGGGGTCCGACCTTCAACGGGACGCGCCGGACAATTTCGCATCCCTGCTCGGCTATTTCGATCGACCTGACGCTGCCGCCTTCGCAAAGGTACTCGTCGATATCGCAAGCGACGGACCGGACGTGACCAAGACCTCGGCCGCTGCGCTTGACGTTCCGACGCTTGTCATCGGCAACCGGCAGGACGCTATCCATCCGCTGTCATCAGCCGAAACGCTTGCGGCCACAATTCCAGGCGCCGCCTTCGTCGAGGTCGCCGCCAAGGCTGCCGACAAGGCCCGTCATTTCGCAGAGACCCAAAGCGCCATCTCGCAATTCCTCTCCTCTGAAACCCTCCGGAGCCGTTTCGCATCATGATCACGAAGACCCTCTCTGGCCCCGCCGCCATCGCCGCCCTCCCCCGCGACCGCCTGCTCGGCGAATTCTCACTCTGGTCGGCCGATCTTATAAACATGGAAACCGATCTCAAACGGATCGAGGATCACGTCGACCTGCATCATATCGACGTTGCGGATGCGCGCTTTACCCCGGGCTTCCTGTTCTTCCCCGATCTCGTGGCCCGCATTGCCAAGTCCACCGCAAAGCCCATCCACGTTCACTTGATGGTCGAAGCCGAGATCGTCGAGGAGCAGACCCGTCAGTTCATCGAGGCCGGTGCCGACCTCATCAGCGTCCATGCGGAAAACGGCGAGGCCGGTCTTCGGGCATTGGCGATCGCCAAGGAAATGGGCGCAGCCGGCGGTGTTGTCCTGCGGCTGGAGACGCCGGTGGAAGCGGTCAAGCCGTTCCTGCCGCATGTTGCCTTCGTGACGTTGCTCGGAACGTCCATCGGCGTGAAAGGTCAGAGCCTGTCGGAAAAGGCATGTGATCGGCTGATCGAGGCGCGCGCGCTCATCCGCGCTGCCGGCCGTGAAGCCGAAATCGTCCTTGCCGCAGATGGTGGTATTCGCGAACAGACCGTGCCGCTTCTGCGTGCTGCTGGCGCCGAGACAGTCGTCCTGGGGTCGCTGGCCTTTGGCGACAAGGATCTGGCCGCCCGGATGAAATGGCTGCATGCCCTGGAAAGCCACGCCCAGTGACAGACGCCGCCCTCGCATTCGACCTCGGTGGAACGGAGCTGCGGGCCGCGATGGTGAACCGCGCGGGCGACCTGCTGTCATTCCTGTCGGTGCCAACGCTGGCAGCGGACGGGCCGCGTGCAGTCATCGGACAAATGCAGGCGCTAGCCGCCGAGATCAGGGGGCAAACGCCAAACATCGAACCGGTCGGCGTCGGCGTCGGTGCTCCTGGGCCGCTCGATCCCGTTTCCGGCATCGTCATTGCGCCGCCGACCCTCACCGGCTGGCATGACGTTCCGCTCGCAGACATCCTGCTGGAGCACTTCAAGCTGCCGGTCTGGCTCGAGAACGACGCCAACGCCGCCGCTCTGGGCGAGTGGCGATACGGCGCTGGCAGAGGTGCGGCCTCCATGGTCTTTGCCACCGTTTCGACCGGTATCGGTGGCGGCGTCATCGCCGATGGCCGTATCCTGCACGGGCGACGGGGGCTTGCGGCTGAAATCGGCCATATGACGATCACCAACGAGGGAGAGCGCTGCTTTTGCGGCGCGATCGGCTGCTTCGAAGCCTTGGCCTCGGGCACCGCGCTCGGCCGAAGGGCGACCACCGGCACGCGGCCTTTCGACGGATCGATGATGCGGGCGCTGTCGGCCGATGGCGATGTCACCGGCCGGCATGTCGTCGATGCGGCACGCCGGGGTGATCGGCAGGCGCTGGAGATGCTGGCGGTCGAAGCTCGCTGGCTTGGCATCGGTCTCACCAATCTGCTGCACCTCTATTCGCCGGACATCATTGTCGTCGGCGGTGGCATCTCCCACGGCTTCGATATGCTGCATGCACAGATCAAGGCCACGGTCGCCGAGCGTGCCATGTCCGCCTACCGCGACGTTCCGATTGTCGCGGCCCAACTCGGTCGTCACGCCGGGCTGATCGGGGCGGCGAGCCTGGTCCTGCACAGCGAGGACAGGGATACCGCCACGTTTGCGGCCCAACCGAACAATTCAGGCGGGGACAGTCCCGCCAGCACAACGGAGGCTCGTCATGGCCAATCTTAAACTGCGCGATGCCCGCAAGGTCTATGGTGCGGTCGAAGTCATCAAGGGCATCGACCTCGACGTCGTCGACCGCGAATTCGTGGTGTTCGTTGGGCCATCGGGCTGTGGCAAGTCCACCCTGCTGCGGATGATCGCCGGTCTCGAGAATATCACCGGCGGCGATCTTGTCATCGATGGTGTCCGGGCGAACGATATCGATCCCTCCGAGCGTGGGCTGGCCATGGTGTTCCAGTCCTATGCGCTATACCCGCACATGACGGTGGCGGAAAACATGGGCTTTGCACTCCGGATCGCCGGCATCCCGGTCAGTGAGCGCGACGCCAAGGTCAACGCGGCAGCCAAGGTCCTGGAGCTCTCGCACCTGCTCGACCGGCGACCCAAAGATCTGTCCGGCGGGCAGCGCCAGCGCGTTGCCATCGGCCGGGCCATCGTCCGCAACCCGAAGATCTTCCTGTTCGACGAGCCGCTGTCCAATCTCGACGCCGCCTTGCGCGTCAACATGCGTCTCGAACTGATGCGTCTGCACCAGACGCTGGAAGCGACGATGATCTATGTCACCCATGACCAGATAGAGGCGATGACCATGGCCGACAAGATCGTCGTGCTGAATGCCGGCCGCATCGAGCAGGTGGGATCGCCGCTCGATCTCTACAATCACCCGGCCAATATCTTTGTTGCCGGCTTCATCGGCTCGCCGAAGATGAACCTGCTCCCGGTCCGCGTCGATGCCATTGGTCCGGTTGGCGTGACGGTGGTTGCTTTGGACGGTGTTGAGATACCCGTCGCTGTCGCCCCTGGCGAGATCAAGGTCGGCGATGAAATCACGCTCGGGATCCGGCCGGAGCATATCCGTATCGGCGAGACCGGTCAGTTCGACGGCAAGGCTATCCTTGCCGAACGGCTTGGCGGATTGACGGTCTTTCACGTCGACATCTCGCCTGACATATCACTTGTGGTACAGACGGATGGCGCTGACAAAACCGCCCTCCATGCCCCGATCAAGCTCGGCATAGAGCCGCACAACTGCCATCTCTTCGACAAGGCCGGGAAGGCTCTCGCCAAGTTGAACTGACAAGGACCGCTCGCCATGCGATCGGTCATTCCTTCGAAATCGAGGTAAGAGACATGACATTCACACGCGAAACCCTGACCCTCAGCCATGCCGGCGCGTTGCAGGCCGTATCGGCCGCAGTCGACAAGGCCGTCGCGATGGGCGTGCCCCAGTGCATCCACATCGTCGATGCCAGCGGCGAGACGATCGCCAGCCTGCGCATGGACGGCGCCAAATATCTCAGCATGCACACCGCCCGCGCCAAGGCCCGCACCGCGGCGTCGATCAACGCGCCGACGGGCGGCATGGCCTTTGAATTCGGGGCCGCCGCCGGCATCGCCTCCCAGGGCGGCGTCACCCACCTGCCGGGCGGCCTGCCGATCCGTTTCGCCGGCAAGCTTGCAGGCGCCATCGGCATCGGTTCCGGCAGCGGCGACCAGGATTTCGAAGTCGCCCGCGCCGCGCTCGCCGCCATCGGCGCAGATCCGGTCTGAGAATTTGCTGGCGTTAGCAGCTGAAAGACCTGCTAACGCAGACCGCCGTCACGCGGTGCACGACCGATGGCGAGGAGTTTGCGACATGTTTGCTTCCAATTCGCGCCGGATGACGTTCGTAGCTGTCTCGGCATTATTTCTCGTAAGTTGGGGTATCGCCGCTGCTAACGAGGTCAAAGTAATTCCACGACCGCCAAAGCAAGGTGCCGCGAGCACGTCCGCCGCTGCGTCCCGGGATCAGTCGGCGCACATCGGTATCAGGTGCGGTGTCTCCGGACGAAATGGCAAGGACGGGAAAGCCGGCAAAGGTACTGCTGCCGGCAAGGGCGGAAGAGCCGGCGTAGAACCTTGCGCAAACTGAGTTTATCTTTGCCGACAGGCGAATGATCGCTCCCAGGCCCTAGCGGCGGGTCGAGGACATCAACGGGGCATCCGCTTGTGATCAAAGACCCCAAACGGGTCCATCGGCAGTGAGCTCAATAGGCACGGGCGGACCACAGACGTCAACAGTGGGGCCGCCGAGTTGATTCCAGCGGAACAGGTTCAGGTGCCACCCGCCCGGGATAAGGCGCGATCTGTCGATAATTCCATCAGCTCCGGCGCGCCGGGCTATGTCTGCGTTGTGCCAGGAGGGTGGCTCCCGACCCTCCGACAACGCAGTTTGCCAGGACTCATTTGACAATTCTCGATCGATACCAAGCTGACTGCAAGCATTCTCGTCATGTTGATCGAGCACAAGAGCTTCGCCGACGTGAAGCGGGACAACGACGCGTGGCCGACTGTCCTGACGCATGTATCCGGCTATCGCCATAACGGCCCATTCGAAGGTCGCGCTCGTATAAAGTGTTGGCTCTCCGTGCCGGTGATAACGACCTGCATGCGTCCCAATGGGAGGTTCCAGCACGTGGTCAACACGATCCAACAAAACAGAACGGAAGAAGCGTCCGGAAATCTTCCTAAAGTGACCTTGGATCTCGATCATGCAGTTACTCATTTTAGCCAACCGACGGGAAACCGATGAATTATCCCGAGATTAAGACGGTCGAGTGACGCGCGTAGAAGCGCCCAATATCTACCATGTGATCCAAAGTGGCCCTGCTGTCGGTCCTCGCGTGTGACCTTTCACGCGACTGCGCCAGAAACCTATGACGAAAGCGGCCCTTGAACCTGATCTACCAGTCCAGCCAACCCTCGCAGCTTTTGCGGGACATCGCCGCCATAGGCCCAGTCCAGCAGTTCTATCGTGTGCAGGATCGGGGTTGCGGTGCCGGTGGCGATCTGGGTGATGCAGCCGATGTTTCCGGTGGCGATGATATCGGCGCGGGTGGCTTCGAGATTGCGCACCTTGCGGGCCTTGAGCTGGCCGGAAATGACGGGCTGCATGATGTTGTAGGTGCCGGCCGAGCCGCAGCAGAGATGACCTTCGGCGGGATCCTTCACGGTAAAGCCAGCAGCTTTCAGCAGCAGCTTCGGCGCGGTGGTGATCTTCTGGCCATGCTGCATCGAGCAGGCGGAATGATAGGCGACGGCGATGCCCTTTGGCTGCTGTCGCGGGAGATCCAGCCCTGACAGATATTCGGTGATGTCCTTGGTCAGCGCCGAGACCCGGGCCGCCTTTTCTGCGTAGGCCGGGTCGAGCCGCAGCATATGGCCGTAGTCCTTGATCGTCGTGCCGCAGCCGGAGGCGGTGATGATGATGGCATCGAGGCCACCCCGGTCGATTTCGCCGACCCAGACGTCGACATTGGCGCGCGCCTGCACCAGCGCCTGATGCTCGCGGCCCATATGGTGGACAAGCGAGCCGCAGCATACCTCGCCGGCTGGTACCACGACCTCGACGCCGAGCCGCGTCAGCAGCCGGATCGTCGCCGCGTTGATCGCCGGATCGAGCACCGGTTGCGCACATCCCGTCAGGATCGCCACGCGGCCGCGCTTTTCAGCCTTCGGGGCATGGGTGCCGGGTTTTGCGAATGGCGAGGACGGCGGGATGGCGCGGGGTGCGAGGTCGAGCATCGTTGCAAAAGGCAGCAGCGCCGGCACGCGCCGAAGCAGCGAGGCAAACGGCCGCCCCAGCCTGGCGAGACCGAGCGCCAGCCGGAAGCGGCGGGGGTAAGGCAGGACCGATGCCAGCAGATTGCGGATCATGCGGTCCATCAGCGGCCGCTTGTAGGTTTCCTCGATATGGGCGCGGGCGTGGTCGATGAGGTGGGTATAGTCGACACCGGACGGACAGGTGGTGACGCAGGCAAGGCACGACAGGCAGCGGTCGATGTGGGTCACCACTTCGGCGTCGGCGGCCCGGCCGTTTTCCAGCATGTCCTTGATCAGGTAGATCCTGCCGCGCGGGCTATCGAGCTCGTTGCCGAGCGTCACATAGGTCGGACAGGTGGCGGTGCAGAAGCCGCAATGGACGCATTTTCGTAGGATCTGCTCCGAAAAAGCAACGCTCGGATCGGTCAGCTGTTCGGCGGTGAAATTGGTCTGCATCGGATCTTTCGCTGATGGGGAACGTCACCGCTCATCCCATCTTCCCTGGATTGAATATGCCTGCCGGATCGAATTTCTGTTTGATACGCGCCGAGAGAAGCGCCACCGCTGGCTGTTGCGGCTCGAAGGCGTCGTTTTGCGCGCGGGCGTCCGGCGTGGCGCGCAGCAATGTCGCGTGACCGCCGCCGGCATTGGCGATGTGACGGCGCAGCACGGCGCCATCCGGCTCGGCTTCCATCCGCAGCCATACAAGGCCGCCCTGCCAGTCGTAGAAGGCATCGACTCCGGCCTCCTGCCTAAGGGCGGCGACCAGCCGATGGCCGGCGCCGGGGGCGACGGAGACACGCCAGACCGGCCGCATCGTGCCGTCGGCAAAGGGCACGACATCGCGTATCGCGCGCCACACGGCTTTGCTTTCGGCATCCGGCAGCTGGCCGACGGGGCCGATGCCTGCCATGGCGCGACTGAGTTTCTCCATCCGCACGTCAACCGATGCGGCAAGACCTTCGATGCGCAAGACCATGGCGGAATGAGCGGACCAGGCGGCGGGCGCGAATGTCGAGGCGACCGTGACCGGCAGGTGCGCGGCACCCGATACCTCTACCGACAGCGCCATGGCGGCGGCCATCGCCTTGGTCGCAGCTTCATCCGTAAGATCGGAGATCACGAGCGTCTGCTCCGTCTTGGGGCTCGGCGGTACGCGGAAAGTGACCTCGGTGAGCAGGCCAAGCGTGCCGTGCGACCCGGCCATCAGTTTGGGAAGATCGAGCCCGGTGACATTCTTCATCACCCGCCCGCCCGCCTTGACGATCTCGCCGCGACCGTTGACGAAACGCACGCCGAGCAGGCTGTCGCGGGCAGCCCCTGCGAGGATGCGACGCGGGCCGGACGCATTGGCGGCGAAAATGCCGCCGATGGTCGGAACCCCGGAAGTTGCCATCAGGGGAGAATGGTTCATGGGCTCGAAGGCCATCATCTGGTGGCTGGCCGCCAGCGCCGCCTCGATTTCCTCGACTGGCGTGCCTGCACGCGCCGTCATTACCATCTCGCCGGGATTATAGGCGACGATGCCCGTCATTCCGCGCGACGTCAGCTCCGAATGGGTGGAAACTGCATTGCCGAAACCGGCGCGACTGTTGCCGCCAACGATCGACAGCGCGTGGCCTTTGGAGGCGTGATCGCGGATGATAGTGGCCGCTTCCTCTTCCGTGGTCGGGATAAGCGTCATCGGGCGGCGCGTCCATCGAGGGGGAAGACCTTGGAGGGGTTGAGAAGCCAGCCTTCGTCGAAGGCGCTGCGGGCTGCCATCATCTGGGCGAGGTCGACCTCGGCATATTGATGCCGCATAAGGTCGCGTTTCTCGATGCCGACCCCGTGCTCGCCGGTCAGACAGCCGCCTGCATCGACGCAGAGCCTCAGGATGTCCATGCCGGCCGCCTCGGCGTCGGCGGATTCCTTCGGGTCGTTGGCATTGAACAGGATCAGCGGATGCATGTTGCCATCTCCGGCATGGAAGACGTTGGCGACCCGCAGGCCGTAGCGCGCAACGATCTCGCCGGTCTTCTGCAGCACGTAGGACAACTGGCTGAGTGGCACCGTGCCGTCCATGCAGATATAGTCGGCAATGCGTCCGGTGGCGCCGAAAGCCGATTTACGGCCCTTCCAGATCAGTGCCGCCTCTGTGGCCGACTGGCATTCGCGGACGGTCTTCACCTGGTGCCGGCCGGCGATCTCGACGATGCTCTTCAGCATCAGGTCCATCTCTGCCTCCGATCCCTCGACCTCGACGATCAGCAGCGCGCCGACATCGAGCGGATAGCCGGCATGGGCAAAGGCCTCGCAGATCTCGATCGCCTGTTTGTCCATGAATTCCATGGCAACGGGGATGATGCCTGACGCGATGACCTCGGAAACGCAGGCGCCTGCATGCTCCGACGTGTCGAAGCCGAAAAGCACCGGGCGGGCTCCCTCAGGCTTGGCGATCAGCCGCACCGTCGCCTCGGTGACGATGCCGAGCTGGCCTTCAGAGCCGCAGACGAGGCCGAGGAGATCGTAGCCGGACGCATCGAGCGCCTTGCCGCCGAGTGTGATGACGGTGCCATCGACGAGCACCATGGTGACGCCGAGCAGGTTGTTGGTCGTCACGCCGTATTTCAGACAGTGCGCGCCGCCGGAATTCATGGCGATATTGCCGCCGATGGTGCAGGCGAGTTGCGAGCTCGGGTCCGGGGCGTAGAAGAAGCCGTCGCCGGAGACGCGTTCGGAAATGCTGAGATTGGTGACGCCGGCCTGAACGGTGGCGGTGCGGTTGTCAAAATCGATATCGAGGATGGTGTTCATCTTCGACAGGCCGATGACGACGGCGTCTTCCTGCGGAATGGCCCCGCCGGAGAGCGAGGTGCCCGCGCCGCGCGGCACGACCGGGATACCGTTTCGGTGGCAGTAGCCGAGCACGACGGCCACATCGTCAGTCGTGCGCGGCAAAGCCACCGCCAGCGGCATGCGCCTGTAGGAAACGAAGGCGTCCGTCTCGAACGGCATGAGTTCGCGCGGCTCGTGGATGAGGCACTCCGGCGGCAGGAGACCGACGAGGTCGGCAACGATCTCCGCGCGTCGGGCCAGTACATCCGGCCGCAGCGTCAGGAACTCGATCGCATCAGTCATGGCGCCCTCCTCAGCGACACCCAGAAGCTTCATGTCTAGCATATCCGGCATTCTTGCCAAGCGGTGAATAGTGCAAAGGACTTTTGCAAAGCCGGAACAAATGTCCTATCGAAGAAGCCCTGGCACGCCCGGAAATTCCGGCTCGTCGGGGCACGAACAGGATAGGACGGGGATCTCCGAATGATCAATTTCCATGACCTTCAGATCTTCATTGCAGTCGTCTCGAGCGGCAGCATGTCCGATGCCGGGCGCGCGCATGGGCTTTCGCCGGCAGTGGTTTCGAAACGCATCAAACGGCTGGAAGACCAGCTTGGAACGCGGCTGCTGCAGCGGACAACGCGGCAGCTGTCGCTGACGGAGATAGGCCAGGGCTTCTACGACCGGGGGCTCGCAATCCTGGCGGGGCTGGAGGATGCCGAGTCCTACATCGCCGGTCGTTCTGCGGAAACACAGGGCATCCTCAAGATTTCGGCGCCGACCTCCTTCGGCCGCATGCATGTCGCGCCGAACCTGAAGGTCTTCATGGCCCGACACCCCAATCTGGCGATCAACCTCGTCCTGACCGACGAGATGACGGATATCGTCGGTGGCGGTTTCGATGTTGCCATCCGCATCGCGGAGCTGATCGATTCCAGCCTCGTAGCACGCCGGCTGGCACCGGTGCGGCGAGTGCTGTGCGCCTCGCCGGCCTACATCGCCGAACACGGCGCGCCATCCAATATCGACGATCTCGACCGCCATACCTGCATTCCCGCCCATAACAACGATGCCTGGCGGCTCGAGGGGCCGAGCGGGCATGTGACGCTGAGGCCCGAGGGCATGCTCAATACAAACTCCAGCGAGGTGATCCGCGAGGCGGTGATCGCCGGCCTGGGCATTGCCCTGCGCTCGACATGGGATGTCGGTCCCGAGCTGAAGCAGGGCAGCCTCGTGCAGGTCCTGCAGCAGTTCGAGGGATCGCAGAATGTGGCGCTTTCAGCCGTCTACCCCAGCCGCCAGCATCTTCCGTCCAAGGTGCGCCTGTTCATCGACTTTCTCGCCGACCTCTATGGCCCCGTCCCCTACTGGGAGCTTTAGCCCAGGCCGTTATTTCTCAGATGGCATAAATGTTATTCACTATCGCCGAATTGACTAGGTGAGTTCGTCGCCGCTAACTACGCTCCATGCGAATTTCAGGAGCGAGCGACATGAAGCGTATTGACAAGAACGGACTGCAGATCGATGCAGCGCTGCACGATTTCCTGGTCGACGAGGCCTTGCCCGGCTCAAGCGTTGCGGCCGATGCGTTCTTTGCCGGCTTTTCCGCTATCGTCCATGACCTTGCCCCGAAGAACCGGGCACTGCTTGCCCGCCGCGACGAACTGCAGCTTCAGATCGATGACTGGTATCGCAAGAACGGCGCGCCCACTGATATGGAGGCCTACCAGGCTTTCCTGCGCGAGATCGGCTACTTGCTCCCGGAAGGTCCGGATTTCACCGTCTCCACCGCCCACGTCGACGCTGAGATCGCCACCATCGCCGGGCCGCAGCTAGTCGTGCCGGTCATGAACGCACGCTATGCGCTGAATGCTGCCAACGCCCGCTGGGGCTCGCTCTACGATGCTCTCTACGGCACCGATGCCATCCCGGAGAGCGACGGGGCTGACAAGGGTAAGGGCTACAATCCAACGCGCGGTGCCAAGGTGATCGCCTGGGTCCGCGACTTCCTCGATGCGGCCGTGCCGCTCTCCGGTGCCAGCTGGAAGGATGTTACGGGGTTCGCCGTCGTCGACGGAAAGCTCGACGTTACTGCGGCTATTGGAAAGCCGGTTGAGCTGACCAGCGCTGCGCAGTTTGCCGGCTATCTCGGCGACAGCGCCGCGCCGACCCATCTGCTTTTGAAGAACAACGGCATCCATATCGAGATAGTCATCGATGCGACGACGGCGATCGGCAAGAGCGACGCCGGCCACATCTCCGATGTCCGGCTGGAATCGGCGATCACCACGATCATGGATTGCGAAGATTCTATCGCCGCAGTCGACGCCGAGGACAAGACGGCTGTCTACCGCAACTGGCTTGGGCTGATGAAGGGCGATCTCACGGAAGAGGTGGAAAAGGGCGGCAAGACCTTCACGCGGCACCTCAACCCGGATGTCTCCTACACGGCGCCGGATGGAACAGGCGTCCTCGTGCACGCCCGCTCGCTGATGCTGATCCGCAATGTCGGCCACCTCATGACCAATCCGGCTATTCTCGACCGCGACGGGCTCGAGGTGCCGGAGGGCATCATGGATGCCGCCATCACAGCGCTGATCGCCCTTCACGACATCGGCCCCAACGGTCGGCACCAGAATTCGCGCGAGGATTCCATGTACGTCGTCAAGCCGAAGATGCACGGGCCGGAAGAAGTGGCCTTCGCAGCCGAGATCTTCTCGCGCGTCGAGGACGTGCTCGGCATGCCCCGCAACACCATCAAAATGGGCATCATGGACGAGGAGCGCCGCACCACCATCAATCTGAAGGAGTGTATTCGCGCTGCCCGGGAGCGCGTGGTGTTCATCAACACAGGCTTCCTCGACCGCACCGGCGACGAGATCCACACCTCGATGGAAGTAGGCCCGATGATCCGCAAGGGCGACATGAAGCAGGCCGCCTGGATCGCCGCTTACGAGAACTGGAATGTCGATATCGGCCTTGCCTGCGGCCTGTCCGGCCATGCGCAGATCGGCAAGGGCATGTGGGCCATGCCGGACCTGATGGCGGCGATGCTGGAGCAGAAGATCGCCCATCCCAAGGCCGGCGCCAACACAGCCTGGGTGCCATCGCCGACAGCCGCAACCCTGCATGCCACGCATTACCATCGCGTCAATGTCGCAACCGTCCAGCAAGGGCTAAAGGACCGCGCCCGCGCCAAGCTGTCCGATATTCTTTCCGTTCCGGTCGCCGTCAGGCCGAACTGGACGCCGGAGGAAATCCAGCACGAGCTCGACAACAATGCTCAAGGCATCCTCGGCTATGTCGTGCGCTGGGTCGACCAGGGCATCGGCTGCTCGAAGGTGCCCGACATCAACAATGTCGGCCTGATGGAAGATCGCGCGACGCTGCGCATCTCCGCCCAGCACATGGCCAACTGGCTGCACCACAAGGTGGTGAGCGAGAGCCAGATCATTGAGACCATGCGGCGGATGGCTGAAGTCGTCGATCGTCAGAATGCAGGCGATCCGCTCTACCGGCCGATGGCAAAGGACTACGATGCCTCCATCGCGTTCCAGGCGGCGCTTGAACTGGTGCTCGAAGGCCGCAATCAGCCCAACGGCTACACCGAGCCTGTCCTGCACCGCCGGCGGATCGCGCTGAAAGCTGCGT